>JAOPWH010000057.1 GCA_025965795.1 Blastococcus sp.
ATCTGCTCGAGCGTGCGCGGCTGTTGGCCATCGAGGCCGAACCGCAGGACCACCACGTCGCGCTCCCGGTCCTCCAGCGTGGAGAGGACGGTGCGGACGTCGCCCTTCATCATCTGGAACGCGACCGCGTCCTCGGCGACCGCTGCGTCGGCGTCCTCGATGAAGTCACCGAGGCGGGACTCCTCGTCGGCTCCCACCGTCTGGTCGAGGCTGACCAGGTCACGTGAGTACTCGAGCAGCTCGGTGATCCGCTCGGGGGTCATGTCGAGCTCCAGGCCGAGCTCCTCGGGGGTGGGCTCCCGCTCGAGCTCCTGGTGGATCCGGCGGCGGGTACGCACCACCTTGTTGACCTGCTCGGCCAGGTGCACGGGCAGCCGGATGGTGCGGCCGGAGTCGGCCATGGCGCGGGTGATCGCCTGGCGGATCCACCACGTGGCGTACGTGGAGAACTTGAAGCCCTTGGTGTAGTCGAACTTCTCCACCGCGCGGATCAGCCCGACGTTGCCCTCCTGGATGAGGTCCAGGAACGTCATGCCGTGGCCGGTGTAGCGCTTGGCGACCGAGACGACCAGTCGCAGGTTCGCCTCGAGCAGGTGGGCCTTGGCGGCCTTCCCGTCGACGGCGAGCGCCTGGTAGTCCCGCTTGCGGGCGGGGGACAGGCGCGGCTTCTCGCCGAGCAGTCGCTCGGCGTACAGGCCCGCCTCGATCCGCTTGGCGAGCTCGACCTCCTGCTCGGCCGTGAGCAGGGCGGTCTTGCCGATGGTGTTGAGGTACACACGCACGAGGTCGGTCGACACCAGGCCGGTGGTGTCGGGGTCTCGTCGGGGTGCGCGCACCCCGAGGGTGTCTGAGGGGGAAGACTGCAGCAGCGTCACGATGGGTCTTCGTCCTTGCCTTCGGTTCGGATGCACCCGCCGCTTCTCGATCAGCGACGACGACCGCATCCAGGCGTCAAGTGGGGTCCGGAATTCGGGGACCGGCCCCTTGCTCTTCTGTCCGATGTGGTACGTCGTGCACAACGGTCCGGACAGGCCTCCGTGTTCCTGGGAAGCCCGGTTCACAGCAAACGGACAGGGAGTGTGTTCGGTCACCCGGAGCTACCCGAGATCCGGACCATTCAGACCTCGAATGCCGGGAGAAGCGGTTCACGTCTCCAGTACGAGCGTCATCGGGCCGTCGTTCACCGACGCGACCTGCATCCGGGCGCCGAACACGCCGGTCGCCACGGTGCAGCCCCGCCGCCGAAGTTCGGCGACGACCTCGTCGACGAGCGGCTCGGCCTGGTCCCCGGGCGCGGCGTCCTGCCAGGAGGGCCGGCGGCCCTTCCGGGTGTCCGCGTAGAGCGTGAACTGGCTGATCACGAGCACCGGAAGGCCGAGGTCGTCGGCCGACCGGGCACCGTCGTCGGCGGGAAAGATCCGCAGCTCGTGGATCTTGCGCGCCATCGTGCGGGCGGAGCTCTCGTCGTCGGAGCGCCCCACCCCGACCAACGCCAGCAGTCCGCGCCCGATCGTGCCGACGACGGCGCCGTCCACGGTTACAGCGGCTGTATCTACCCTGCTCACCACGGCACGCACCCGCACATCCTCGCTGCGCCGCCGGCGGCGCGGCCGGCGGGTCGTCGGCACGCGCGGAAAGCCCCGTCCCAGCCGCGGAACGGCGTAAATTCCTCGGCGACGAACGCGTGAGGTCGCCCAGCGGCGGCGGCTCGCTTCGCCCCGTCGACCGCGGTCGGCGGGGGAGGAGGCGCACATGGACGCGGAGCCGGGCCTGCCGCCCGCCCCGGGGGCCATCACGGTCGAGCGCGAAGGAGCCGACCACTGGGTGCTGTGCCTGCGCGGCGCCGTGGACACGGCCGTCGCCACCCGGTTCACCAGCTCGCGAGACCGTCGGCAGGTCGTGGTCGACGCGATCGACGCAGGCGGCGTCACCTTCATCAGTTCCTCGGGGCTCGCACTCCTGCTGCTCTGCGCCGAGGCGTCCGCGGCCGCCGGCCGGCACGCGGTGCTGCGCTCGGCCTCGCGGTCGGTCGACCGGGCGCTGCAGTTGGCAGGCATCGACGACGCCTTCCGACGGTCGGAGCCGGGCGAGGGGCCACCTGCACCTGAGGAGCGTCCGGCGGAGTCGTGAAACGCCAGCCTCGACCGATCAGGACGCGGTCTATTTAGCTTGACAGCTAAATAGCCACCCGGTTAACTACCGCCATGACGACGGTCTGGCACATCTGGTGACGAGGACGGTCGAGCAGCGGCTCGATGCCACGTTCGCGGCGCTCGCCGATCCCACCCGCCGGTCCATCGTGGCCCGGCTCGCTGTCGGCGACCTGACGGTGAACGAGCTGGCCGAGCCGTTCGACCTGAGCCTGCCGGGCATCTCCAAGCACCTGAAGGTCCTGGAGCGCTCGGGACTGATCAGCCGACGCCGGGAGGCGCAGTTCCGCCCCTGCCATCTGGAACGCCCCGCGCTGGACGCCGCGGTCGACTGGATCGAAGCGAACCGGCGGCTGTGGTCCGAGCGCTTCGACCGGCTCGACGACCACCTCCGCACCCTCCAAGCCCCTCCGAACGGAGACCTGCCATGACCGAGCACGTCCTGCACGTCACCCGCACCTTCGACGCTCCCCGGCACCTGGTCTTCAGCTGCATGACCGAGCCGGAGCACCTCACCCACTTCTGGGGCCCGATCGGAACCAGCGCGCCGCTGGACCAGATCACCGCGGACGCACGGCCGGGCGGCGCCTTCCGGACGGTCATGGTCAACGACGCCGACGGCAGCGCCTATCCGACCAGTGCCCGCTACCTGGAGGTGAGCGCACCGGAACGGCTGTCGTGGATCGAGGACCACTCCGGGATGACCGTCACCGCCACGTTCACCGACCTCGGCGACGACCGCACGCAGGTCGACATCGAGCAGATCAACGTGCCGGCGCAGATGATGGATCCCGCGGCGCAGGCCGGGTTCCTCACCTCCCTCGACCGCTTCGCCGCGCACCTGGCCCGACTGACCGGCGCACAGCGGTGAGGAGGACCGGTGACCTGATGCCGACCGTTGCCGCCGAGCGGCACGCGTTCAGCGGTGTGCTCGACGGCCTCGCCGAGTCGGACTGGAGCGCCGCCTCGCTGTGCGACGGCTGGCGGGTGCGGGAGGTGGTCGCGCACATGACCATGCCCTTCCGCTTCTCTGCCCTCCGGTTCGTCGGCGAGATGGTCCGGTCCCGGGGGAACTTCGCCCGGATGGCCGACCGGGTCGCCCGCCGGGACGCTCAGGCGCCGATCGGCACGATCCTCGAGGGCTGGCGCACCAACGAGAACTTCCCGTGGAAGCCGCCGGGCGGCGGGCTGAAGGCGGCGCTCACCCATGACGTCGTCCACGGTCTGGACATCACCGTTCCGCTGGGCATCCAACACCCGGTCGGCGAGCAGGCCCTGCGCGTCGTGCTCGACCACGCGACGACGCCCTTGAGCCTGAAGCACTTCGGCCTCGACCTGACCGGGGTCCGGCTCGAGGCCGACGACCTGGACTGGGCGTACGGGGACGGCGAACCGCTCCGCGGCGGGGCCCGCCACCTCCTCATGGTGCTCATGGACCGCCGCCTGCCGGCCGAACTCCTCTCCGGTGCGGCGACCGCGCGGTTCTCGACCGGCTGAGCTGCGCGTCCACCGGCATGCATCCGTGCTGCCCGCCCGGCGCCCCATGAGGCACGATCGCGCGGTGCCGACTCTCCGCATCGCCCAGGACGCCGCGGCCGACGAGCTGCTCGGCCGAGATCCGCTCGCCCTGCTGGTCGGGATGCTGCTGGACCAGCAGTTCCCGATGGAGCGGGCGTTCGGGTCGCCGCGGTTGCTGGCCGACCGGCTCGGCGTCGACAGTCTCTCGGCGTCCGCCCTCGCCGCCGCAGATCCCGAGCAGCTGGTGCAGGTCTTCCGCGGTCCGCCGGCGCTGCACCGGTACCCGGGCTCGATGGCCGCGCGCACCCAGGACCTCTGCCGCCTGCTCGTCGAGCGGTACGACGGTCGCCCGGAGGGGCTCTGGGCGGACGTCCCGGACGGCGCGGCGCTCCTGGCGCGGCTCGGTGAACTGCCGGGCTTCGGGGCGCAGAAGTCGAAGATCTTCCTCGCGCTGCTCGGCAAGCAGTACGGAGTCACCCCGTCCGGCTGGCGGGAGGCGGCGGGGGACTACGGCACGGACGGCTCGCACCGGTCGGTCGCAGACATCACCGGGCCGGAGTCGCTGGCGGAGGTCCGCCGGTTCAAGCAGGCGCAGAAGCAGGCCGCCAAGGTGCCGGCCGCGGCCGGCTGAACGGGCCCGACCGACCGCGTGCCGAAGCACGCGCGGTCCGGCCGCTGAGGTACCTGCACGGTCGGGATCCCGGTGGCACCATGGGCCCCGGACCGGGGAGAGCCGGGGGGAATCCCCTGGCGGCCCGGCCGGTGAGGGGATGGGTGCCCGTGGCCTCGAGTGCGCAGTTCCCGCGGCCTCGGCGGCCCGAGCCGGTCCTGATCACCGAGGCCGAGCCGAGCATGGCCGAGCAGCACGCCTTCCGGAAGAAGCGCTACGCGATCACCATGGGGATCCGGATCGTCTGCCTCGTGCTGGCGGCGATCTTCTACAAGATCGTCTGGCTGATGCTCATCCTGGCGATCCTCGGCACGGTGCTGCCCTGGGTAGCCGTGGTCATGGCCAACGACCGGCCGCCGAAGAAGCGGGTGCACGTCAACCGCTACGACGCTCGTCCCGATCGCGTGCTGGAGAGCCGCCCCACCCACGTCATCGACGGCTGACTTCCGCTCAGCGGGCGCCCGCCTGCCGCACCACCTCGGCAGCGAGGGCCAGCCCGGCGTCCAGGGCGGCGGCGGGGTCGATCGCGGGTTCGGCCAGCCAGGCGGCCAGGAGCCCGGCAGCGAACGCGTCCCCGGCGCCGGTGGTGTCCACGACCACCGTGGCGTGCGCCGGCCGGTGCACCAGGTTGCTCCCGGCCGCCCAGAGCGCACCGTCGGCGCCCAGGCTGACGGCGACGACATCGTGCCTGCCCGCCAGCGCCCGGGCCGCCATGGCGACGTCGGAGCAGCCGGTGAGAAGGCGGGCCTCGTCGGCGTTGGGCAGCAGCACCGTCGCGGTGGCCGTGTCCGCCAGCCACCGGTCGATCCCGTAGCGGGCGAGCGGACCGGTCGAGGCCGGATCCACCGACGTCGTGGCCCCGGCCGCGGTGGCGGCCGCCAGCGCCGCCAGTCCCGCGGCCCGCGGGCCGGGGTCGAGCAGGGTGTAACCGGACAGGTGCAGGTGGCCGCCGGGGGCGGGCACCTCGACGTCGTCGGGGCGCAGCTCCAGGTTCGCACCGCGATCGGCGAGCATGCTGCGCTGACCGTCGGGCTCCACCAGGCTCACGATCGTTCCGGTGGCCGCGCCCGCGACGGTGCGCAGCCGCAATCGCACGCCGGCCGACATGAGCTCCGCGATCAGCCCGGCCGCGGCGCCGTCGTCGCCCACGCACCCGGCCAGCACCACCGGCCGGCCCAGTCGGGCCAGGTGGACCGCGACGTTGGCACCCGCGCCGCCGCCCCGGCTGCGGATCGACGCGGGCCGGTCGGAGCCCGGCGCCGGCACGCCGTCGAGCACCGCCACCACGTCGGTGGCCACGTCACCGACGACGACGATCGGTTCCATACCGTGATCAGCCGGCCTGCGCCGCGAGGGCGACCGCGATCTGCCCCGCCAGCTCGGCGTTGCGCAGGACCAGCCGGACGTTGACCGCGAGGGTGGCGCCCTCGCTGGCCCGGTGCAGGTGGTCGAGCACGAACGGGGTCACCGCCTTGCCGCGCACCCCCGCGTCCGCCGCCGCCGACAGGGCCGCAGCGATCACGCGGTCGTGCAGCACCGGGTCGAGCTGCTCGTCCACGGGGAGCGGGTTGGCGACGACGACCGCGCCCGGAGCCAGGTCCCGCCGCGCGGCGAAGACGGCGGCGGCCTGCTCGGGATCGTCCACCGACCAGTCGAGCGCCGAGCCCGAGTCGGCGACGTAGAAGCCCGGAAAGGTCGTCGTCCGGTAGCCGACCACCGTCACCGAGAGCGATTCCAGCCGTTCCAGGGTGGCCGGGACGTCGAGGATGGACTTGACCCCGGCGCAGACCACCACCAGCGAGCTGCGCGACAGGGCGGTCAGGTCGGCGGACTCGTCGAAGGTCTCCGCCGACTGCCGGTGGACACCGCCGAGCCCTCCGGTCGCGAACACCCCGATCCCGGCGGCGGCGGCCAGCAGGGCCGTGCTCGAGACGGTGGTCGCCCCGCTGAGGCCCCGCGCGGCAGCCACCGGGAGGTCCCGGATGCCCAGCTTCGCCAGGTCCGGATCGCCGCAGACCCGGTCGACCTCCGCTGCGGTGAGCCCGACGTGCGGCACGCCGTCGAGCACCGCGATCGTCGCCGGGACGGCGCCACCGGCGCGCACGGCCGCTTCGACGTCGTCGGCGGCGCCGCGGTTGTCCGGGCGGGGCAGGCCGTGGGCGAGCAGGGTGCTCTCGAGGGCGACCACCGGCCGGCCGGAGCTCAGGGCGTCGGCGACCTCGGGGGAGAGCACGGCAGGGGCGGAAGGGGTGGTCGGCACCCTGTCATCATGGACGGCGCACCGTCGCCGCCGATCAGAGGAGTGGGCATGAGCAGTTCCGACATCCTGGAGCGCCCGGACGTCCGCGAGTCCGATACCGGCAACGCCAACGAGGTCTTCCACTACGTCCGGAAGAACAAGATCGCCGAGAGTGCCGTGATGGGCACCATGGTGCAGGCGCTCTGCGGCGAGGTCTTTCCCGTGACGAAGAGCCCGAAGCCGGGCAGCCCGGTGTGCCCCGCCTGCAAGGAGATCTACGAGCAGCTCAAGAAGGAGTAGCAGCACACCGCCCCCTGTCCTTCGCTCCTCGGGCGGGGACCCGGGACGGGCCGGCGGGGCCCAGCAGCGGGGCTACATCAGCCCGAGCCGGCGCGCCTCCTTCGTCAGCTTTGCGGCCCGCCGATCCTGCCGCCGGCGTTCATGGCGTCGCAGCGGCGCCGGCCAGCGCGCCTGGATGGTGGCGTTGAGCTCCGCCCCGAGCAGGACCGCCATGCCGAAGAAGAAGCAGAACAGCAGCGCCCCGATCGGGGCGGCCAGCGCCCCGTAGGGCAGCGCCGTGGTGAGGATGTCGGCGACGTAGGCGCGCAGCAGCAACGCGGCCACGAGGAAGAAGGCCTGGGCCAGCACGGCGCCCGGCAGGTGCCTCCGCCACGGCAGCCGGTGCGGCAGGACCACGTGGTAGAAGCTCGTCAGCGCCAGGAGCAGGCCGATGATGACCACGGGCCAGTACACGGCGTTGACCAGCACCATGGCCGTCGGCTGCCAGTTCGACGGGAGCAGTCCGACGAGGACCCCGCGGCCGAGCACCAGCAACGGCAGGGTCAGCACGGCCATGCCCATGCCGACGATGAACAGCCACAGCGCCTTGAGGCGGGTCCGGATCGGTCCCCGGACGTCGCGCTGGTCGTAGGCGATGACGATGGTGTTCATGAAGGTGGCGGTCGCCGACGAGCCGGCCCACAGCGACAGCAGGAAACCGAGGCTGACGACGTCCAGCCGCCCCGAGCCGAGGATGTCGGTGAGCGTGGGGGCGACCAGGCTGTCGACGACGTCCGGGGTGAGCACCTGTGCCGACGCGGAGACCAGCTGCTGCTCGATCTGGGTGACCGAGCCCGCGCCGATGAAGGTGCTCAGGTAACCGAGGGACCCCAGCAGCCCGATCAGCAGTGGCGGGACCGACAGCACCTGCCAGAAGGATGCCTCGGCCGAGAGACCGAGGATCCGGTCCTGCCAGGCCTTGGCCACGGTGTGTCCGAGCACCCGAAGCGGCGTACGCACGGCCACCGGCAACCGGTCGAGGCGTGCCGGCCGCGGCCGGTCGGCGGCGGGGGTGCCGTGCGCCGGCGACACGGAGGCAGCGTCCGGAGCGGCCTCCGCGGGTGCGACCGGCGCAGCGCCGTCGGCTGCCGACGCGTCCCCGACGTGCGCCGGGGAACCGCTCGGCAGGACGGTGCTCATCCGTTCAGTGTGCACGTCGACCTGCGGCGGGGCGTGCGGCGTGCGGGTCGGACAGCGCCCGGTTCCCCCGTCCGGGCTGCGCTCAGTCGGCGGGGGGAGCCTCCGCGGCGCCACCCGCATCGGCCGGTGCAGGAGCCGCCGTCGCGACGCAGCGCACGTTCGGCTGGGCGGCGTACCGCGTGCGGAACTCCTCCCGCTTGATCTCGGCGCCCGTGGTGAGGTCGCGGAACACGCGGGTGACGGTGACGGAGAAGCCGGACGAGCCCGCCGCCGCGTGGCAGTCGCCGTCGTCGGGCTTCTCCTGCACCGCGGGGGAGGTGAGGTCGTACCGGTCACTGGTGATCGACTCGATCTCGTACCGCTTGGTCCCGTAGAACGTGACCGTCAGCGAACCCGGCTCCCACGCGGTGTCCACGAGGACGCCGGTCTCGCTGTCGTTGCGCCATGCGAGGTCGAGGTCGTCGTACCAGACCGTCGCCTCCCGGCCCGGTGGGTAACGACTGATGTAGTAGCTGTGCGGCTTGTGGTGCACGTCCTCGAGGCCGGCGAAGAACACCGCGTTGAACATCGTCGTGGCCAGCTGGCTGACCCCGCCGCCCACCGACGTGGTGAAGTCGCCGCCGCTGATCACGCCGGCCTCGACGTAGCCCTGGGCCAGCCCCCGTGGTCCGGTCGCCTCGTTGAGACTGAACGTCTCGCCCGGCAGGACGACCGTGCCGTCGATCTTCGCCGCCGCCGTGCGCATGTTCGTCCCGCTGGCCTGTGCGGTGTAGTGGGTGGTGAAGGTGCTGATCTCCTCCTTGATCCCGAGCCCTTCGGCCTCCTCGGTGGTGAAGTCGGCCGGAACCGGCCCCAGCGCGGCGGTCACCGAGCGCGGCTGCGGGGCGGCGAGCACCGGCACGAGCTTCTCCGCGAGCGCGGTCGGGTCGATCCCCGTCCCGTCCACCGAGGGGACGACGCTCACCGTGCCGCCGGACACCTCGAAGCGGGCGTCCTTCGCGGGGGCGCCGAACTTCGTCAGCTCGTCGCCGAGAGCGGTCTGGAGGTTGGCCGGGTCGATGCTGACGTCGAGGTCGCCGCTCTCCTGCGGCGTGAAGGTCAGGGACGCGGCGATCGCGGTGACGGGCACGTCCACCGTGGCGCTGCCGTCCTCGCTCACCACCTCCACCGGCGCGGCGAGCGCCGGGGTCACCGTCTCGTCGAGCACCCGCTGGGCGGTCGCGGTGTCCACGTGCGCCGGGGAGATCCGGACCGGGAGCTCGACGGTCTCGGCGGGATCCGTTCCCGCGGCAAGAGCGCCGGTGAGGGCGTCGGCCGCGGCGTCCCGGTCCAGCCGGCGCCCCTCGGCCGGGTCGACCAGATGCGGCGTCGTCCCGTCGATGGTGATCGTGGCGTCCACGGGGGCACGGTCGACCTGCTCGGCGATCCCGTCGAGCTGAGCGGTCAGGGCGGTCTCGTCGACCGTCAGCACGGGCTCCACGTCGTGATCGGAGAACAGCGAGGTCAGCCGGGTCCACGGGTTCAGGGGCTGGTCGTCGGCGCGGTCCACGGTCGAGTCGACGTCCAGGGTGATTCCGGCGACGGCGGGGGACAGGGTCGCCTCGATGTCCTGGGCCACCACCCTGCGATCGGCGGCCACCTTCGGGCCGAGGCGGGACTCCAGCGCGTGCGCCGCCGCGGCGGGGGACATGCCCCCGATGTCGACTCCGGCCACCACGGTGGAGCGCGCCACACTGCCCCGGGAGACGAGCAGGTCGACGCCGTACAGCACGGCCAGCACGGCGAGCACCAGGAGCGGCGTGAGCACCCGGCGCCGGCGCGGGGCACGGGAACCGCCGGAGGGTGGCCCGTCGTCGACGGGTGTGCGGGGCCCGTCGATGTCGGAGTCGTCCCACCGGGGGAGAAGTCCGGTCGGCCCGGTCTCCGGGGAGGTGCGCGTGGAGGTCCATCCCGCCGTGGCACCGGCCGGAACCGCGGCCGGGGCAGGCTCGATGATCTCGGGAGGGTCCGCCGGCCCGTGGCCCGGCACCGGGTCGGGAGCGCCCTGCAGCCAGTCCCGCGTCACCGGGCGGGTGTCGTCGACCTCACCCGTCGGTTCGGTGGGACCGGCCTTCGTCTGGGCAACCGCCGGACCCGGTGATGCGGTAGCGGGAGCGGCGCGGGTCCCGTCGGGTTGCGGTCGGCCGCTCACCTCGTCGCCGCGCATGCGCACGGTCTCGTCGGGCGCGGGCGCAGGGGCGGGGGAGTGCGGTGCCGGATTCGGAGGCATCTCGCGGTTCTCCGGGGGCCGCCGAGCAGCACTCCCGGGAAGCGACCGCTCCTGGAACGACGGAGCCGCCGGCCCGAGATCCGCGGAAGGCGGAACGTCGGACGCGGCGGCGTCGTCGGGTGAGGCTGTCATCGCTGCGCGACGATAGCGTCTCACTCAGCTCGTCACGCGCTGCTCACCGTCGGTTTCGATGATGTCGACAGCGATGTCGCGGAGCTTGCCCTCGTACTCGCGGGCGTGGTGCCCGCAGAAGACGAGGTCGCTTCCGCTGGCGAGCACGACACGCACCTTGGCCAGTGCGCCACAACGGTCGCAGTGGAAGGGCACGACCAAGTCGTCGGCGGGCGGGGTCGTCGTCAGCGTCTGGGTCATCTGGGTCATCACTCGCTCTCTACCGCACGGACCCGCGGCTGCGGATCGGCCTCCTGCAC
>JAOPWH010000243.1 GCA_025965795.1 Blastococcus sp.
GCGTTGAACCACTTCACTGTTCCTTCGGGCATTGCTCGCTCCTAGCTGAGGTCGTACATCGGGGTTCTGCCATAGCGCAGAGCCTTCCCGATGCGCCAACCCTAGCTGTTCAAGTGCCTCCGTGAACATCCGGAGGGTGAAATGTGTTCTGCGAGCCGTCGCAGCGTCGCTTCGAGCACCCCCGCGGGACCTCGCCGGGCGCTCGGAGCGGCTCGTCGGAGGGCGCACGGCGGCCCGTGCGTCCACCGTGGAACTCGCGGCAGCGGGCGACGCGGACCGGCCCGTGGTCGCGAGCCACGAGCAGGAAGCCCGCACCGGCCCGGTAGGCCAGCACGTACTTCCCGGGCGGTCACCCTGGCTCGCGCAGGCGGCGGCCTCCAGGCTTGCGGTTTTCCTGCGGTTTTCTCGACGGGCCCCTGCGGCCCGGCCTGCAGGGTCGTCGGCAGCCGGAAAACAACACCGGCGTCCGACCGAGCCAGGAGACACCGTCATGGAGACCACCCTCGCGCTGACCGATCGCCCCTTCGCCCTCCGGGACGTCGAGGACCTCCACGACGCCGACCTGGACAACGTCCTCGCCGACGGGCTGGCCGACCGCTACGACGCCGTGGTCATGGCCGCCGCGCTGGCGCAGCTGGTCGGGGATTCCGGCCCGGTGGCGATGCTCGCCCACGACCTCGGCCGCTGAGCATGGCGACCTCCACCGCGACCGGCTTCGTGTCGTCCCCGCGCTTCGTCGGTTTCGCGCACAGCGCGCCACGCGAGCTGCGGGACGTCGACGACCTGTACGACCTCCGGGCCGTCCGTCCCGTCCAGCTCGCCGACGCCTACCGTGCGGCGGCCCCGGCGGCGGGGCTCCCCCGCCGGCAGCTGCAGCCCGGTCGCACGGCCCTGCTCGCACGCGAACTCGGTACACGGGCGGCACTGCTCGCGCTCGGCTGAAGCGGCACGGTCGGACGGCGCCCGGGCCACGGCGCGGGCGGCCCGGTGGCAGGCGAGTGGACCTGCGGCGACGTGACCTCGGCCCCGACGCCGGTCGAGCTCATGGCGGGCAGACCGCCGGATGATCCGGACGACCAGCCTCGCCACCAGCGGCCCGCACCCGACACGCCGCGGCGCCGGCACACCGTTGCCGGACATCTTCGCGGACACGGTGGCCACCGCGTTCCCGCACGGCATAGGTCAGCGAGCCGGAGTGGGTCACCGGAACGGGGCGAGGAACAGCGGCGGCACGACCGCGCTGACGGGACCACCTGGGACCTATGGCTTCCTTCGCATCGCCCTCGGGACGGGCGGTCCGGACACCGGTGTCCGGCCGGCTGCCGGCGAACCGCCGCCGCCGTCAACCGTCAGCGTCAGCCGGCTTCCGTGCGCGGCTGGGCTGCACCCGCATCGGCTCGCCGGGCATCTTCGGGTAGTCCGGGGGGTAAGGCAGGTCGCCGAGGCCGTCGTCCTTGGCCTGGCGCTCGACCAGCTCCAGCAGCGGCTCGATGCTGAACGCGTGGTCGGCCAGGCCGGCGTGCTTGTCGCCGACCTCCCTGAACCGCGCCGGCATGGTGAGGACGTCGAAGTCGAACGGTGAGACGTCGGGCAGCTCGTCCCAGTCGAGGGGCGCGGACACCGGCGCGTGCGGCTTGGGCCGGATCGAGTACGCCGAGGCGATCGTGCGGTCCCGGGCCATCTGGTTGTAGTCGATGAAGATCTTCTCGCCGCGCTCCTCCTTCCACCACGACATGGTCACTCGGTCGGTGAGCCGGCGTTCGAGTTCGCGGCCGAACGCGATGACGGCGCCGCGCACCTCCTGGAAGGTCCAACGGGGCTGGATCGGCACGTAGATGTGCAGACCGCGGCCGCCCGAGGTCTTCGGCCAGCCCTGCATGCCGAACTCCGCCAGCAGCTCCCGCACGTGCGGGGCCACCCAGACGGCGTCGGAGAAGTCGGTCCCAGGCTGGGGGTCGAGGTCGATGCGGATCTGGTCCGGTGACTCCACATCGCCCTTGGAGACCGGCCAGGGATGGAAGGTCAGCGTGCCGAGGTTCGCGCACCACGCGACGACGGCCACCGAGTCGGGCGCGATCTCGTCGGCCGTCCGGCCGCTGGGGAACGTGATGTGCGCGGTCTGCACCCACTCGGGCGCGTTCTTGGGCACCCGCTTCTGGTAGAACGCGTCGCCGGTGTTGTCCACGCGGGTGGAGATCCGGGCGCCCTCGAAGACGCCGCCCGGCCAGCGCTCCAACGTCGTCGGACGGTCGCGCAGCGCGAACAGGATGCCGTCACCCACGGCGACGAAGTACTCCACGACGTCGATCTTGCGGATGCCCTTGTCGGCGAAGTACGGCTTTTCCGGGTTGGAGACGCGCACCTCGTGACCGCCGACGTCGAGGACGACGGCGTCCTTGCTGCTGGCCATGGGGGCTCCTACCGCCGAGGGCTACCGCGCGAGGGCGGAGAGTGTCACGCGGGACACGTGAGTCCGTCGTCGGGCGCCTTCAGGTCGATCAGGTAGGCGTCGACGGCGGAGGTGATGCACGGCGTCTTGGGATAGGCGGTGTGCCCGCTGCCCTGCCAGGTCAGCAGGACGCCGGACTGCAGGTCCTCGGCCATGTCCTTCGCGCCTGGCAGCGGCGTCACCGGGTCGCCGGTGTTGCCCACCACGAGGATCGGCGCGCTGCCGGCCGCGTCGCGCTCGGGCAGCGGAGTGCGTTCGGCCTTCCACACCGAACAGGTGTACAGCCCGACCGCGGAGGAGGCACCGAAGAGCGGGTACTTGGCGTCCCACTCGGCGACCAGCGCGCGGATGTCGTCCTTCGGGACGGTCTGGTCCGTGTCGGCGCAGTTGATGGCCAGGTTGGCGTCGAGGAGGTTCGAGTAGGACTTGTCGTCCAACCGGCCGGTGTAGTTGTCGACCAGCGAGAACAGGCCCTTGGAGTCGCGCTTGTGGGCAGCGGCCAGCGACTGCGCCAACTGCGGCCACGACTCGGTGTCGTAGAGGGCCGCCTGGATCGCGGTGAGCACCACACCGGCCGTGGCCTTGCGGGTCTCGCCCTTCTCCGAGCTCGGGATGGGTTCCTTGTCGGCGTCACCCATCAGGCGCTCCACGTACTGCCGGGGCTCATTGCCGAGCGGGCATCCGGCGAGCAGTTTCGTGCAGTTCGCGGCGAAGGCGTCGAAGCCGGCCTCGAAGGCCTTGGCGCTCGCCTCGGCGTCCGACGTCGGATCGGCATGCGGATCGACCGCGGCGTCCAGCACCAGCGCCCGCACCTTGTCGGGGAACAGCTCGGCGTAGGTGGAGCCGAGCGTGGTGCCGTAGGAGTAGCCGAGGTAGGTCAGCTGCCGGTCGCCCAGCGCCTCCCGGAGCCGGTCCATGTCCCGTGCGGTCGCCACCGTGTTGAACGTGCCCAGCGCGTCGCCGTACTTGTCGGCGCACCCCTGGGCCGCCTCGTCGGCGAGGGCGAAGGCGTCGTCGATCTCCTGCGCAGTCGTCGGCCGCGGCTCGGCGGCGATCATCTGCTCCTTGAGCTCGGCCGGGACGCACTCGACCGGTGTGGACAGCCCGACCCCGCGGGGGTCGAAACCGACCAGGTCGAAGCGGCGCAGCACGTCCTCCGGCAGCGTGAGAGCAAGGCCGATCGCGGCGTCCGAGCCCGAGGCGCCCGGGCCGCCGGGGTTCACGACGAGCGAGCCGATCCGCCCGGTCTGCCCGGCCATCACCGCGCGGACCAGGAACAGCGGCAGGGTGGCCCCCTGCGGCTCGTCGTAGCTGATCGGCACCTCGGTGCGGCCGCACTCGAAGGTGAGGTCGCGGTCGCTGCCCTTCTGCCCGGCGATCAGCGGCTGGATCTGCTTGTTGCAGTCGGACCACTCGATGGGTGCGGGCTTCGGCTTCTCGGTCGGGGAACTCGTCGCCGACGACGACGACTCGTGCGCCAGGGTGTCGGAGAACGAGGTGCAGCCGGTCAGGACGAGAGCCGCCGCCAGGAGCAGGCTCGGTACGACGGCCGGCCGGCAGGGGTGCGAACGCATGATCACGAGACTAGGAGCCAGGTGCGACGGCTGCAGGCGCTCGATACCGATCGGGCGGCACTCAACCCGCCAGCACCTCGGCCAGGTCGTAGCGCACCGGGACCTCGAGCTGGTCGTACGTGCAGCTCAGCGGCTCGCGGTCCGGGCGCCAGCGCAGGAACTGGCCGGTGTGACGCAGGCGACGTCCCTCGAGCTGGTCGTACTTGATCTCGACCACCAGTTCCGGACGCAGCGGCACCCAGGAAAGGTCCTTCTTGGCGTTCCAACGGCTGACCGCGCCCGGCATACGCCTCTCCGTTCCGTTCGCTGCGTCGTCCCCCTGGGCAACCTGGGCGTTGGCCCAGTCCTGCCACGGGTGGCCGTCCAGCGCCTCCGCGCGGTAGGGCGCGAGCTCTTCGACGAGCTCTGCCCGGCGGGTCATGGGAAAGGAGGCGGCCACCCCGATGTGCTGCAGGTCGCCGGCGTCGTTGTAGAGGCCCAGCAGCAGCGACCCGACGATCGGGCCGCTCTTGTGCCAGCGGAAGCCGGCCACGACGCAGTCCGCCGTCCGTACGTGCTTGATCTTGGTCATCAGCCGCTGGTCGGACCCGTAGGGCAGGTCGGCGGCTTTGGCGACGACGCCGTCCAGACCGGCGCCCTCGAAGGTCTCGAACCACCGCTGGGCGGTCTCGGCGTCCCGGGTGATCGCCGTGACGTAGACCGGCGCCTGGACACCGGCCAGTGCGTTCTCCATGCGGGCTCGCCGCTCGGCGAACGGCGTCTCCAGCAGTGAGTCGTCGCCGAGAGCCAGCAGGTCGAAGGCGACGAAGGAGGCGGGGGTCTGCTCGGCGAGCAGCTTCACCCGCGAGTCGGCGGGATGGATCCGCTGCAGCAGCGCCTCGAAGTGCAGCCGGTCACCGGCCGGCACCACGATCTCGCCGTCGACCACGCACCGCTCGGGCAACTGCGCCTTCACCGCCTCGACGACCTCGGGGAAGTAGCGGGTCAGCGGTCGCTCGTTGCGGCTGCCGAGCTCGACCTCGTCGCCGTCCCGGAAGACGACGCAGCGGAAGCCGTCCCACTTCGGCTCGTAGTACAGGTCGTCGGCGACGGGCAGCTTGGTGGCTGCCTTGGCCAGCATGGGCTTCACCGGCGGCATGACGGGCAGGTCCATGCCGGCCAGTCAATCAGCCGCGACGGCGCCCGATCATGATCGGGTTTGCCATCGGTGGTCGACGGGCTCGGGTCAGCCGCCGCGACCGCCCGCCAGCCTCATGAGGTCGCGCACGCCCGCCTCCGGCAGGTAGGCCTTGGTCAGCGCGATCCCGATGCGGGGCAGATCCCCGTCGTCCCGGTACGCGAGAAGGAGGGGCTCGTACCGGGGACTGAACTTGCTCTTGAACGCGTGCAGCGACCGGAAACCGTAGTGCGGCTCCATCACCGCCCCGAGTGAGTCGAGCAGCCGTTCGACGGCGGGTGGCTGTTCGGCGGTGTCCGCCCGGGCGAGCGGGGCCCCCGACAGCGACACGAACTCGGCCCCCTGGGCCTGGAAGGCCAGACAGGCCGAGGCGATCAGGAACTCCGACACCGGCCGGAAGCCGTCGTTGCGACGGCGCGTGACATCGAGCGTCCAGCCGCGCACGGTGCCGCCTGCCGCCAACACCGGCAGCCACGACGTGACCCCGTGCACGCTCCCGTCCGCGTCGACGGCGAGCCCTACGCGGACCGCCGGGTCGAGCGCCTCGTCGATGCCGCCGAGGGTGAAGCCCATCTCCGGCAGGCCCTTGTCGCCGACCCACTCCTGCGAGATCGCCCGCACCTGGGCGCGCACCGCCCACGGCTCCTCCGCAAGAGTGACCTCGCGATAGGAGATCCCTTCCTTGGCCGCGCGGTTCAGCGCGGACCGGATGTCCTGCCACTTCCGGCCACGGACCTCCAGGCTGCCGAGGTCGATGATGGTGTCGTCGGCGATCCGGACGTGCTGCCACCCCAGGACGGCGGCGAGCGCCGCGGTGCTCGTGGTGACGGAGAAGAAGCAGGGCACGGATCCGGTGTGCTCGCACATGGCGGCGAAGGCGCTCACCGCGGCCCCGCGCCGCCCCGGCGGCCCGACCGGGTCCCCGAGCGCGATCGCGACGCCGGCGTGATGCTCGTAGGCGATCACGCTGTCCCCGTCGGGCGTGCGGAAGTAGGACTTGTCGGGCCACGTCGCCATCCAGGACAGGTTCCCGCCGCCGTGCCGGGCCAGGAGGTCCCGGACGACCTCGCGGTCCGTCCGCTCCGCCCTCATCCGTCGGCCGAGGCGCCGCCGCGACGGCGCGCGGAACGCGTGCCGCCCGACTCCGAGGACGACGAGTTCGCCGAGCCAGAGCACACCCGCTGTGACCGCGATCGCCGTGCCCTCCGCGCCGGACAGCGCGCCCACCGCGATCGCCAGGGCGGCGGTGGCGTTCAACGCGCCGAGCACCGCCCCGCACCACCACGCCCACTGGCGTCCCTTCCGGAGGCCGTCCAGGATCAGCACGATCACCACGACGTCGACGACCACACCGCCGACCGACGCCTTGGCGCCACCGAGCCCGCCGAGCGGGCCGTGCGCGGAGACGAGCAGCAGGACCAGCTCGGCGGTGCCGATGAGTGCCAGTCCGGTCGCTGCGAGCAGCCGCCACTCGCGCCGGCTGAGCGGCCGTCCGCCGTTCGCGACGGCCGCCACCTGCGTTCCGACCAGGCGCCGGCCCAGGGACAGGCCGAGTGCCACCGCCCACAGGTGCTCGAGGTCGGAAAGCGAGCCGAGGAACAGGACCGACACGACGACGTAGACACACAGCCCCGCGCGGATCCGCAGCCGCCACGGAGGCCGCATCGTCGCGGTGACCGCGCTGATGCAGGCCAGAGCACCGGCGGAGAATCCTGCGTCCCGGGCCGTCTCGAGCGACTCGGCCCACGCCCAGCTGTTGAACCGGAGGGCGACGAGCGTGCCGGCCGACGCGAGGATCGCGACGAGCTGGCCGGCCATGCAGATCAGCGCCGTGCGCCGGGTACCCAGCCGCCGTTCGGTGAAGCCGACGAAGACCGCGAACGACGCGATGACCGCGATGTAGAACGCGGGCGACAGAGCCACGAGCGACCCCGTGACCGGCGTCCACCAGGCTCCTTCGGTCAGCGACGGAAGCCCGTAGGCGACGTCCTCGAACCAGATGTGGTCCGGGAGGGGCGTCCACAGTGAGCCCGTGCCAGTGCCGATGACCAGGAACAGCAGCACCACGGACGTGGTGAAGGGGATGCGGCGGAGGAAGCTGACGGCGTTCCTCGCGAACCGGGAACGGGTCCGGATGGCCCTCGTGGGGACGTCGGCTGACTTCGGCACCACTGCCTCCGCGCCGGCCCGCGCACTCTGCGTCCCTGCCCTGGGTCGACGTGGGCGACGCCGTCGAGGCCGACCGTTCTCCCAGCCCGCCGTGCACGTCAAGTAGGTAGCGCCCGGGGCCGCCCGTCGTCGCCGGCAGGTGTGGGTCATGATCGGCGGCATGGCCACGATCCACCGGACGACGATGGTGCCGACCAAGCTGGAGCTGCTCGCCGACTGGCTGCCGCGGCAGCCGTGGTACCGGACCACGCGCCGACCGCCGGAGCTCTCCCGAGCCGGTGGGTTCCGCCTGGACGACCCCGCCGGCGAGGTCGGGATCGAGTTCGCGTTCGTCACCGACGGCGGGGAGGGCGACGGGACGACGTACTCCGCACCGATGGCCTACCGCGGCGCCCCGCTGCCCGGTGCGGAGGAGGGCCTGATCGGCACCTCGGAGCACGGGGTCCTCGGCACGCGCTGGATCTACGACGCCGCGCACGACCCGGTCGCCGTCGCCCAGCTGCTCGCGTTCGTCTGCGGACGGGTCGTGGCGCAGCAGCAGGGCGAGAGCGACACTCCCGATCCGACCGTCGGCCGGCACTGGCCGTCGGCCGGGCGACTCGCCGCCGCCGCCCCACTGCGGGTGCGGAACTCCGAGCCGGGGCGGACGACCGTCGGGGTAGAGGTGACCGATGCCTCGACGGCGCGGACGCTGTCCGGGTCGCTGCACCTCGTCCGCGTCCTGGAGCCGGGAACCGATGAGGAGCCGGACCTCGCCCGCGTGGAGGCCGACTGGACCCGGCCCGACGGCACGACCTGGCGCGGTCCGGTAGCCGTCGTCCGGTAGCCGTCATCGGGTTGGCGGCGTCCGGAGCCCTCGACGCGACCGTGCGGCGCCCCTAGCGTCGCGCTGCGGGGGGCGACGAGGAGGCCGACGATGCCGCTCTACCTGACCAGGTTCAACTACACCCCCGAGACGTGGGCGATGCTCATCGCCCACCCCGAGGACCGCCGCCGGGCCGCGCAGGCCTACATCGAGTCGGTCGGCGGGACCCTGCACGGGTTCTGGTACGCCTTTGGCCCCTACGACGGGGTCAACCTGTGGGAGGCGCCGGACAACGTCTCGATGGCGGCCGTGGCGCTCGCCATCGGCGGGGGTGGCGCCCTCAGCTCGATCGAGACGACCGTCCTGCTGACCGTGGAGGAGACCATCGACGCCCTGGGTCGGGCCCAGGCTGTCGGGTACCGGGCACCGGGGGCCTCGGACGTGTAGCCGCTGCCCCTGTCGGTGGAGTCCTGGGGTCGGACCGCCCGGTTGGGGTCCCTCGGCGCGGATGTCGCCGTGCCGGACGAGGATGCGGTCGAGATCCCCGAGGCCCGGTACGCAGCCGGGCACCCGCGACGAGGGGGATGGCGGCCTGGCAGTACCCGGTCACCGACAAGGACCGCCATGCGATCGACAACCGCCTGACGAGCGATCACGGCGGACCCAGCCGTTCCTCCCCGGACCCATCGTCGGGCCGCTCGGTCCGGCCGACACGGTGATACTCGCGTTCAGCCCTGTCGGCGGTCCACGAGGCCGCCGGCGAGCCGGACCAGCTCATCGCATGGCCATACCGCGAGTCCCCTCAGCACGGGTGAGCCGGCGGTGTCCGGCGACCTTTCCCGCGGGACGCGGTCCGAGCTGGTCCGCGACCTTCGACTGCTGAGCTGAGGACGTGGTCAGGCAGGCGGCAGCACGGCGTAGCGGCTGAACAGGACGCCGTCCTCCTCGAGCAACTGCCGCAGGTCCAGGCGGACGACGTCGGGCAGGGCCTCGCCGAGGAGGCGCGCCTCGCCCCCCACGAGCGCCGGTGCCGTGGTGAGATCCAGTTCGTCGACCACCCCGGCGGTCAGCGCGGCGCGCAGCAGCCCCGGCCCGCCCTCGCAGAGCACCTGCTCGTGGCCCAGCCCGGCGAGCCGGTCGAGGGCCGACGTCAGGTCCACGTCGTCCTGGCCGCAGACCAGCACCCTCACGCCGGCGGCGTCCAGCGTGTCCCGCCGCTCGGCATCCGCGGACTCGCACGTCACGCAGATCGTGGGGGAGGTGCCGCCGATCAGGCGGGCCGGGACCGCTGCCCGCCCGGAGACGACGACGACCGGCGCGGTCGGGGCCCGGCCCAGGAAGGCCCGCAGCCGGCCGACAGGGGTCTCGGCGCGCATCGGGCCGTAGCCCTCCGCGGCCGCGGTCCCGGAGCCGACCAGGACGGCGTCGGTCAACGCCCTGAGCAGGTCGAAGATCCGCTTGTCACCGGGCGACCCGAGCCCCTCGCTGCGGCCGGCGACGGTCACCGCGCCGTCCAGCGAGGCCACGAAGTTCACCCGCAGCGAGCGGCCCGCGGGGAGGCGGTAGGCGTCGACGAGACCGTCGTCGTCGAGTTCCGCCGGCTCGGGGAACAGCCGCCGCACGTCAGTGATGCGTGGTGGAGGCCATCGCGACCAGCTTGTCCCGGATGAAGGCGTTGGCATGCGCCCCCAGCTCGTCGCTGTCGCTCCACAGATTCCGCCAGATGCCGAGCATCCGGCTGAGGTCGGGGGAGACGACGCTGGAGGAGAACGACTCGAAGACCACCGGCCCGTCGTAGCCGGTGCGGTGCAGTGCCTTGAAGAACGAGTCGAAGTCCACGTTGCCGGTGCCCAGGTAGCCCCGGTGGCTCTCCCCGATGTGCACGTAGGAGAGCAGCTCGGCGGTGTCGAGGACCGGGTTGAACATGTCCGTCTCCTCGATGTTCATGTGGTACGTGTCCAGGTGCACCCCGACGTTGTCGCTCCCGGTCGCGGCCGCGAACTCCCGGGCCTGGCGAGCGGTGTTGAGCACGTTGGACTCGTAGCGGTTGGTCACCTCGACGGAGACCTTGATCCCCGCCGCCCTGGCCCGTTCGCCGATCCGTCCGATCACCGCCTGGCTGTTGGCGACGCCCCGCTGTGTCGCCGGCTCCATGTACTTGCGCATGGCGCTGTAGATGATCCCGCAGAGGTGCTCGGCGCCGAGCTCGGCGAGCACGTCGACCGCTCGCTCGAGCAGGGCCTCGCCCGCACGGACGGCGGCGTCGTCCTCGCTGCTCACGTCGGTGCTCTCGTCGAGCCCGAGGGAGCCCGTCGCGACGATCCCGTAGTCGTCGAGCGCTGCCCGGGCCGCGGCGACGTCGAAGGTGAACGGGTCCATGAGCGGGAACTCGATGAGATCGAAGCCCGCCTCCTTGGTCTTCTGCACCGCATGCCGGATGCCCGCCGCGTCGTAGGTGCCGGTCCAGACCAGGCCGTGGCAGCCGATTCTCATCGTGAGCCCGCCCCGGCGAACTGCACGTCCCCGCAGACGTGAACGGTCAGGCCCAGCGAGTCGAACATCGCGGCCTTCGCGGTCACCGCGCGGTCGGCGCCGTCGGCGTCCTCGGCGTAGGCGACCTGGATGTGGTTGGCCTTGTGCCGCGCCATGAACTGGTCACGGGAGACGCCGTGCAGGACGGCACTCATGATCGGCCACTCCGGGTTGGTCGCGTCCTTGCGTCGCTGGGTCTCCTCCGCCGGCAGCTCGACCACGGTGCCGCGGCCGATGTCGACGTGCAGGCCACCGTCGGCCACGTAGACGCGGGACCAGACGATCTCGCCCGGCCGGGAGACGCCGTTGATGGTGCTGCCGCCCGCGGGGAAGAAGACGTTCCCCTGCCGCCATCCCTCGGCTCCGGCGTACCCGCCCACGAGGTGCGACGGCGGCACGGAACCGGAGATCTCGAAGACCCAGACGAACTGGCCGTCGTACTCCTCACCCCAGCGGACGTCGTGCAGGGTGGTCGCCGGATCGAGGCCCATGGCGCGCCACACCCGGTTGGTGACCAGCCCGTCGACGGCGACGCCCTCGTCCACCTCGTTGAAGTGCGGGATCGCGAGTCCTTCGAAGAGCACCCGGCTGCCGTCGCGGCTGCGCACCGGGGGTCGTTCCACGTTGTTGAGGAGGCCCTCGACGAGGTCCGATGCCGGGCTCAGGTCCTTGAGGCCCTGCTGGTACTGGATGCCGATCGAGTCCAGGCCGAAGTCGTCGGTCATGCGGACGGCGGCGATGTACATCTTGTGCTGCCACGTGAGCTGGCGCTCGGTCAGCTCGGTCGCCTCGTCGGTGCCCAGCCGGAAGGTCATGCCCTGGTCGGTGAGCCACCGTCCGACCTCGGCCGCCTCGTCGTCGCTGACGCGCTGCATCTCGGCCCACAGGGCGCTCTGGGAGAGCCGCTCCTTGTAGATGCCGATCGGGTTGAGCAGCTCGTCGTCGATGATGGCGTTGTACATGCCCATGCAGCCTTCGTCGAAGATGCCGATCAGGGCCTTCTCCGCGAGCAGCTCGGCGGCAAGCGCCCGACCCAGCTCCGTCTCGGGGGTATCGGGCAGCGCGGGGAGCGGGCGGACGTGCGACTCGTCGTGCGTCACCGTCCCGGTGGCGGCCCAGGCCTGCATGCCTTCGCGGAACCACTCGTCGGTGCCGTCGACCGTCCAGAGCGTGGAGTAGTCCCGGCCCATCTTGGTCAGCCCGGCGTTGAGGTTGAGCAGCCCGACCAGCCCCGGCCACCTGCCCGAGAAGTTCGCCACCGTGAGGATCGGTCCCCGGTGCGTGCGCAGGCCGGGCAGCACGTGGTGCGAGTACTGCCAGTTCGCGATCGCGACGACCACGGGCGCCTCTGGCGGAACGGACTTGAACAGTTCGATGCCCTCGCGCTGGCTGCTGACGAAGCCGTGCTCTGCGTCGTCGGCAACGGGAGCGGCGCGGTGGACCGACCAGCCGTTGCGCTCCAGCTCCGCCGTGATGACGGCCTCCAGCTCGACCTGGGTCGGCCAGCTGGCGATGTTCGCCCGCTCGCGGGAATCGCCGCTGGTGACGAGGTAGGCGGTCTGCGGCGGAGCGGCGACGGCCTCGCGCGGCAGGGGCAGGGTGTAGGTCAACGGAACTCCTCGGTTGCGGTGCGGACGGTGCGCTGCTCACGATCCACGAGGGCGGGCGCCGTCGCGGTCGTGGACGGATAGAGCTCCCGGTGCCGGGAGTAGAGCTCGTCGTACTCGGTCCGGACCGCGGGATCGGGCTCCCGGATCGATACCTCCGGGGAGCAGACCACGGTGACCTCGCCGTCGAACAGGACACCCGTCGTGCTGGATGTACCGACGTCCACGCGGAGTGTTCCCCTGGGCCTCAACGCCGTCCCCTCATCGCCCGGTCGAGCCTGTCAGAAATCGATTTCAGGAGCAAGGCCGACCCGGGTCATCGGGCGGCAGCGGGGTCGGGCACCGGCGTGCGGAGCTCGCCCGGAATGACGACTCGCCGTCCGGGGCCCTGATGACCGTCGATGCGCTCGAGCAGCAGAGCTCCGGCCGTAGTCCCCATCGTGCGGGTCGGCAGGTGGACGACGGGCACGGCGTCCTCCGAATGCGCCGAGAAGGGCAGGTCGCCGATGACCGCGATGCCGAACTCCGCCGGCGAGATGCCTCGTTCGTTGAGGATCTGGAGCGCCCCCACCCCGACGAGGTTGTTTCCCGCCACGACGGCGTCGGGCGGGCTGGCCAGCTCCAGGAGTTCGGCCATCCGCGCCCGGCCGCCGCCGACGCGGAAGTCGGCGTGTGCCAGGAAGTGCATGCCCGGAGGGGCAGCGGAGATCTCGTCGAGGACCTGCGCCCAGCCGCGGCCGCGGTCGACGGCGGTCACGATCTCCGACGGCCCGGTGATGCACGCGATCTTCCGGAACCCGGCGTCCCAGAGGGCGCGCGTGGCCAGCCGTCCCGCGCCGACGTTGTCGATGACCACGGAATCCACGTTCGCGCCCGGGACCGGGCGGTCCACGGCCACTACGGCGCGGCCGCGATCGAGCAGGGGCTGCGCGACGCTCGTCGACGCCGCCGGGGCAAGGACGACGCCGGCCATGTTCTCGGACAGGGCTATGTCGAGGAAGTGCTGTTCCTTGTCGACGTCCCCGTCGGTGTTGCAGAGGACGACCGAGTACCCGGCCTCCTGGGCGGTGTCGGCCACGCCCCGGGCGAGAGACGTGAAGAAGGGGTTCTCGATGTCGGGGATGACCAGCGCCACGACCTCGGAGAGCTGGCGGCGCAGGGTCCGCGCCACGCGGTTGGGCGTGTAGTTCAGGGTCCGGGCGGCTTCGGTGACCGACCGCTCCTTGTCCGGGGAGACGGCCCGGCCGTTGAGGACCCGGGACACGGTGGCTGGCGAGACGCCGGCGAGGGCCGCGACGTCGTAGATGGTCGCCATCCGCAGAACCTATCCGTGCACCTGGATGCGGATCCGTGAAGGCCCACGCCCGCTGTCCGGAGCACCCGCCCGCCAGGATCCGGGCACCACTAGGGTGAAATCGATTCCAGCTCATCTCACGGAGGACTCGCATGCGGCTGTTGCGGATCGGGGAGCCCGGCGCCGAGCGCCCGGCCGTCGAACGGGACGACGTCTGGTTCGACGCCCGACCGGTCACCGCCGACTTCGACGGGCCGTTCTTCGCCGGCGGAGGCGTCGAGCGACTGGGTGCCGCGCTGGACGCCGGTGAACTGCCGGAACTTCCGCGGGACGGGGTGCGGCTCGGCGCGCCGGTGGCCCGGCCCGGCAAGGTCGTCTGCATCGGGCTGAACTACCGGGACCACGCGGCGGAGACCGGCGCGACGCCCCCGGACGAGCCGGTCGTCTTCATGAAGGACCCGAGCACCGTGATCGGTCCGGCGGACGAGGTACTCGTCCCCAGGGGTTCGACGAAGACCGACTGGGAGGTGGAGCTCGGTGTGGTCATCGGGTCGCCGGCCCGCTACCTGGAGAGCGCGGAGGCGGCGCGTGCGGTGATCGCCGGCTATCTGGTCTCCCATGACGTGTCCGAACGCGAGTTCCAGCTCGAGCGTGGCGGTCAGTGGGACAAGGGCAAGAGCTGCGAGACCTTCAACCCGGCCGGCCCGTACCTGGTGACCGCCGACGAGGTCGCGGATCCGCAGCAGCTGGGGCTGCGTCTCTGGGTGAACGGGACCCGGCGGCAGAACGGCAGCACGGCGGACATGATCTTCGGAGTCCTCGAGGTCGTCCGCTACCTCAGCCAGTTCATGGTGCTGAACCCAGGCGATCTGGTGAACACGGGGACGCCGGCCGGGGTGGCCCTCGGACTTCCCGGCACGCCCTACCTCCGAGCAGGTGACGTGGTGGAACTGGAGATCGACGGGCTCGGGCGTCAGCGCCAGAAGGTGGGACAGGCATGAGCGACGCGCGGCCGGAACTGGACGGGCTGGTGGCCGTGGTCACCGGCGCGGCATCAGGAATCGGCCTGGCGACGGCCCTCGAGCTCGCCCGGCGGGGAGCGGCGGTCGCCGCCGTCGACCGCGACACCGCCGGGGTGCCGGAACCGCTGCACGCCTACCAGTGCGACGTCTCCGACGGTGCCGCGGTCGCCGCCGCCGTCGAGCGCATCGCCGCGGAGCTCGGCGGGATCGACGTGCTGGTCAACAACGCAGGCATCGGCGCCCAGGGCACGGTGGCCGAGACCGACGACCAGGAGTGGCTGCGCGTGCTCGACGTCAACGTCGTGGGCATCGTGCGCATGTCGGCGGCCGCACTGCCGCACCTGCGCCGTTCGCCGGCCGCCTCGATCGTGAACATGTGCTCTGTCGCCGCGTTCGTCGGCCTGCCACGGCGGGCGGCCTACTCCGCCAGCAAGGGAGCAGTGCTCGCCCTCACCCGGGCGATGGCCGCCGACCACGTGGGCGAGGGCATCAGGGTCAACTGCGTCAGCCCCGGCACGGTGAACACGCCCTGGGTCCAGCGGCTGCTGGCCTCGGCGGAGGACCCCGAGGCCGAGGCGGCGCGGCTCGCGGCGCGGCAGCCCACCGGCCGTCTGGTCGAACCCGACGACGTGGCGCAGGCGGTGGTGTACCTCGCCTCGCCGCGGAGCGGTGCGGTGACCGGTACGTCGCTGGCCGTGGACGGTGGCATGTCGGGCGTCCAGTTGCCCTCCTGACCGGATCGGCCGGACGGCCGGGCCCGGTTCGTTCCGTGCACCTCGAGGAAGGACGCCCGTGAGCTCCATCGAGACCATCGACACCTTCGACGTCCGGTTCCCGACGTCGGCGATGCTGGACGGTTCGGACGCCATGAACCCGGACCCGGACTACTCCGCCGCCTATCTCCGGCTGGGTACGGACGCCGGTGACGCGGGCCATGGGTTCGTGTTCACCATCGGGCGCGGCAACGACGTCCAGCTCGCGGCCGTGCGGGCCGTGGCCGACCTCCTGCAGGGCGAGGAGGTCGAGCCTCTGCTCGCGGACATGGGCGGCACCTGGCGCAGGTTCGTGCACGACTCCCAGTTGCGCTGGCTGGGGCCCGAGAAGGGCGTCATGCACATGGCCGTCGGCGCGGTGGTGAACGCCCTGTGGGACCTCAAGGCCAAGCGGGCGGGCAAGCCGCTGTGGCTGCTGCTCAGTGAGATGTCGCCGAGGGAGCTGGTCGACCTCGTCGACTTCCGTTACCTCACCGACGCGCTGACGCCGGACCAGGCACTGGAGATCCTCGAGACGGCGGTTCCGGGCCGGGAGGAGCGACGGCGCCGGCTCGAGGAGGAGGGCTACCCGGCCTACACGACGACACCCGGCTGGCTGGGGTACGACGACGAGAAGCTCGTGCGGCTGGCCCGGGAAGCGGTCGAGGAAGGCTTCGAGCAGATCAAGCTCAAGGTCGGCAGCGACCTCGACGAGGACGTCCGGCGCCTGAGGCTGGCCCGCGAAGCCGTCGGCCCGGACATCCGGATCGCCGTCGACGCCAACCAGCGGTGGGACGTCGACGAGGCGATCGCGTGGACGAACGAGCTCGCGCAGTTCGACCTCGCGTGGATCGAGGAGCCGACGAGCCCGGACGACATCCTCGGGCACGCGCGCATCGCCGCGGCCGTGGCGCCGGTGCCGGTGGCGACCGGCGAGCACATGGCGAACCGGGTCATCGCCAAGCAGCTGCTCCAGTCGGGAGGGGCCCAGGTGCTGCAGATCGACGCGACCCGGGTCGCCGGCGTGAACGAGAACATCGCGAATCTTCTGCTGGCGGCGCGGTTCGGCGTGCGGGTGTGCCCGCACGCGGGCGGCGTGGGGCTGTGCGAAGCGGTGCAGCACCTGTCGATGTTCGACTTCGTGGCCGTGTCGGGAACCGTCGAGGACCGCTATCTCGAGTACGTCGACCACCTGCACGAGCACTTCGTCGTACCCACCGATGTGCGGAACGGCCGCTACTGGCCGCCGGCCGCGCCCGGCGCCGGGACGGAGATGCTCGCCGCGTCCGTCGAGCAGCACCTCTTCGCGGGCTGATGTCCACGGTCGGGCCGGTCGACCTCGGCCCCTTGGGTTACGGCGCAGCCGCCGTCGGCAACCTCTATCGGGCGGTCGACGACGAGTCGGCCCGTCGGCTGCTCGACGCGGCCTGGGATTCGGGGATCCGCTACTACGACACGTCGCCGCACTACGGGCTGGGGCTGTCCGAGCGGCGGCTCGGGGAGATGCTGCGGCAGCGCCCGCGGGCGGACTTCGTGGTGTCCACAAAAGTCGGTCGCCTCCTGATCCCGGACCCGGACGGCGCGACCCGCAGGGACGACGACATCTTCGAGGTCCCGGCCGATTTCCGGCGGGTGTGGGACTTCTCCGAGGGAGGGATCCGCCGCAGCCTCGAGGAGTCCCTGGTCCGGCTGGGGCTCGACCGCGTCGACGTCCTCTACCTGCACGACGTCGAGCGCAGCCCCCAGGGCATCCCGGAGGCCGTCGACTCCGGCATCGCCGCACTCGTCCGGATGCGGGAGGAGGGCCTGGTGCGGGCGATCGGCGTCGGCACCAAGGACCTCGGCGCCGTCGAGCGGGCGGTGCGCACCGACGCGATCGACCTCGTGATGCTCCCGGGCCGCTACACGCTGCTCGAGACCCCGGCGAAGGATGTCGTGCTGCCGCTCTGCCAGGAACGAGGGGTCGGCATCGTGAACGTCGCCGTCTTCAACTCCGGGCTGCTCGCCAGCCCGGATCCGGGCGAGGAAGCGCGCTACGAGTACCTGCCGGTTCCGGCGGACAAGCTGCGGCGGGCGCAGGAACTGGCGCGGGCGTGCCGCGAACTCGGGGTGGAGCTGCCGACCGCGGCGCTCCATTTCAGTGCCCGGCACCCGGCCATGGTGTCGGTCGTCGTCGGTGCCGACACCCCCGAGCAGATCCGGCAGAACGTCGCGCGCATGCGGTCTCCGGTTCCCGACGAACTGTGGGAGCTCCTGGCCGAACGGGGGCTGCTCCCGTGACCGGGT
Source organism: Blastococcus sp. (assembly GCA_025965795.1). Lineage (GTDB taxonomy): Bacteria > Actinomycetota > Actinomycetes > Mycobacteriales > Geodermatophilaceae > Blastococcus_B. Next base: position 17,668 of record JAOPWH010000243.1, read on the forward strand.
CATCGCTGCCGATCGACGCGCACGTGCACGTCTGGGACCTGGAGCTGCACGACTACGCCTGGCTCGGCCCGCAGCACGGTGGGCTGTACGCGTCCTTCTCACCGGTTCAGGCCCTGGAGGCGCTGACCAGCTGCGGCGTCGGTACCGCGGTGCTGGTCCAGGCGGAGGACTCCGCCGCCGAGACCGCCTACCTGCTGGCCGTCGCGGACCGGCATCCGTGGGTCGCCGGCGTCGTCGGCTGGCTCCCGCTGGCCGACCCGGAGGCCACGGCGGCCGCCCTCGAGGACCTCCTCCGGAATCCCCGGTTCTGTGGTGTGCGGCATCTGGTGCACGCCGATCCCCGGCCCGATCTCCTCGACTCCGCCCCCGTCCGGGACTCGCTGCGGCAGGTGGCTGCCGCGGGGCTGCCGCTGGACGTTCCCGATGCCTACCCGCGCCACCTGGAGCAGGCCGGCCGGCTGGCCGAGGAGGTCGCTGATCTCGTCGTGGTCATCGACCATCTCGCCAAGCCGCCCCTGGGCCGGCCCGAGATGGGGGAGTGGCGGGCGCAGCTGCGGCGCGTGGCGCAGCGGCCGAGCACCGTGGCCAAGGTGTCGGGACTGCGGTCGCCCGGTGCTCCCTACACCGTCGAGGCCGTGCGCCCCGCCTGGGACGCCGCGCTCGAGCTCTTCGGCCCCGATCGGCTGATGTTCGGCAGCGACTGGCCCGTGACCGTGCCCGAGGACGCCCACGGGCCGGTGGGTTACCGGCCGACGTTCGAGGTGCTGGCCGCGCTCGTGGGCGAGCTGACCGTCGACGAGCAGCGATCGGTCTGGGGCGAGACAGCCCGCCGGGTGTACCGGCTGCGCTGACCGGCCCGGCTCACACGACGCGTACCAGCGGCGGCACAGCCCGGCCGCCGGGGGCGCGCTCGAGCTCGACCTCGAACCGGGATCGGTCCCCGCGGTGATAGGCGACGAAGGTCTCCACCGGTCGGTTGTCGGCGCCGAAGCTGACGTTGATCAGCTTGAGGACCGGCGCGTGCCGCGGGATCCTCAGGTCGCCGGCCAGTCGCTGGCCGGCGACATGTGCCTCGACCGATCGCCGGCTGCGGACGAGGCGGAGCCCGTAGCGGCGCTCCAGCAGTGCATACAGCGACTGCTCCCGGAGGTCCTGGTCGACCAGGTCGGGCGCCAGGGCGGCCGGTACGTGGCTGATCGCGTAGACCCAGGGCTCGTCGTCGACGAAGCGGAGCCGCTCGGTGACGACGACCGCGGTGCCGACGGGGATCTCCAGGCGTCCCGCCACGTCGGGGTCGGCCGCGGTGACCTTGAGCGTCCGGACCTCGCTGAGCAGGGTGCGGCCCATCGCGTGGACGTCGTCGTGCAGCCCGGTCAGCGCCTGGACCAGGCTCTGGGACGTCAACTGCGGCGCCACGAACGTGCCGCGGCCCTTGATCCGCTGCAGGACACCCTCGTACTGCAACTCCGAGAGGGCCTGCCGCACGACGGGACGCGAGACCCCGTACTGCTGGCACAGCTCGTGGTCGCCCGGGAGCCGGTCCCCGGACCGCAGCCCGCGCCCGGTGATGTCGGCCCGGAGGATGTCCTTGAGCTGCCGGTAGAAGGGAACGGCTGATCCCTTGTCGATGGCGTGCGCCACGGCCGTCGGGACGGCGGCGCGGCTCATCCGGCCGCTGCCAGGGCCACGGCCTCGCGGGCCAGACGCTCGATCGTCTCCCAGTCACCGGACTGGACCGCCGTGGGCGGGGTCAGCCACGAGCCACCGACGCAACTCACGTTGGGCAGCGAGAGGTACTCCGCGGCGTTGGCCCTGCTGATGCCGCCGGTCGGGCAGAACAGAACGTCCGGAACGGGTCCGGCGACCGCGCGCAGGTAGGCGGTCCCACCCGACGCCTCGGCCGGGAAGAACTTGGCCGTCTGCTGGCCGTGCTCCCGCAGACGGAGGATCTCCGTCAGCGTGCTCGCGCCGGCCAGCAACGGCAGGCCGGTGTCCAGCGCCGCCGCCAGCAACCGGTCGGTGGCACCCGGGGTCACGAGGAACTGGGCGCCGGCTCTCACCGCGGCGGCCACGTCCTCCGGCGTCGTCACCGTGCCGGCCCCGACGGTGGTCTCCGGCACCTCGGCGGCGACCCGCTCGATCGCCTCGAGCCCGGCGGCGGTTCGCAGTGTGATCTCCATGATCCGGACCCCACCCCGCGCCAACGCCCGGGCCAGCGGCACGGCGTCCACTGCGCTGTCGAGGACGATCACCGGGATGACCGGACTGATGCGCAGGAGGTCGCCGCCGGTACCGAGTGCCTGGGTGTCGGAGCTCATGGTCGTCCTCTTCCGGAGATGCTCGTGGTTCGTGGGGACATGGATCTCACGGTTCGGGGTCCCAGCTCAGCCAGCGGGCCGGGTTGGCGACGAGCACCGACGCGAGCGCGTCGTCCCCGACAGCCGTCCGCAGGCGGGGCACGAATCGATCGAACAGGTAGCCGAGGCCGGGCATGCCGCCGTAGCTCACGTAGCGGGTGCGTCGCGCGACGTCCCCGCCCAGCAGCACATGTTCTCCGGCGCCGCCCTCGACCACCGCGGCCAGGCAGTCGATCAGGACCGAGTCGGGCCAGCGCTGGTGTCTTGCGGCGCCGTCGTAGCCCAGGTAGGCGCCACGGGCGGCCAGTTCCCGGTGCAGGCCGGGATCCGGGTTGCGATCGACGTGGGCCAGCGCCACCCGGGTCTCGGGACAACCCTCGCCGGCCAGGAGGTCGAGCACCTCGTGGCCGGCGCTGCCGTGCTCGAGATGCACCATGACGGGCGTTCCGGCCCCAGCCGCGAGCTGTCCGACGGCGATCAGCACGCGTCGCTCGAAGCCGGTGAGCGACCAGTACCCCGCACCGGCCTTGACGGCTCCGGCGCGAACCACGGTGCCGTCCATGCCGGCGAAGAGGTCCTGGGAGAAGCGCGCCACCAGCGCTTCGACGGGCTCGTCGAGCAGCGGGTGCCCGGGCGGGTAGTGGGCCTCGCGGTGAGCGCCGGTGACGTGCACGATCCGTAGGCCGGTGCCGGCGGACACCCGCGCCACCGCCTCGGGCCGGCGCCCGAGCCCCGTCGGGGTCGCCTCCACCATCGCACCGGCGCCGGACGCGCGCAGCAGCCCCGCCTCGCGGGTGCTGGCCGGTTCGTCGTCCAGGTCGTCGCCCGGCAGCAGCGGAGAGGCCTGGAAGAGGTGCTCGTGGTAGTCCGTGGCACCCAGCTCGTCGGGTGGGATGTCGCCCAGGACCGTGCGTACCCGCAGGCTCATCGGACGCTCTCGGCCGCTTCCGCCAAGCGCGCCACGAGGGTGGGCTCCATCGGCAGGTCGAACACGTCGGAGACCACCTGCGACCAGCCATGGATGAAGTAGCGCCACCCGTCGACGACGGTCAGGTTGCGGGCCGCCTGCTGCCGGCGGGCCTGCGCGAGGAACTCCAGCGATCCCCGGTAGTTCAGTTCCCAGACCACGGCGCGTTCCGGGAAGACGGCCGACGACGGGAGCGGAGATCCCGGACGGTCCTTCCCGAGGCCGGTCGCGTTGACGACCAGGCTGTGTGGCGGGAGCGCGGCGAGCTCTGCGGGTGCGTCCGCCTCGGCCGCGGTCAGGGTGCGTAGTTCGACCTGCGGAGCGTGAGCGGAGAGCACGTCGCGCAGATGTCGCAGCCGGGTCTCCTCGACGTCGATGAACGTCATCCGCTCGGGAGCGTCCGTGCGCCGTCCCAGGTACCAGCCGATGGCGGTGCCGGCGCCACCCGCACCCAGGCAGAGGACGTGCGCGCCCCGCGCGAAGTGGTCCGCGGCGAGTACCTCCTCCAGCGAGAGGCCTGCCGTCAGCGGGTCCTTCGCGGCGCCGAGCGTCCGTCCGCCGCGCATCGCGATCGAGGAGATCTCACCGACGCTGGCGGCGAACTCGTCGACCTCGTCGAACATGTCGCCGGCGGCGTCGAACAGCGCGATCTTGTGCGTGGTCACCAGGGCACCCGCGCAGGACGGGTCCCCCTGGATGGCCGCCACCGCGTCGCGGTAGGACTCCGCGGGCGCGCCGAGCGGGATGTCGAGGCCGACGAGTTCGGCGTCGAGGCCGAGGATGTCGGACCAGAGCGGGAACACTTTCATGATCGACGACGACGCCGTGCTCACACCGACGAAGCGCATGCGGCGGGTGCTCGTGCTCACGGTCGGCCTCCGGGGGACGGCACCACGGGGTGCGCGGGGGGCCGCCCGGCGAGGACGGCCAGGACGTCCTCCACGGCCAGGGTGCCCATGGTGTCGACCGCCTCGCGGGTCTGGGCACCCAGGTGCGGCGTGACCACGACCCGGTCGGCGAGGTCGTCGGCCAGGAGCGGCGAGGCGGCGTCGCCGCCGGTCTCGGCGGCGAGCGTGTCGGCCGCGTACCCCGCCAGCCGGCCCTCGCGGAGGGCGCGGGCGACGGCGCCCTCGTCGACCAGGTCGGCCCGGGCGGTGTTGACCACCACCTGGTCGGCCGGGCAGCGGGACAGCCACGACCCGTCGACGACCGGCGAACCACCCGGCGCGTGCAGCGACACGACCTGGGCCGTGTCGCGTACCTCCTCGAGCGTCGCGGGCCTGGCGCCGGTGGCGCGCACGTCGTCGTCGGCGGCGTACGGGTCGAAGGCCAGCACGTCACAGCCCAGCGCCATGAGCCGGCTCGCGGTGCTCCGCCCGATGCGGCCGAACCCCACGACGCCGGCGACCGACCCCGCCAGCTGACGCCCACGCGAGACGGTCCAGTCGGCTCGTCGCACTCGACGGTCTCCGGCGGTGACGCCGCGCAGCAGTGCGAACAGCAGCGCGACGGCGTGCTCGGCCACGGCCTCGCTGTTGGCCCCCGGCGTGTTGGTCACCACGATGCCGGCGTCGGTCGCGGCCGCGAGGTCGACCGCGTCGACGCCGGTGCCGTAGCGCGCGACCACCCGCAGGGCCGGGGCGGCCTCGAGATGGCGGCCGGTCACCGGCCCGGTGCCCGCGATCCAGGCGACGGCGTCCCGGAGCACCGGTCCGAGGGCCTCGAGGTCGTGGGTGGCCGGAGCCCGCACCACCGCGAGGCCGGCCGCCTCCAGGCGCGCGACCAGGTCGACCCCACCGGTGGAGAACGACCGGGAGGTGACGACGACGGTGCCGGTGACGGTGCCGCTCACGGGGCCGCTCACGGGGCCGCGATCCGACGGTCGAACCATGGCTCGAGCCGGTCGTAGGCGTCGAGGAAGACCTCGTGCTGCGCGTTGCTGAGGTCGCCGCGGGCCGAGTCGGGGAGGAACTCCGCCGTCGTCGTCGACAACGAGCGTGCGACGCCGAAGTCCGGCACCAACCCGAGCCCGACGGCCGCGGTGACGGCGGCACCGAGACTGTTCGCATCGGCGACGATCGACCGCCGCCGAACCGGCACCTGCCAGACGTCGGCCAGCACCTGCATCCACACGTCGCTGGTGGCGCCGCCACCGATCACGTCGACGTCGTCCACGGGGATGCCGTTGTCGGTGAACGCGCCGATGCAGGTGCGCAGGTTGAAGGCCACGCCCTCGAGGACCGCCCGCACCAGGTGGCCCGGCCCGTGATGACGCTGGAGGCCGGCGAAGACGCCCGCTGCCCCGGCGTTCCAGTGCGGAGACCGCTCGCCGAGCAGGTAGGGGAGGAAGAACAGTCCCTCGTCGGCCGCCCGGACCCTGCCCGCCTCCAGGAGCAACTCCTCGTACCCGCCGCCGGCCGCTCCCAGGAGCTGTACGACCCAGCTCAGGCTGGCACCGCCGGCCTGCATCGTGGCCGTGGGGACGAAGTGCCCGGGGACGACGTGGTTGAAGGTCATCGAGCGCATGGCGGGGTCGTGCAGCGGCTCGGTGGAGGACGCCGATATCCAGGACGACGAGCCGAGACAGACGTAGGCGCCGTCGGCGGGGGTGATCACGCCGGCCCCCACCGCCGCCATCGGACCGTCGCCGCCGCCCAGGACGACCGGGGTACCGGGCTGGAGCCCGGTATGCGCGGCCGCGGCCGGCGTCAGCCCGCCGACCACCGTGGTGGAGTCGACCACCGGCGGGAGGACGCCGGGGGCGATCCCGGCCGAGCCGAGGAGCAGGTCCGACCACTCGCCGGACGACTGGTCGTACGCGTCGGTGCCCGACGCGTCGGAGGGATCGGTGACGAGGACGCCGGTCAGGCGGTGGACGACGAAGTCCTTGGCGATGCAGACGTGCCGGGTCCGGGCCCACGTCTCCGGCTCGTGGTCGCGGACCCACATCATCTTCGGCAGCGTGTACGTGGGGTGGATCCGGTGACCGAGGCGCCGGTACGCCACGTCCTGGCCCACCTCGGCCAGCAGCCGGTCGGTCTGTTCGGTGCTGCGGTGGTCCGCCCAGATCATCGCGGGACGGACCGGCCGGTGATCTCCGTCGAGGAAGACCGCGCCCATCATCTGGCCGGACAGCCCGACCCCCACCACCGCCGAGCCCGGCACGCCGGCCACCTCCAGCAGCCGGCGGGTGGCGGTACCCACCGCCTCCCACCAGTGCTCGGGATCCTGCTCGGCGACCCCGCCCGCCGCGAAGTTCGCGGGGTAGTCGACGGTGACCGCCGCCAGGGTGCGGCCTTGCTCGTCGTGCAGCGAGGCCTTGTTCCCGGTGGTACCGAGGTCGTGCGCGACGATCACCGGTGGCCGTCTCCTCGTGCTGCTGTGCTCGGGCTGTCGAGTCGCCGACTCTGCACCTGACATGACAAGTGGTCAAGGGCTTGTCCTGACAGGTTGTCACCCCCTACGGTCAGCCTCTCGAATGAGACGGAGGCCACATGACCACCACTGTTCCGGATCCGGGGCTGCTCGCCCTCGGGCTGGACGGCGTCATGCAGGGCGCCACGTCGAGCTACGAGAAGCGGCTGGGGGACATGGCCGGGGTCTACCGGGACGACGCCGCCTATCGCAGGGCGCTCGCCGAGAAGGGCGCCGGCTTCCTCGTCTACCGGGTCGAGGAGCACCGCAACGTGGGCGGACCCGGGGCGCTGATCATCGGCACGAGCACTCTGCAGCCCGGGCGGTACGGGGACGAGTTCGCCGTGACCCGCGGCCACCTGCACGCCCAGGCCGACCGTGCGGAGCTGTACTACTGCCTCAGCGGCACGGGGGTCATGCTCCTGGAGACCTTGGACGGCCGCAGTGAGGCGCTGCCCATGCGACCGGGTGGGGCCGTGCACGTACCGGGGCACTGGGTGCACCGGAGTGTCAACGTCGGCGACGAGCCGTTCGTGACCCTCTTCTGCTACGGGGCGGACGCCGGGCAGGACTACGAACTCATCGCCCGCGCCGGAGGCATGTCCTCGCTCGTCGTCGACGACGGGGCGGGCGGCTGGTCCACCCGCCCCAATGCCGAGCACACCGGCTACGCCCGTACCTGATCACCGCATCGCGCCTACCGCGATGCCACCGACCTGATCCGACCTGGAGGAGACGCTCTGTGCTCAAGAACATCGACCCGCTGCTGACGGGTTCGCTGCTGTCCCTGCTCGACCGGATGGGGCACGGCGACGTCCTGGGCGTGGTCGACCGCAACTTCCCGGCGCATCGCTATGGTGCGCCTGTAATCGATTTCAGAGGTGTGGACACGGGGGCGGCCGCGGCGGCCATCCTCAGCGTCTTCCCCCTGGACGGGTTCGTGGACGAGGCGGTGCACCGCATGGAGATCGACGGCTCTCCCGGCGAGATCACCGCTGCGACCGAACGTCTTCAAGAGGCGGCGGACGCTGCGGAAGGCCGCTCCATAACGATTGCGTCCGTGGAGCGCTTTGCGTTCTACGACATGGCCAAGCAGGTGTACGCCTTCGTGCACACCGGCGAGACCGTCCCTTACAGCTGCTACCTGTTGAGAAAGGGCGTCGTGTGAACGGGCGGCGTACGAGCGGGCGCTGCCGGCACTCCTTCCACCAACGATGCGACAGGCGGGTGCATGCATGAGTCAGCTCCTCAGAGTCGAGGGGATCAGCAAGGAATTCCCCGGGGTCAAAGCACTGGACGGCGTCAACTTCGAACTCGACCGCGGCGAGGTTCTCGCCCTCGTCGGTGAGAACGGTGCCGGCAAGTCCACCCTGATGAAGATCCTCTCGGGGATCTACAGCCCCGATGCCGGCCGGATCGTCATCGAGGACCAGGAGGTGGACGTCACCGGTCCCAAGGCGGCCCAGCAGCTCGGCATCAGCATCATCCACCAGGAGATGAACCTGATGCCTCACCTGACGGTGGCGCAGAACATCTTCATCGGCCGCGAGCCCCGAACCGGCCCGTGGCTCCGGGACGCCGAGCTGAACCGGCGGACCAAGCAGCTCCTGGACGATCTCGGCGTCCACCTCCTGCCGACCCAGAACGTCGGGAACCTGACGGTCGCATCGCAGCAGATGGTGGAGATCGCCAAGGCGCTCTCCTTCGAGCACACCAAGATCCTGATCATGGACGAGCCGACGTCCGCGATCAGCATCTCCGAGACGCAGGTGCTGTTCCGGCTCATCCGGTCGCTCCGGGATCGCGGCGTGGGCATCGTCTACATCTCCCACCGGATGGAGGAGCTGCACCAGATCGCGGATCGGGTCACGGTGCTGCGGGACGGCCAGTACGTCGGTACCCGGCGGATGGACGACGTGACCGACGACGAGATCATCGCGATGATGGTCGGCCGCGAGATCTCCGCGGCGTACGACGACCGGCAGGAGGTGCGCACCGGCAGTGCCGACGTGGTGCTGTCCGTGCGTGGCCTGTCCACGAAGAACCTGCTCCGCGATGTGTCCTTCGACCTGCACCGGGGCGAGATCCTGGGCTTCGCGGGCCTCATGGGCGCCGGCCGCACGGAGACTGCCCGCGCCATCATCGGCGCCGATCCCATGAGCGCCGGGACCGTCACCGTCGAGGGCAGGGAGCTCCACATCTCGGGGCCGAACGTGGCCGTCAAGCACGGGATCGGCTACCTGCCCGAGGACCGCAAGCGCCACGGTCTGATGCTCGAGCAGGACGTGACGTTCAACGTGGCGATGGCCTCGCTGTCGGCCAACAAGACCCCACTCGGTTTCCTCCGCGAGGGTCGCGCCCGCCGCGTCGCGGACAGCTTCATCAAGTCGCTGCGGATCAAGACGCCGTCCAACAGGACGAACGTCAAGACCCTCTCCGGCGGCAACCAGCAGAAGGTCGTCATCGCGAAGTGGCTCGCGAGGAACTGTGACGTGCTCATCTTCGACGAGCCGACACGGGGCATCGACGTGGGTGCCAAGGAGGAGATCTACAAGCTGATCAAGCAGCTCGCCGACGACGGCAAGGCCGTCATCATGATCTCTTCGGAGCTGCCGGAAGTCCTCCGTCTCTCGCACCGGATCGTCGTCATGTCGCAGGGCCGGGTCACCGGCACGCTGAGCCCCGACAAAGCCGATCAGGAATCCATCATGAAACTGGCCACTCAGAACATCGAGGAAGTAGCGGCATGACCACTCAACGCACGGACGAAGATCTGGCAGACGCAGGCACCCAGTCGCCGCCAGGGGAGAGCGTCGCGGCGGCCGGTGCGCGCACCGGCCGGTTCGCCGGGCTGGGTCAGGGACTCCAGCAGATGCTGGCGTTCGGAACGCTCATCGCGCTGGTGATCATCTTCTTCATCGCCAGCCCGAACTTCCTCACGATCTCGAACCTCAGCTCGATCCTGCTGTCCACGGCCGTCATCGGCATCCTCGCGGTGGGCACCACGTTCGTGATCATCACCGGCGGCATCGACCTGTCGCTCGGTACGGCGATGACCCTGTGCTCGGTCGTCACCGGCCTTCTGCTGGCCAACGCCGGCCTGCCGCTCCCGGTGGGCGTCCTCGGCGGGATCGCGATGGGGGCCTTGGTCGGACTCATCAACGGTTTCAACGTCGCGATCCTGGGATTGCCCCCGTTCATCGCCACGCTGTCGATGATGCTGGTGGCGCAGGGGCTGGCCCTCGTCCTCTCCGGCGTCCGGCCGATCTACTTCAACGACGTGCCGGGATTCTCGAGGATCGCGCTCGGCGAGATCATCCCCAAGGTGCCGAACGCGGTGCTGATCCTGTTCCTCCTCGCCCTCGTGGCCGGGATCATCCTGCGCAAGACCATCCTCGGCCGGATGACCTACGCCATCGGCAGCAACGAGGAGGCGACCCGGCTCTCGGGCATCAACACCCGACGCTGGACCCTGGCCATCTACACCCTGGCGGGGGTGGCCACCGGCGTCGCCGGCGTGGTGCTCGCGGCGCGGCTGAACTCTGCCCAGCCGCAGCTCGGTGTCGGCTACGAGTTGCAGGCCATCGCCGCGGTGATCATCGGTGGGACGTCGCTGCTCGGCGGACGGGGATCGATCCTCGGCACGATCATCGGCGCGCTGATCATGAGCGTCCTGATCAACGGCCTACGCATCCTCGCGATCCAGACCGAGTGGCAGACCGTGGTCGTCGGCATGGTCGTCCTCATCGCGGTCTTCGCGGACAACCTGCGCAAGCGGCGCGCCGAGGGCGGCGCCCATAAGTAGGGGTGCCTCTGCGCGTGATCACGTCCGCGCCTCAGTCACACAAGGAACGGTGGATCGAACGGTCATCGCCGACAGGCGAGCGTGCCGAGTCAGTCGAAGGAGAAACCTGCTGTGAAGAATTACACGAAGGCCATCGTGGCGGTCGTTTCGGTCGCGGTGCTCAGCCTGAGCGCCTGCGGTCGCGGCGGCAACGACACCGGCAGCGGTTCCGGGGGTGGCGGCAAGGGCGAGCTGGACATCGCCCTGGTGTCGAAGGGGTTCCAGCACCAGTTCTGGCAGGCGGTCAAGCAGGGCGCCGAGGAGAAGGCCAAGGAGCTCGGGGTCACGATGACCTTCGACGGTCCCGCGTCCGAGACCGAGGTCGACGCGCAGCTGCAGATGCTCCAGGCGGCGATCGAGCGCGGGCCGGATGCCATCGGGTACGCGGCGCTGGACCCGGAGGCTTGTGTGCCGCTGCTCGACCAGGCGAAGTCGGGTGACATCCCGGTCGTCGAGTTCGACGCCGGATGCAACTCCGAGGTGCCGGTGACCATCTGTCAGACGGACAGCAAGGCGGCCGGAGCGCTGGCCGCTGAGCACATGGCCGAGCTGATCGGCAAGAAGGGCAAGGTCGCCATCGTCGGTCACAGCCAGATCAACAGCACCGGCGTCGAGCGCCGGGACGGCTTCGTGGACAAGATGAAGGCGGACTACCCGGACATCGAGATCGTCGACATCCAGTACGGCGAGGGTGACCACATCAAGTCGGCGGACATCGCCAAGGCAATGATCGCCTCGCACTCCGACCTCGCCGGCCTCTACGGCACCAACGAGGGCTCGGCGATCGGCATCGTGGACGCGGTGAACGAGCTGGGTCTGGAGCCCGGCAAGCTCACCATCGTCGGCTTCGACTCCGGCCAGGCCCAGATCGACGCCATCAAGAGCGGTGTCATGGCCGGGGCGATCACTCAGGACCCGCTGGGCATCGGCCGGTGCACCATCGAGTCCGCGGTGAAGGCCATCAACGGTGACTCCCAGGAGAAGATCCAGGACACCGGGTCGTACTGGTACGACAAGGCCAACGTCGAGGACGCCAAGATCGCGCCGCTGCCGGCTCCGGCCGGGCCGGTCAGGGGAGGGGCGGTTGCGCCCCGGCGTGCTGCACGCAGCGCGCCGCGGCGTCCGAGGCGGCTCGCATCGCGGTCTCCCTGTCCTCCCCGAGGCTCAGTCGCGCGGCGAGCGTGCCGCAGTAGGCGTCGCCGGCGCCGGTGGTGTCCACCACGGTCACCTCGAGCGCGGGGACATGCACGTCGCCCCACCGCGATCCCCGCGTGCCCAGGGTCTGCAGCACGGAGGGTGTGGCGATACCGGCCCGCTCGAGGAGTTCGGCCTCGTACTCGTTCACGACGACCGGATCGCAGGCGGCCAGGACGGCCTCCGGAAGCGGGGCGAAGGGCGCGAGGTTGAGGATGACGCGGGCCCCGCGGGACGCGCCGGCCTCGACCGCCGCCGACACGACGTCGAGCGGGAGTTCGAGCGGCATGAGCAGGACGTCGCCCGGGGCGAGGTCGTCGAGCTTGGCGAGATCTGCGTGGCCCATGTGATGATTGGCGCCGGGGGCGACGACGATCATGTTCTCTCCGTCGCGGTCGTTGTAGATGATGGCGGTGCCCGTGGGGGCGTCCGCCACGATCTCCATCCGGGACGTGTCCACTCCGAAGGCGGAGAGGCGCTCGACGTACTCGCGTCCCTGCGGATCGTCGCCCACCTTCCCGACGAACAGGGACTCCGCGCCCGCAAGTACCGCCGCGACCGCCTGATTGGCGCCCTTGCCGCCGAACCGGTAGTCGATGTCCCCGGACATCACGGTCTCGCCGGTGCCGGGATGACGTTCCATGTGCAGGTGCAGGTCCTGACTCAGCGAGCCGAAGACGATCACTCTGCCCATGGTGTGCGGTCCTCTCGGCGGGGGGCGACCTGTCGTCAGCCCGGATGCGGGGCGGCCACGGCCGCCCCAGGTCATGAGCAGGTTAGGGGACCTTCCCGGCAGGAGCGGGAAAGGTCCCGGTCAGGTCAGCGAGATCCGGGAAGTCGACACCAGGAGGACACGTGGAATCGCTCCGTTGGGGCGTGCTCGGTGCCGCCCGCATCGCGCGCGAGCAGGTCATACCGGCCATCCGGCGTTCGGGATGTGGGGACGTCGTGGCGGTCAGCAGCGCGAGTGGGCGCGGCCGCTCGTACGCCCACGAGCTGGGCATCCTGCGGTCCTACGACTCGCACGAGGACCTCCTGGCCGACCCCGGCGTCGATGCGGTCTACATCGCGCTGCCGAACTCCCTGCACGCCGCGTGGATCATGCGGTCGGCGCAGGCCGGCAAACACGTCCTCTGCGAGAAGCCGGTGGTCCTCGGGTCCGCGGAACTGGACCAGGTGGACGCGGCGGTCCGCGCCGCGGGGGTGCACCTGGCCGAGGCGTTCATGTACCGGCACCACCCGCAGCTGGCCACGGTCCGGACGCTGCTCGGCGCCGGAGAGGTGGGCGATCTCGTCGCGATGGAGGCCCGCCTGCACTTCTCGCTTCCCCGCACGGGTACGCCGGACATCCGCCTGCGGTCCGACATGGGGGGCGGATGCCTCCTGGACCTCGGCTGCTACCCGGTCGACCTCTTCGGGGGGCTGGCGGGCAGGGATCCCGACGACGTGGCGGCCGTCGCCCACCGGGACGGCGACGGCGGGGTCGACACGCGCACGGCGGCGACCCTCCGGTACGGGGACGTCCTGGCGACCCTGGACTGCAGCTTCGACGCCCCGATGGTGGACACGGCGACCCTGATCGGCACCGAGGGGACGATCCGGTTGCCCCATGTGTTCCGCACCGACCTCGTGGGCGGGGTCGGCACGGTGCACGTCGACCGCGAGGGCCGGACGCGGGAGATCGAGGTACCGGGAGACGCCTACGCCGAACAGGTGCGAGCCTTCACCGCGGCTGTGACCGACCGGCGCGCCGCCGGGGGCGAGTTCGAGCTCACCCGGCGCACCGTTGGCACTCTCGAGCGGATCGCGCAGGCGGCCGGCCTGACCTGACCGGCGTCCGAGACCACCCCGCCCCCGGGGACACAGCCAGCCGACGGAGGAGAAGACCTGTGGCGTTGTACATCGATTCGGCGGACCGCACGCTGATCGCGGACCTGTGGAGCTCCGGCGTGTTCGCCGGGGTCACGACGAACCCCACGATCCTGGACCGGGCAGGGCTCGGGCAGCGGGATCTGGCCGACCTGCATGCCTGGCTCGCGGAGCTGGGCGTGCCGACCGTCTACATGCAGGTCGTCGGCCGGACCAGCGACGAGATGCTGCGCAGCGCGGAGGGCCTCCGGGCACTCGGGCCGGTCACCGTCAAGGTCCCGGCCACTGCGGCCGGCTTCTCGGCGGCGAGGGCGCTCGTCCAGGAGGGGGCGCAGGTCCTGCTGACGGTGGTCTACCACCCGGTGCAGGCCCTCATGGCTCGCGACTGCGGGATCCAGGGGGTGGCGCCCTACGTCGGGCGGATGACCGATGCGGGGCGAAACGGCGTGGAGTCGGTGATCGCCATGCAGCAGGCCATCGGAACGGAGCCCACCCGCATTCTGGCCGCTTCCCTGCGCAGTGCGGACGACATCGCCCGTCTCGCCGCCGCGGGGGTGCCGGACTTCACCCTCGGCGGCCCCTTGGCCCAGGCAGTCCTGGACGACGGCCTCACCCGGGCAGCGGTCGAGGAGTTCGAGAGCGCCGCCGCGCGGCACCTCGCCTGACGCCGAGGATGCGCGGAGTGGCCCGTCAGCGGGTGGAGAGCACGGCCGCGCTCTCCGGGGGCAGGGTCACCGTCGCGCCGTCCAGGTCGGGGAGCTCGCCGGTGGCGAACAGGACGTCGGACGCCGGCACGTCCAGGTCGATCTCCCGCGGCTGGTCGGCCAGGTTGATGACGACCCGCAGCGACCCGCGCTGGACGACCATCCACTGATCCGCGTCGTCCCAGCTCACCGCCACGGCCGACAGGTCGGCGTCGACCAGGTCGGGATGGGCCCGCCGGAGCGCGAGCAGCGAGCGGTGCACGGCCAGCAGGCGCTCGTGCGGCTCCTCGTCCAGCTCCGACCAGTCCAGCTTGGACCGCTGGAACGTCTCCGGGTCCTGCGGATCGGGAACGACGTCGGCGTCCCAGCCGTGCTCGGCGAACTCCCCGATCCGCCCCTCGGCGGTCGCCTTGCCCAGCTCCGGCTCGGGATGGCTGGTGAAGAACTGCCACGGGGTGGTGGCACCCCACTCCTCGCCCATGAACAGCATCGGGGTGAACGGGCTGGTCAGCACCAGCGTCGCGCCGACGCCCAGCAGGCCGGGGGAGAGGGAGGCGGAGATCCGGTCGCCGACGGCGCGGTTGCCGATCTGGTCGTGGTCCTGGATGTAGCCGAGGAACTTCCAGCCGGGCAGGGCGGCGGGGTCGACCGGCCGGCCGTGGTGCCGACGGCGGAAGCTGGACCAGGTGCCGTCGTGGAAGAACGCGCCGATCAGGGTCTTGGCCAGGCCCGCGAGGCCGGCCTCGGCGAAGTCGGCGTAGTAACCCTGACCCTCGCCGGTGAGGGTCGCGTGCAGCGCGTGGTGGAAGTCGTCGCTCCACTGTGCGGTGAGGCCCAGGCCCCCGGCGACCCGCGGGGTGACCATCCGGGGGTCGTTGAGGTCGCTCTCCGCGATCAGCGTGAGCGGCCGGCCGACGGCGACCGACAGCCTGTCCACCTCCTGGGCCAGCTCCTCGAGCACGTGGGTGGCCCGCTCGTCGACCAGCGCGTGCACGGCGTCCAGCCGGAGCCCGTCGACGTGCATGTCGCGCAGCCACATCAGCGCGTTGTCGATGACGTAGCG
>JAOPWH010000267.1 GCA_025965795.1 Blastococcus sp.
GCGCGGGCGGCTGGTCGCCGTCGGCGGGAGCTGCGGAGGCGCCGGGGCGAGCACCGTCGCCGCCGCCGTGGCCCAGGCGGCTGCTCCCGGCGTGGTGCTGGTCGACGTCGACGCCTGGGGTGGCGGGATCGACCTGCTGCTCGGCGCCGAGCGGGCCGACGGGCTGCGCTGGCCCGATCTCACCGGGCTGCGCGGCCGGGTCGCCGGCGACGCGTTGCTCGCCGCCCTGCCGGAGGTCGGCGGAGTGCACGTCCTCGCTGCGTCGCGCAGCGTCCCGGGTGCGGTCCCCGACGAGGCGCTGACCGCGGTGCTCGACGCGGTGCGGGCGGGGGGCTGGCCGGCCGTCCTCGACGTCTCGCGTTCGGGGGAGGGAGCAGCCACCCGATCGGCGCTCGCGGACGCCGATCTCGCGGTGCTCGTGGTTCCCGCGCGGTTGCGCGCCGCCACCGCCGCCCGGCTCCTCGTGGAATCCCCGGGGTCGGGCTGGTCGTCGGCGCGCCTCGTGGTCCGCACGGTCAGCGGCGGACTCGCCCGCGACGACGTCGCTGACGTCGTGGGCCGGCCGGTGCTCGCCGAGCTGACCCACGATCGCAGCGCCGTTCCCCGCGGCGAACGCGGGGAACCGCCGGTCGACTCGCCGCGCTCACCGCTCGGTCGGGTGGCCCGCCGGATCCTGGCAGAGCTGTCCACGCCGCCCGTGGCCGCGCGGTGAACGCGCCGGCCCTGCTGGACCGCGTCCGGGCCCGACTGGCGCTCGAGCCCGGACTGCCGAGCCGGGCAGACGTCGCCGCCCTGGTCCGCGACGAGAGCGGCGGCCTCCTCGGCGACGACGACGTCCTGCGCGCCGTGCGGGAGGCCGTCGACGAGCTCGCGGGCGCCGGACCGCTGGAGGTGCTGCTGCGGCGGCCGGGCGTCACCGACGTGCTGGTCAACGGCCCGGACCAGGTGTGGCTGGACGACGGTGCGGGGCTCGCGCTGACCGGTGTGCGGTTCCCCGACGACGAGGCCGTCCGCCGGTTGGCCGTCCGGCTGGCAGCCGCCGCGGGCCGGCGGCTCGACGACGCCGCTCCCTGGGTCGACGTGGGGCTGCCCGACGGCACCCGGCTGCACGCCGTCCTGCCGCCGGTGTCGGGCAGCGGCACCTGCGTGTCCCTGCGGGTGCTGCGCCGGTGTTCCCGGTCGCTGGCGGAGCTGGCGGCCGCCGGTGCGCTGCCCGGTGCCAGCGAGGACCTCGTCCGGGCACTGGTCCGCCGCCGACTGGCCTTCCTCGTCACCGGAGGCACCGGTTCGGGGAAGACGACGATGCTGTCGGCGCTGCTGGGCGAGGCCGATCCCGCCGACCGCGTTCTGCTGTGCGAGGACGCCGCCGAGCTCACACCCGCGTCTCCGCACGTGGTCCGCCTGCTGACCCGTCCGCCCAACGTGGAGGGGGTCGGCGAGGTGACCCTGCGGGACCTGGTCCGTCAGGCGCTGCGGATGCGGCCGGACCGGCTGGTCGTGGGCGAGGTGCGCGGCGCCGAGGTCACCGACCTCCTCGCCGCCCTCAACACCGGGCACGACGGCGGCTGCGGCACGCTGCACGCCAATCGTCCGGCCGAGGTACCCGCCCGGCTGGAGGCCCTCGGCGTCGCGGCCGGGATGGGGCGCTCCGCGGTGCACAGCCAGGCGGCCGCGGCCCTGGCCGTCGTGGTCCACCTGCGCCGCAGCGCCGGCGGCCGGCGCGTCGAGGAGCTGGGGGTGGTGCGGCGGGCGGGGGAGTTCGTGGTGGTCGAATCCGGCTGGCGCGCCGACGGCGGTCCGTGTCCGGCCGGGGATCGCCTGCGGCAGCTGCTCGGGCCGGCGGCGTGCGCCTGATGACCGGTGCACTGCTGGCGGCCGCGACGGCCGTCCTGCTCTGGCCGGGTCCCGGGAGCCGCAGCCGGCTGGCCGCGCGTGCCGGGAGGGCCTTCGCCCGACGCCGTCCCGACGTCGACGCCCTGCCGGTGCCGGCCCTGGCGGGAGCGGCGGCTGCGGCAGCGGGGGCGGTGGTCAGCACCGCGCTGGTGGCTGCCCTCGGTGCGGTCCTGGCGACCGTGGCCGCTCGAACCTGGCTGGCTCGACGCCGGACCGAACGCCTGGGTGCCGCGCTCTCGTCCCTCACGGAGGGTCTCGGCGCCCTGGCCGCGGAACTCCGCAGTGGTCGCTCGCTCGCCGCCGCCACCGAGGCGGCCGTGGTGGCCTGCGCCGACCAGCGGTGCGGCCGGGCGCTGGCCATGGCGGTGCGAGCCCCCGGGTCGTCGTCGGCGGACGCAGGCGCCGGATCGGACCAGCGGATCCTGGACGAGGCGTTCCGCAGTGTCTCCGCGGCGGTGCTCCTGAGCACCCGGACCGGCTGCTCCCTGGCCGGGGTGCTGAGTGCGGTCGAGGACGATCTGCGGGCTCGTCGCCGGCAGCGCGAGGATTTGCGAGCGGCGACGGCCGGGCCGGGCGCCAGCGCGATGGTCCTGGCAGGCCTGCCGGCACTCGGGTTGGCGATGGGCAGTGGCGTGGGCGCCGATCCGTGGCGCGTGCTCACCACGACGGGCACCGGGCAGCTGCTGCTGGTGGCCGGGGTGGCCCTCGAGCTCGCCGGGCTGGCCTGGTCGCGCCGCCTGATCCAGCGTGCCGTCCGGTGATCGCCGACCTTCCCTGGCCGCCGCTGCTCGGGCTCACCACGGCTGTGCTCGTCTGGTCGCCCGCGCGCGCCGTCGCGCTGGGGCGGTTGCGGGCGGTGACCGCTGTCGACGCCGCTCCCGTCAGCGGGGAGCGGGCCGCTGCGCCGGCCGCCGTCCGCCGACGGCTGCTCGCCGGTGGGGTGGGCGTCGCCGCGTGCCTGCTGGTGGGCGGGGTCGTCGGTGCCGTCGTCGGCTTCGGGGCGGCGGTCGCGACGGATCGGCTGCTGCGACGGGAGGCTTCCGGCGAGGAGCGGACGACCCGGGCGGGCCTCGTCCGGGACCTGCCCGGCGCCTGCGACCTGCTCGGGGTCTGCCTTGCCGCCGGTCTACCGGTGGGCGGTGCGCTCGCGGCGGTCGGTGAGGCGGTCCCCGGACCGCTGGGCCCAGAGCTGCGTGCCGTCGCGGCCCTCTACCGGCTCGGCGCCGAGCCCCGACGAGCGTGGGCGGACGTCCCGCCGGAGCTGGCGGTCCTCGGCCGGGCGCTGGTTCGGGCAGGGGAGTCGGGTGCGTCCGTCGCGCCGGCGCTGAGGGTGCTCGCCGCCGACACCCGGTCGGCCGCCCGCGCGCAGGTCGACGCCGACGTGCGGCGGGCCGGGGTGTGGGTCCTCGCGCCGCTGGGACTGTGCTTCCTGCCGGCCTTCGTCTGTCTCGGCGTCGTGCCGCTGGTGCTGGGCATCGCCGACGGGGTCTTCGGATGAGCCGGCGTCCACAGCTCCGGACCTTCTCCACAGAACCCGGTCGGCACTGGGACCGGAGCCGCCCGGCCGGGAGGGTCGATCCACACGCCCCGCTCAGGGGCCGCACCCAGGAGGCTCCCGTGACCAGTGCACCCGTTACGCCCGCTCAGGATCCCGCCGAGAGCGTCGCCGACGGCCGTTCGTCCGACGACGGTTCGTCCGCCCGGAGGAACCTTCTCGCCCGGAGGTGGGCCGTGGTCCGGGAGACCGCGGAGGCCGGGATGAGCACGGCCGAGTACGCCGTCGGCACGGTCGCGGCGTGCGCCTTCGCCGCGGTGCTCTATCGCGTGGTCACCGGCGGCTCCATCGTCACCGGCCTCACGAACCTGGTGGACTCCGCGCTCGCGACGCTGTCCTGACCGTGCGACGCCGCCGGTTCGGAACCGCCCCGTGCAGGGGTGAGAGCGGAATGGTCACCGCGGAGACGGCGGTGGTGCTCCCGGTGCTCCTGCTCGTGCTCGCGGGGGCGGTGGCGGCGGTGACCGTCGTGGGCGCCCAGCTCCGGTGCGTCGACGCGGCGCGCGAGGGAGCCAGGGCCGCGGCCCGGGGAGAGGACGTCGCGACGGTGACCGCCCTGGTCGAAAAGGCGGCGCCCGAGGGGGCGGTCACGTCGGTGAGCGTGGTCGCCGACGAGGTCTCCGTGAGTGTGGTGGCCGAGATCGCCGCGCTGGGGCCGGTGCCGCTGCGGGTGGAGGTGTCGGCGGCGGCGGTGGCCGTGCGCGAGCCCGGCGGAGCGGAGTCCGGATGAGCCGGCGGCCGGGCCGGATCGGGGAGGACCGGGGTTCGGCCACCGTCTGGGTGCTGGCGCTCTCCGCCGTGCTGGCGGTCCTGGGTGTCGCCATCGCGCTGGTCGCAGCCGCGGCCGTCGCGCGGCACCGCGCCGGCACCGCCGCCGACCTCGCCGCCCTGGCCGC
>JAOPWH010000268.1 GCA_025965795.1 Blastococcus sp.
GGGGGAGGAGGTCGTGCTCTGGACGTCGACGGAGTTCAGCTGGGCGCGGCTGGACGACGCCTGGGCGACCGGGTCGTCGATCATGCCGCAGAAGAAGAACCCCGACATCGCCGAGCTCGCGCGCGGCAAGTCAGGCCGGTTCGTCGGCAACCTCACCGGGCTGCTCACCATGCTCAAGGGCCTGCCGTTGGCCTACGACCGTGACCTGCAGGAGGACAAGGAGCCGGTCTTCGACTCCATGGAGCAGCTGATGCTGCTCCTGCCGGCGGTGACCGGGATGGTCGCGACCCTGACCCTGCACCCCGAGGTGCTGGAGGCGGCGGCCCCGCAGGGCTTCGCGCTGGCGACCGACGTCGCCGAATGGCTGGTGTCCAGCGGCGTGCCGTTCCGGTCGGCGCACGAGATCTCCGGAGCGATGGTCTCGTTCTGCGAGGAGGCCGGCGTCGAACTCGACGAGCTGGACGACGACCAGCTCGCCGGGATCGACGAGCGGCTCACCCCCGACGTCCGCTCGGTGCTCTCGGTGGCCGGCGCGCTGGCGGCCCGCAAGGCCCGCGGGGGGACGGCGCCGGAGCGGGTGGCCGAGCAGCTGACGGCGCTCAAGGCCCTCGCCGCCGAGCACGGTCGGTGGGCGTCGTCCTCACCCGTGGCGGCCGCGCTCTGACTGCCCCTCCCGAACCCGACCGGCCCCAGCCGGGTCCGCTCCTCACCCAGGCCGACCTGCTCGGGCCGGTCGACGTCGTAGCGCCGTCCCTGCTGGGCTGCTGGGTGGTCACCGAGCGGCCGGAGGGACGGGTGGCCCTGCGCCTGACCGAGGTGGAGGCGTACTCGGGGGAGGGTGCCGACCCGGCTTCCCATGCGCACCGGGGGCCGACCCCGCGGGCCGAGATCATGTTCGGCCCGCCGGGGCGGCTGTACGTGTACTTCAGCTACGGCGTGCACTGGTGCGCCAACGTCGTCGTCGGTCCCGAGGGCCGCGGTTCGGCGGTACTCCTGCGGGCGGGTGAGGTCGTGGTGGGGGAGGAGCTCGCCCGGTCGCGCCGACCGGCGGCCCGCGTCGTCCGCGACCTGGCCCGTGGCCCCGCCCGCCTGACCCAGGCGCTCGCCATCGGCCCCGGAGACCGGGGCGCCGACCTGCTGGATCCCGGCAGCGCCGTGCGGCTGTACCGGGGAACGGCGCCGGCGTCGGTGTCCGCCGGTCCACGGGTCGGGATCAGCCAGGCGACCGACCTGCCATGGCGCTTCTGGGAGACGGATGCGCCGTCGGTGAGCGTGTTCCGGGCAGGTGGCAAACCTCGCCGTGGGGGCGCCGGGCAGGATGGCACCCCGTGACCGAAGACGTGATCGACGAGCTGCACCGCCGCGGGCTGATCGCCCAGAGCACCGACGAGGCGGCCCTGCGCACCCACCTCGCCGAGGGACCCGTCGCCTTCTACTGCGGCTTCGACCCGACCGCGCCCAGCCTGCACGTCGGGAGCCTGCTGCAGTTCATGGTGCTCCGGGCACTCCAGCGGGCGGGCCACCAGCCGGTCGTCCTCGTCGGCGGCGCCACCGGCCTCATCGGCGACCCGCGCCCCACCGCGGAGCGGCAGCTGAACGACCCGGCGACGGTGGCTGCCTGGGTGCAGCGCATCCGTGAACAGGTGGCGCCGTTCCTGGACCTGCCGGCCGAGCGGGACGGTCTGAAGGGCCCCGTCTACGTCGACAACCTCGACTGGACGGCGCCGCTGTCGGCGATCGACTTCCTGCGCGGTCTCGGCAAGCATTTCCGGGTCAGCAAGATGCTGGCCAAGGAAGCGGTGTCCGCGCGGCTCAACTCCGAGGCCGGCATCAGCTACACGGAGTTCAGCTACCAGATCCTGCAGGCCAACGACTTCCTCGAGCTGTACCGCCGCAACGGCGTGACGCTGCAGACCGGCGGCTCCGACCAGTGGGGCAACCTGACCGCCGGCATCGACCTGGTCCGCCGGGTCGAGGGGGCGGCGGTGCATGCGCTCTCGACGCCGTTGGTCACCAGGTCCGACGGCACCAAGATGGGCAAGACCGAGGGCGGCTCGGTCTGGCTCGATCCGTCACTGACGTCGCCGTACGCCTTCTTCCAGTTCTGGCTCAACGCCGACGACGCCGATGCCCGTGCCTGGCTGCCCCTGTTCTCCGAGCGACCGGCGGAGGAGATCGAGGCCCTGATCGCCGAGAGCATCGAGCGACCGGCAGCACGGACGGCGCAGCGCGTGCTGGCCGAGGACCTCACGCTGCTGGTGCACGGCGCGGAGGAGCTCCGTCAGGCCGAGGCGGCCGGCCGGGCACTGTTCGGACGGGACGAGCTCGGCTCGCTCGGCGCCGACGCGCTCACGGCCGCGCTGGGCGAGGCGGGAGGCGTCACGCTGGACGGTCCGGTGCCGTCCGTGGCGCAGCTGCTGCAGCTGACGGGCCTGGTGTCGAGCCTGTCGGAGGCCCGGCGCACCGTGAAGGAGGGCGGCGCGTACCTGAACAACGAACGCGTCACAGACGCCGAGTCCATACCCGGGGACGACGCCTGGCTCGCCGGTGGCTGGCTCGTGCTCCGCCGGGGCAAGCGAGCGGTCGCGGGAGTGCGACGGACGGCCGTTCCGGCGCCCTGAGCGCGTCCGTCGTGCGTGTGACGGCCAGGTGTCGCACCGGTACCAACCGCGTGTCAGGCGTCACCCCTCAACCGGTTTGACATGGCCCCCCGGACGGACGTAACTTTCTCTCTGCGCCGCGCGGTCCGCAAGGGCCGCCGGACCGGCCCCCTGAGGGGGTGCTGGAAACCGGCGTAGAGTTGGACAACCAGCCAGCGTTGAATCCCGTGAGGGTGGATTCGTTGCGCGT
>JAOPWH010000282.1 GCA_025965795.1 Blastococcus sp.
CGGGGAGCCGGACGGCTGCCGGCTCGCGGCGGAGGTGGCGACGTCGAACTCCGCCACGCTGGTCGCCTGCTCGGTGGACGAGGGCGCCGTCGTGGAGGTTCGGGTCAGCGTTCCGTTGCGCCTCGGCCGGCTGGGTGCGTGGTCGGCCCCGGGCCGGGCCCGCGCGGGGCCGGTGGCTGGACCGGGGCCGGTGCCGGTGGCGAAACCGGGTCCGCAGTCAGGCGTCGGGAGCGGGGGAGAGGTGCTCGTGGACGGCCAGCCAGCGTCCGCCCCGACGGGTGAAGACGATCGTCTCCCGCTCATGGAGACGCTCGGTGCCCTCGCGGGTGGAGACGGTGGTGCGCACGCGGTGGGTCAGCACCGCGGTGTTCCCGAAGAGCTGGATCAGGGTGTCCTCGGTGGAGCAGTCGAGCACGTTGAATCCGTCCTCGGCAGCCCAGCGAGCCCATTCCCGCCGGTACTCGTCGGTCGAGGTGAGCAGTCGGTCGGTGGTGTGGAACAGGAAGGTCGCGTCGTCGGCGAAGGACCCGAAGTAGGCGTCCAGATCGCCGCTCCCGAACGCGCCGACCAGCGCAGCCGCGGCCCGCCGAACCTCGTCCTCGACGCTCACGCGGGCGGTGCCATGGCCGAGAGCAGCTCGTACGCCACGTGGGAGGCCGCGATCCCGGTGATCTCGGCATGGTCGTAGACCGGCGCGACCTCGACCAGGTCGGCGCCCACCAGGTTGGCGTCGGCGAAGGACCGGAGGATGGCCAGGAGCTCGCGGCTGGTGAGGCCGCCCGCCTCCGGGGTGCCGGTGCCGGGCGCGAAGGCCGGGTCGAGGACGTCGATGTCGACGGAGACGTAGACCGGCCGGTCCTCGATGCGCGCCTTGACCCGCTCGATCACGCCCCGGATGCCCAGGTCGTCGACCTCGCGCGCATGCACGATCTGGAAGCCGAGCTCGCCGTCCTGGATCAGGTCCTGGGTCGAGTACAGCGGCCCGCGGATGCCCACGTGCAGGCAGCCGCTCCGGTCCAGCAGGCCTTCCTCCGATGCCCGCCGGAAGGGCGTGCCGTGCGTGTACTCGGCGCCGAAGTAGGTGTCCCAGGTGTCGAGATGGGCGTCGAAGTGGACGACCGCCACCGGGCCGTGCTTGGCGTGGAGGGCGCGCAGCAACGGCAGGGCGATGGTGTGGTCCCCACCGATGGTGAGCAGCCGACCGGCGCGCTCCAGCAGCGCGGAGGCGCCGGCCTCGATCTGCCCGATCGCGGCACCGATGTCGAAGGGGTTGACCGCGAGGTCGCCGGCGTCGACGACCTGCTGGCGCGCGAAGGGCTCGACGTCCATGGCCGGGTTGTACGGGCGCAGCAGCCGCGACGACTCGCGCACGTGGGCCGGTCCGAAGCGGGCGCCCGGCCGGTAGCTGACTCCCGAGTCGAACGGGACGCCGACCACCGCGACGTCTACGTCGGATACCTCGTCGATGCGGGGCAGCCGGGCGAAGGTGGGCGGTCCGGCGAACCGCGGGACGACCGTGGCGTCGACCTGCCCGAGGCGGCCGTCCTGGGTGATGCGCTCGACCATCAGGCGACCGGCTCGGAGGGCGCCTCGCGCCGACGGCCGGCCCGGTGCACCGAGGCGCGCGGATCGTCGACCACCGGCTGGGACTGCGCATCGCTGACCGGCACCCACCGCGGGCCGTCGGGCCCGAACGCGTCCCGGGGTTCGGGGAACGCGAAGAGCAGCGCGAGGTAGATGACTGCCGCCAGCCCGAGGGAGACGGGCAGGCTGACGTCGATGCCGCCGGCGACCGCGTTGCGGAACGGCCCCTCGATCAGCGGCGGGTAGTTGGCGAACAGCAGGCCCGCGATGGCCGCTGGGACCCAGGCGACGATGCCGCGCCAGTTCACCCCGTCGCTGAACCAGTACCGGCCGCCCGTGCGGCCCTGGTTGAACACCTGGACGTCGGTCGGGGAGTAGTAGCCGCGCCGGACGACGTAGCCGATGGTCATGATGATCATCCATGGCGTCGTGCAGATGACGATCGCGCCGATGAAGGCGTTGACGCTGCCGAGCAGGTCGAACGCGAGGCGGCCGACGAGGATGAAGACGAAGGCCAGCGTGCCGATGAACAGCGACGCCTGCACGCGGTTGAGCCGTGGGAACACCGAGGAGAAGTCCAGGCCGGTGCCGTAGAGCGACGTGACGCCCGTCGACATCCCGCCGAGGAACGCGACGACGATCAGGAGCACGGCGTACCAGAGCGGGGAGACCTGGATCAGCCCCACGACGTAGTCGTCCCCCGACACCAGCGTCGCGGTGCCCACGCCGAAGAAGAAGGGGATCAGCGTCGCCAGCTGGCCCAGGAACGTGGCACCCATCAGCCGGCCCGTCGACGTGGCGGCCGGGATGTAGCGCGACCAGTCGCCGAGGAAGGCGCCGAAGCTGATCGGGTTCCCCATGACGATCAGCGCCGAGAGGACGAACGTCGGCCAGAAGCCACCGAGCGCGTACGCCTCCGGGCCCGGGTCGTAGCCGAAGTCGAACAGTGACGCATAGGCCACGATGCCGAGCAGCATCAGCGCCGTGTTTGCCAGGACGACGACCTTGTTCACCAGCAGCATGAACTGGTAGCCGTAGATGACGACGACGATGACCAGCGCGCCGAGGACGGCGTAGATGACGCCGCGCAGCAGGTCGGAGTCGCCCACGCCGAACAGCCGGGCGGCCGCACCGACGATGGCGTCGCCGCTCACCCACACCGAGATCGAGTAGAAGGCGATCGCGGTGAGCAGGGAGAGGAAGGACCCGAGCACGCGTCCCCGGACGCCGAAGTGCGCTCCCGAGGACACCGCGTTGTTGGTGCCGGTGCGGGGACCGAACAGGCCCATGGGCATGAGGATCAGCGCCCCGACGACCACACCGAGCACGGTCGCGAGGATCGCCTGGAGCAGCGAGAGCCCGAGCAGTACCGGGAACGTGCCGAGGATGACGGTGGCGAAGGTGTTGGCCCCACCGAACTGGATGCGGAACAGGTCGAAGGGCCCCGAGGTGCGCTCCGCGTCCGGGATCGTGTCGATCCCGTGCTGCTCGACCTCGGTCACGCGTGGCCGCCGCGCGTCCGCGGCGAGCCCGGCCAGCTCGGGTCCGCTCATGTGCCACCTCCGGATGAGGCGATGGCGTCCGGCCACCGCAGTGGGCGAAGGCTAGAGGCAGAGTTGTCCGGGAGACAACTAATGTTGCATGGAATTAACGTGCGGCATGCTGGCGGTCCGAGGCGAGCGGGGGAGGTGCGCGCATGGCCGGTGAGCTGCGGCGCCTGGCCCGCCCCGCGGACCCTGCGGGCGCCCTCATCGGAGCGCGGTTGCGGGCCGCCCGCCAGGCAGCGGGGCTGACCCTGGCGGCGGTCGCCGAGCAGGCCGGCCTGACGAAGGGGTTCCTCAGCCGGCTGGAGCGCGACGAGGTGTCGCCGTCCGTTGCCTCGTTGGTCACCGTCTGCGGCGTGCTGGGCATCGGTGTCGGCGCCCTGTTCGAGGCCCCCGAGACGTCCCTCGTCCGCGCCGGGGAGGCGCCGCCGATCAACTTCGGCGGGCGTGGGCTGCACGAGTACCTGCTCACGGCCGGGTCCCAGCGTCAGCTGCAGGTGATCCGGTCGCTGGTCGAGCCGGGCGGTGGCGGCGGGCCCGAGCTCTACGCGCTGGCCTGCGACGTCGAGTTCGTCTACGTGGTCGCCGGGGTCCTGCGCCTCCTCCTGGACGGCGAGACGGTGGATCTCGCGGCCGGGGACGCCTTCACGATGCCCGGTGCGACGCCGCACACCTGGCTCAACCCCTCGACCCGCGCGACGGCCGAGGTCCTATGGGCGCTCACCCCCGCGCCGTGACCCGACCTCCAGGAGACCCCGTGAGCGGCCACGTCCCGTCGCCGGTCCGCGACATCATCGACCTCTCCCACCCCCTGGACGACGACACCCCCGTCTATCCGGGCGACCCCGTCGCCCGCTTCTCTCCCGCGACCACGATCGGCGAGCACGGCTACAACGTGCTGCACGTGAGCATGGGCTCGCAGACCGGCACGCACGTCGATGCGCCGTACCACTTCCTCGAGAACGGCGCCCGCGTCGACGAGCTGCCCCTCGACCTCTTCCTCGCCCCCGCGGTGGTCGCCGACGTGCGCGGAAAGGAGCCGCACGAGCCGATCACCTGGGCCGACCTGGCGCCGGTGGCCGACCGGCTCGGTCCCGGCCGCATGTTGCTGCTGCACACCGGCTGGGACGTGCACTGGGGCACGGACGCCTACTTCGACCACCCGTTCCTCGACGGGGACGCCGCGGCCCGCGTGGTGGCCGCCGGCGTCCGTACGGTCGGACTCGACGCGCTGAGCCTGGACGAGACCGTGCTCGGGGGCGAGCCCTCCGCCGGCTTCGCCGCGCACGACGCCGTCCTGGGCGCGGGCGGCGTGATCATCGAGAACCTGCGCAACCTGGCCGCCATCCGGTCCGCAGCGCCCGTCGTCAGCGTCCTTCCACTGCGGCTGGCCGGCGCCGACGGTGCTCCCGTGCGGGCGGTCGCCTTCGACGTCTGACCGGTCAGGGGCGCACCGGACCGCCGCGGCCCACCGTGAGCAGCTGTCCGGCCACGGCACCGGCCTCCGGTCGGCAGAGGTAGGAGACCGCCGCCGCCACCGTCGCCGGGTCGCCCGGGTCGGCGGGGTCGACCACGACCTGGTTGACGGTGATGCCGTCTGGTCCGAGGTCGCGGGCGAGCGTCTTGGTCAACGCGACGAGTGCGCCGTGCAGGGCGGCCGCAACGGTGCTCTCGGGACGATCGGCGGGGAACCATCCGGCGCCGACCAGGACCACGCGGGCCACCGGGGACCGCCGGAGCGCGGGGGCGGCGGCTCGCACCGCGCGGAACGCCGGCGTCAGCCCGGCCATGACCTCGGCGTACCAGCTGGTCGGGTCGGCGCCGAGGAACGGCGCGGCCGCGGGCACTCCCACGACGTGCACGAGGACGTCGAGCCGCTCGCCGGGCTCGGGCGTGATCGCGGAGCCGGGCTCGGGCGTGACCGTGAACCCGTCCGCGCTCAACCGGTCAGCGAGCGCGGCCAGGAGCGCCGGATCGGCCCCGGAGACCAGGGCTGAACGGCCGGCCATCAGATCGTCGCCCCGGCGTTGGGTGAGACGACCTGGCCGCTGATCGCCGTCCCGGCGTCGAGCAGGAACAGTGCGGCGGCGGCGATCTCGTCGGGCCGGACCAGTCGGCGCACCGGCAGGGTGTCGAGGAACTCCTGGGCCCGCCACGGGGAACTCTGCTCCAGCATCGGGGTGTCAGCGGCGCCCGGAGCCACGCTGTTGACGCTCACGCCGCGGCCGGCCAGCTCGGTGGCCAGGGCGCGGGTCAGCCCGACGATCGCCCCCTTGCTGGCGGCGTAGTGAGCATCGCCCTGACTGCCGCCCACGCCCAGGTCCGAGGAGATCGTGACCACGGCACCGTGGCCGCGAGCCACCATCCCGGGGAGCACGGCGGCGCAGACGTTGGCGGTTCCGGACAGGTTGACCCGCAGCATGCGGTCCCAGCGCGCGTCGTCGATCTCGTCGATCGGGGCCATCTCGTAGATGCCGGCGGCGGTCACCAGCTCGGCCACCGGACCGAGTTGCCGCTCGACCCGGGCCACGGCCGCGGTCACGGCCGCGGCGTCGGTCACGTCCACCGCCACCGCCAGGTCCAGGTCCGCGCTGTCCCGCAGGTCGAGGCCGGCGACCCGTCGT
>JAOPWH010000295.1 GCA_025965795.1 Blastococcus sp.
CGTTCGCGGCCGAGGTGGACGCCGACGCGCGCTATCCGATCGAGGCGCAGAAGGCCTTGACCGCGGCAGGCTTCCACGCCACCCACATCCCCGAGGCCTACGGCGGCGAGGGCGCCGACGCGATCGCCACGTGCATCGTGATCGAGGAGGTCGCCCGGGTCGACGCCAGCGCCTCGCTGATCCCCGCGGTGAACAAGCTCGGCTCGATGCCGATCATCCTGTCCGGGTCGGAGGACGTGAAGCAGAAGGTGTTGCCGTCGATCGCCTCGGGCCAGGCGATGATCAGCTACGGGCTCTCCGAGCGCGAGGCCGGCTCCGACGCCGCGGCCATGAAGACCCGCGCCCGGCTCGAGGGCGACACCTGGGTGCTCAACGGCACCAAGGCCTGGATCACCAACGCCGGCGTCTCCGAGTGGTACACGGTCATGGCGGTCACCGACCCCGAGAAGAAGGCCAACGGCATCTCCGCGTTCGCCGTGCACCGCGACGACCCGGGCTTCGCCGTCGGCCCGAAGGAACGCAAGATGGGCATCAAGGGCTCGCCCACCTGCGAGCTGTACTTCACCGACTGCACCATCCCGGCCGACCGCATGATCGGTTCGCCCGGCACCGGTTTCAAGACCGCGCTCCGCACGCTCGACTTCACCCGGCCGACCATCGGCGCCCAGGCCGTCGGCATCGCGCAGGGGTCGCTCGACGCCGCGGTCGCCTACGTCAAGGAGCGCAGGCAGTTCGGCACGAGCATCGGCTCGTTCCAGGGCGTGCAGTTCATGCTCGCCGACATGGAGATGAAGATCGAGGCCGCCCGGCACCTCGTCTACGTCGCCGCGGCCGCGGGTGAGCAGGGCCGCTCCGACGTCACCCGGGTCTCCGCCTCGGCGAAGGCCTTCGCCTCCGACGTCGCGATGCAGGTGACCACCGACGCCGTCCAGCTGTTCGGCGGAGCCGGGTACACCCAGGACTTCCCGGTCGAGCGCATGATGCGCGACGCCAAGATCACCCAGATCTACGAGGGCACCAACCAGGTGCAGCGCATGGTGATCGCCCGCAGCCTGCTGAAATGAGGCGCGGCCGGCGGAGGCCGGCTCAGTCGAGCAGGTGGGAGACCGCGGCGACCCGGTCGTCGCCGGCCATCGAGGCCAGCCACGCGGACCAGGCGGGCCGCGCCCGCATCGCGGCCAGCGCGGTCCGGGCGGCCTCCCGGTCCCCGCGGCGGGAGGCCGCCAGCGCGGCGTAGAGGTCGCGGGCACCCTCGGGTGCGAAAAGGGCGAGCATCTCGTAGTCGCGCTCGTCGTAGGCCCGCTGCAGGTTGCGCAGCATCCGCAGCTGGGCGACCGGGTCGCCCGAGTCGTCGACCCGCAGGTCCATGCGCACGCCGTCGTCCTCGTCGGTGGCGGGGGAGCCGCTGACCACCAGCAGCGCGGCCGACTGGCGCCCCCGCAGATCGCCGCCGGCGTCCTGTCCGGCGGTGAGGGACGCCAGGAGGCGGTCGGCCAGGCCCCCGTGGGCGGTCGTGAAGGCGCCGGCCATGGCCGGCAGCACCTCGGCCGAGCCGAGCATGTTGCCCTGCACGCCGAACCCAGCGCCCAGCAGGTGACCGCTGACCGGGAACGAGCCCGGCCCGGTGTCCGCCGCCACGGAGCCGGCGACGTCCAGCACCGCGATCTGCCGGTCGGCGTCCTCGGCCGCGTGCGCGGCCCGCCGGACCAGGTCGCCCGGCGACGCGCCCTCGGCCAGACCGTTGAGCAGCGACGTCGCGAGACCTCGCCGGCTGCGCGCCTGGACCGCCACGACGCCCACTCCCGGACGGGCGGTGGGGACCACGCGGCCGACGGCGAGGATGCACGAGGAGACGGCGATGCCCAGGTCGCCGGTGGCCGGGTCGTGCGCGACGACGGAGAACGTCACGCAGGGCGCCCCAGCTCCCGCACGCCCTCGATCCGCAGACCCAGCGTGGCGGTGACCTTCTCGGTGTCGGCGCGGTGGGCCAGGACCTCGGCGATCGGGTTGCGGCACAGGACCAGCGACGCGCCGGCCGCCAGCGGCGCGAGCAGCCAGGCCACCGGCCCGGCCTCCGTCGCGACCTGCTCGTCGACCATGATCCGGTCGCCGCCGGCGATCCCGAGCCGGCCCCCGAGCTCGAGCGCGGCCTGGGTGAGACCGCTCAGCGACAGCTCGAGCTCGCCGATCCGCAGTCCGGGTGAGGCCGGGTCGGGGAACTCGTACGGGACGAAGCGGTCGCCCTGGGCGCGCACCTCCAGGGCGAAGTCGCGGGCCTGCCCGACGTAGTCGGTCATCCCGAGGCCCAGCGGGTGCAGCGACAGGCCGAGCAGGTCGACGTCCACGGCGTCCTCCCCGGCGTCCTCCAGGGCGGTGAGCCGGTCCTGGGCGGTGAGGACGACGTCGACGTCGGCGAGCCGGCCGTAGTCCTCCGTCGCGGTGTCCACCACCGTCGCACCGCAGCTCCACACCCCGAGCAGCACCGACGCCGTCTGCCAGTGGACCGGCAGGGAGACCGCGACCGTGCTGCCGGGGCCGACGTCGAACTCGTCCTGCAGCAGGTTCGCCGTCTTGGCCACCCAGTTGGCCAGGGTGGCTGCCGACAGCTCGATCCGCTCGGCGGTGGCGTCGTCGTAGTACGTGATCAGCGGCGCCGCGGCGTCGCGGCGCAGGGCGCCGGCCAGCAGGTCCGCGGGCAGGACGGAACGGGAGGACGAGGACACGGGGTCCAGCGTGTCACCGCGGGTGGCTAGTTGATGCAGCCGGTGTCCGCGGCGGTGCGGGCGTCCTCGCCCTGCACGGCCTCGGTGGGCGGGGGCGCATTCAGCGCCTGCCCGATGCCGTTGAAGTCCGAGCCGATGACCAGGTCCACGGTGCCCTTGGTGGGCTCCTCGGACTGCGCCGTCGTCACACCGGGGATGGCGGCGGCCAGGGTGCTGGCCAGTGCCTGGTCGCCGGCGGCGTACCGGATCTCCGTGGCCGTGTACTCGGCGCTGTCGGCGTTGCCGGTCTGGGGCACCGTGAAGCCCTGTGCGGTGAGGTCCGCGGCGGCCGACTTGGCGATCCCCGAGATACCGGAGCCGTTGTAGACGTTCACCGCCACGTCGCTCGGCGGCACGGTCTCCGGGGCGGCCGACTTGGTGGGCTCCTGCGCCGGCTCCGGCTCGGCGGACAGGTTGCCGAAGAAATCGTGCAGCGTGGTCTCGTCCTCGAGCCGGAGGATGTAGCGGCCCTTGTCGTCCTTGTCGTCGCCGACGTAGGGGATCGTCTGGAAGTCGATGCTGCCGGCGGACACCGACTGCATCTGGGTGGCGAGCCCGAGCAGGTCGAGGTTCCGGTCGACGGTCAGGGAGTCCGCGGCGGCCTTAACCAGCTGCCGCTGCTTGCCCAGGTCGTACAGGACGTTGTCCGACAGCATCTTGCGGACCATGCCGCCGATGAAGGTCTGCTGGCGGATGATGCGGTCGAAGTCGCCGCGCGGCAGACCGTGCCGCTGGCGGACGAACGCGAGCGCCTGCTCACCGCTGATCGTCTGCACGCCGGCCGGCAGGTCGACGCCCGAGTAGCGGTCCTTGACCGGCTCGCAGAGGTTGACCTCCACGCCGCCGATCACCGAGGACAGCTTGAAGAACCCGAGCAGGTCCACCTCGGCGTAGTGGTCGATCTGCAGCCCGGTGAGGCCGCTGATGGTCTTCACGAGCAGCTGGGCACCGGCGGCCTGCCGGGCCTTCTCGGACGCGCCGTCCCCCGCCTCGAACTGGTAGCCGTAGGAGTAGGCGGCGTTGAGCTTGTCCTCGCCGTAGCCGGGGATCTTGACGTAGGAGTCGCGCGGGAAGGAGACGAACGACGCCTTCGAGCCGTCGGCCGGCACGTGCACCAGGATCATCGTGTCGGTGTTGATGCCCTCGTGGGCCGTCGTGTTGAGCTGGTCGAGGTCGGCCTCGGTCGCGCTGGCCCGGCTGTCGTTGCCGACGAGCAGCAGGTTCATCGCGGAGCCGGAGCCGTTGTTGCCGGAGGTGGGGATCGCGTCGGTGCGGTTGACGCTGGCGTCGGCGACGCGACCCAGGTACCAGCCCCAGCCGCTCGTGCCGAGGACCGCGAGTGCGAGCAGGCACGCCAGCAGCCGGGTGGTGGTCGCCAGCCGCGACATGGAGCTCCGCCGATCGTCCCCCGACGTGCCGGTCCCGCCTCCGGACGAGCCGCTGCCGCCGGCGGACGCCCGGGAGGGGCGTCCGGCGCGCGGGTCGAGGCGAGCCGGCAGGTCGGGCCGCCGGGGCTCGCGTCGCGGGTCGGAGTTGCTCACGGACTTGTTCCTCACGTCGGGCCGTCCGGCTCGGGCCGTCCCGCTCGGGTAGAGCGCGTCTGGGCACGTCGTCCAGTGGCGACGTCGGTTCGGACGATACGACGATTTCCTGCGCCGGTCGGGGACGTTGGCAAGCCTCTGTAACACTGGCCCCGTCCGTGTCTCACGTCCGCGTGATGACAACAACTGTTGTCGAAGGGCCCCGTTCGAATGCGCATCCTGGTCACCGGCGGCGCCGGCTTCATCGGCTCGCACTACGTCCGGACAATGCTGACCGGGGGCTACCCCGGCTTCGAGGACGCCGAGGTCACCGTCTTCGACAAGCTGACCTACGCCGGTAACCTCGCCAACCTCGCGTCCGTCGCGGACAACCCGCGGTACCGCTTCGTCCAGGGTGACATCTGCAGCGCCGCTGACCTCGACGGCGCCCTGCCGGGCCACGACATCCTGGTCAACTTCGCGGCCGAGTCCCACGTGGACCGGTCCATCTCAGGGGCCGCCGAGTTCGTGCTCACCAACGTGCTGGGCGCGCAGCAGGTCTTCGAGGCCGCTCTGCGCAACGGCGTCGGACGGGTGCTGCACGTCTCCACCGACGAGGTCTACGGCTCCATCGACGAGGGCTCCTGGACCGAGGACCACATCCTCGAGCCGAACTCGCCGTACTCGGCGGCCAAGGCCGGCAGCGACCTCATCGCCCGCGCGTACGCCAAGACCTACGGGCTGAACATCTCGATCACCCGGTGCAGCAACAACTACGGGCCCTATCACTACCCCGAGAAGGTCATCCCCCTGTTCGTCACCAACCTGCTCGACGGGGAGAAGGTGCCGCTCTACGGCGCCGGCGCGAACGTGCGCGACTGGCTGTTCGTCGACGACCACTGCCGGGGGATCCAGCTCGTCGTCGAGAAGGGCGCGCCGGGGGAGTACTACAACATCGGCGGTGGTCGTGAGCTCTCCAACAAGGAGCTCACCGAGAAGCTGCTCGAGGCCACCGGCCGCGACTGGAGCTACGTCGAGAACATCATCGATCCGCGCGGTGGCGGGCACGACCTCCGCTACTCCGTCGACTACTCCAAGACCGCGGCCCTCGGCTACGCGCCGCGGATGAAGTTCGAGGACGGGCTCGCGCTGACCGTTCAGTGGTACCGCGACAATCGCGACTGGTGGGAGCCGCTCAAGGCAGCGACCGTCGACTCGTGACCGTGCACTGGCTGGTCACCGGAGCGCGGGGGCAGCTCGGGCACGACCTGCTCGCCGTTCTCGCGGCACGTGGTGAGAAGGCGGTCACCGCCGTCGGCCGGGGCGAGCTCGACCTCACCGACGAGGCCGGCGTGCGCACGGCCGTCCGCCAGTGGCTCTCGACCCTCGATACCGAGGCCGACCGGGCGGTGCTGCTGAACGCCGCCGCCTACACCGCGGTCGACGATGCCGAGACCGACGAGGCCACCGCCCGGGTGGTCAACGGAGACGCCCCCGGATGGCTGGCTCAGGAGCTCGCCGGGCGCGGGCGGCTGGTGCACGTCTCGACGGACTACGTCTTCGACGGCGCCGCCACCGAGCCCTACGGTGTCGACTCCCCGACGGCACCCCGCTCGGCCTACGGCCGGACGAAGGCCGCCGGGGAGCAGGCCGTTGCGGCGGCCGGCGGCGATGCCACCGTCGTGCGGACGGCGTGGGTGTACGGCCGGCACGGGGGGAACTTCGTGCGCACCATGCTCCGGCTGGAGTCCTCGCGGGAGACGGTCTCGGTCGTCGACGACCAGATCGGCTCCCCGACGTGGTCGGCCGACCTGGCCGCGGCCCTGGTCGAGCTCGGCGACCGTCCGGCCGCGTCGCCGCCGGTGCTCCACTACACGAACAGCGGCCAGGTCACCTGGTGCGGACTGGCCCGCGCCGTCTTCGAGGAGGCCGGCGCCGACCCGGCCCGGGTGCTGCCGACCACCACGGAGGCCTTTCCCCGTCCCGCCCCGCGACCGGCCTACTCGGTGCTGGACGGCTCCGCATGGATCGCCGCGGGCCTGACACCGCCGCGTCCCTGGCGCCCGGCGCTCACCGAGGCCATGACGAGCGGGTTCCGCGACTAGCCTCACTTCTCCGCTTTCGTTGGCGGATTGTGCTGAACCTGCCTTCCTCCGGTGTGTCCGCGTGACTGAGCGAGCACGCGCCGTAACGTTGCCTGGGTCGCTGCTCCTGCCTCTCGGCACGGGCCGGCGTCGCCCGTCGCTCATCAGCGACCCGGGAGCGTGCTCACCTGCCCGCCTCCGGACCGACGCGACGCGCAGATCGACGTGCCACCCGGAAGGAAATGCTGATGTCCAGACGACGCAAGGTGCTCGCAGCGCTGTCTTTCGCTGTTCTCGCCGTGGCGGCCGTGCTCGCCGGACTCTTCGTGACCGGAAGGTTTCCCGGCGCCGAGGCGTCGTCGGGCTCGGGCGCGAGCTCCCCGGCTCCCACCTCTGCGGTGCGGTCGGACGCGCCGGCCCCGGCAGAGGCAACCGGCCGCACCGACGAGGCCGGCGCGTCCGACAGCGAACCCGTGGGCGACGGCACCGATCCTGAGTCCGGACAGACGCTCGCGACCGATCCGCCCGTCGTCGTCAAGAGCGCCGACGCGCCGGTCAGCGTCACCTTCTACGGCTGGCAGGCCGCCGACCGCCAGCTCGTGGTCGGGGGCTATGTCGGCGGCGTCGTCGAGTCCGACGGCACCTGCACGCTCACCCTCACCAAGGGCGGGGCGAAGGTGACCGAACGGGTGTCGGCGTCCCCCGACGCCGCCAGCACCGCCTGCGGCGCCGTCGCCGTCCCGGGGAGCCGTCTCGCCGCCGGAACCTGGCAGGCCGTGCTCAGCTACGCCTCCGGCGCGCACACCGGCACCGCGGCCGCCGTCGCCATCGAGGTGACGCCGTGAACCTCGTCCGGCCGATCCGCGGCGTCCTGGTGCTGGCCCTCGCCGTCACGTGCCTCCTGGCGGGGCTCTCCGCGCCCGACCGCTCCGCAGGCGACCGCTCGGCACCCGAGCTCGCCCCGGCCGCCGACACCTCCGCCTTCCGGCCCGGCAACATCATCAGCAACTCGGTCTTCTACGACAGCCGCGCGATGGGTTCCGCGCAGATCCAGTCCTTCCTCAACTCCAAGGGCTCCTCGTGCCGGCCGGCCGCCGGCGGCCCCGCGTGCCTCAAGGACTACGTCCTGGCGACGCCGACCCGCGCCGCGGACGCGTACTGCCAGGGCCGGTACAACGGCGCGGCCCGCGAGACCGCCGCGCAGGTCATCGCGAAGGTGGGTCTGGCGTGCGGCATCAATCCGCGGGTGCTCCTGGTGACCCTGCAGAAGGAGATGACCCTCGTCACCAGGTCGGCTCCGACGGCGAAGCACTACACGCGCGCCATGGGTTTCGGCTGCCCGGACTCGGCCAACGGCGGATGTGACAGCACCTACAACGGCCTGTTCAACCAGCTCTACACCGCTTCCAAGCAGTTCAAGCGCTACGCGGCCAAGCCCACCGGTTACGGCCACGTCGCCGGCCTCATGAACACCGTCATGTGGAACCCCAATCCGGCGTGCGGCACGTCGCGGGTCTACATCGAGAACCAGGCGACGGCGAGCCTGTACAACTACACCCCCTACCGGCCGAACGCCGCCGCCCTTGCCGCCGGCTACGGAGGGAGCAAGGACAGCTGCTCCTCCTACGGCAACCGCAACTTCTGGATGTGGTTCACCGACTGGTTCGGCAGCACCCAGATCACCGGCCGGGACGTGGACGCACCCCTCGGCACGCTGGACCAGGTCGGTGTCGGGCCGAGCAGCATCTCGCTGCGCGGTTGGACCTTCGATCCCAATGCGCCGACCACGAGCATCAACGTGCACACCTACGTCGACGGGCGCTTCTTCGGGGCGCTGACTGCCAACGCCTCCCGACCCGACATCGGGTCGGTCTATCCGGACGTCGGCTCCGCGCACGGGTTCTCCGGCTCGGTGGCCGCCGCGCCGGGCAGGCACGCCGTCTGCGTCTACACCGTCAACGTGGGACCGGGCTACACCAATCCGTTGCTCGGGTGCCGGACCGTCACGGTCGCCGGGTTCCCCCCGCACAACGCGGTCGGTGGTCTGGACCCGGTCGTGGTCTCCGCCCTGTCCGTCGCCATCAGCGGCTGGGCCGTCGACCCCGACGCGCTCGCCTCCCCGGCCCGGGTGCACGTCTACGTGGACGGCCGCCCGGTCACGGGGCTCACCGCCGACCAGCCCCGGGACGACGTCCTCCGTGCCTATCCGGCGGCGGGTGCCGGGCACGGGTTCACCTTCTCCGGCCCGCTGCCCGCCGGTAGTCACCAGATCTGCGCCTACGCGCTGAACATCGGCGCGGGCACCGCCAACCCCAGTGTCGGCTGTCGGACCGTGGTCCTGGGCGGACCGCCGGTCGGTGCGCTCGAGATGGTGACCGCCGCCCCGGCGCAGGTGCGCATGCTCGGCTGGGCCATCGACCCCGACACGGTCGACCCGGTCGGCGTCCACGTCTACGTGAATGGCGCGTTCACGAGCGCGGTCGTGGCGGACGCAACGCGCGCCGACATCGAGACCGCACGACCCGGCTACGGCACCGCCCACGGGTTCGACGTCACCCTGCCCGTCGCCGCCGGCCAGAGCCACGTCTGCGCGTACGCGATCAATGCCGGCAGCGGCGGGCGCAACACGTCGCTGGGCTGCATCGACGTCGCGGTGCCGGCGACCGCTTTCCTGCCCATCGGCAACGTCGACGGGGCAGTGGCCGGGACGGGCACGGTGACCTCCAACGGCTGGGCCCTGGACAAGGATGTGCCCACCGAGGCCGTCCAGGTGCACGTCTACATCGACGGTGTCCTCCGGCAGTCGGTCACGGCGAACGCGCTGCGCACCGACATCGGGGCGGCGTACCCCGGCGCGGGGAACTACCACGGCTGGACGACGACCGCGTTGTCCGTCGCGTCGGGCACCCACGAGGTGTGCGCCTACGGGATCAACCGGGCCGGCGGCAGCAGCAATCCGAAGATGGCCTGCAAGAGCGTCGTCGTCCCGTGAGTGCCGGCACCCGCCGCGCCGTCGCGGGGATCACCGCCTTCCTGGCGCTGACCTCGACATTCGTGGTCCTGCCCGTCTACGCCGCTCCCGGTCCGGAGCCCGAGCCGGTGGCCACCTCGACCGAGGAGGTCCCCCTCGGGTCGCTCAGCGACCCGGCGCCGGACGCCGACGTCGCCGTGGGCACGACCGAGCCGGTCACCGGCGTGGCCGAGACCGCTCCCGTCCTGACGGTCACCGATCCCGACACCTCCGGCTTCTCCCTCGTGGGCGTCACCTGGACCTACGACCCGGCGGTCACCGACACGCTCGTCCAGGTCCGCGTGCGACATCCCGACGGCGCGTGGGGCGAGTGGAGTTCGCTCAGCGTCGAGGAAGCAGGCCAGGACACCGCAGCACCGGGCGGGCACCCGAGAGGTGGCACCGAGCCGCTCTGGACCGGCCCCAGCACCGGCGTCGAGGCGGAGCTGGTCACCCGGTCCGGTGCCCGCCCGGCCGACGTCCAGCTCGACCTGGTCGACCCGGGGGAGAGCCCCGCGGACGCGGCGACCGACCCCGCGGAGATCCTGGACACGGCGGACGCCGCCGGAACCATGCCGCCCGTCCGGAGCCGGGCCCAGTGGGGGGCCGACGAGTCCTTGCGCCGCGGGCAGCCCGCGTTCGCCTCCACCCTCAAGGCGGCGACCATCCACCACACGGCCGACGCCAACGGATACGCGGCGGACGACGTGCCGGCCATGATGCGGTCGATCTACCGGTACCACACGGTCAGCCGCGGTTGGGCGGACATCGGCTACAACGTCGTGGCCGACTCCTACGGCCGGCTGTGGGAAGGCCGCTACGGCGGACTGGCCAGCACGGTCATCGGAGCCCACGCCGGAGGGTTCAACACCTACACGTTCGGCGTCTCGATGCTGGGCAACTACGACGTCACCGCCCCCAGCTTCGCGATGATCAGCGCGGTGGCCGACGTCATCGCCTGGAAGTTCGCGCTCTACCGGATCGATCCCAAGGGCACCGTCGCCCTGACGTCGGGCGGCGGCACCACGGTGCGCTGGCCGGCGGGGACGGTGGTGACGCTGCCGACGATCTTCGCCCACCGGGACACCGGGGTGACCACCTGTCCCGGCGAGTACGGCTACGCGCGCATGGGCGACATCCGCACTCTCGTGCAGAGCCGCATGGCCGGGTACGGCACCCCCACCCTCGGCAGCGTCGAGGACCTCTCGGTCACCGCGCAGACGGTCACCGTCCGCGGCTGGACCATCGACCCCTTCGCCCCGACCTCGGCCGCCACTGCGGCGGTGTCGGTCGACGGCGTGCCCGCGGTCGACCTGATCGCCGATCTTCCCCGCGCGGATGTGGGCAGGCTCTACGGAGATGCGGGCCCCCTCCACGGGTTCAGCGGGACCTTGACCGTGCCGGAGGGCAGACACGACGTCTGCGTCAGGCTGCAGCCGGTGTCGGCCCGCACCCTGCCGTCGACCACCTGCAAGAGCCTGAGCGCCGTGCATCCGGACCGCCTGCTGGAGCCGATCGGCCGGCTCGAGACGGCCACCGTTGCCGACCGCCGGGTCGTCGTCCGGGGCTGGACCTTCGACCAGGACGCCCCGACGGCCGTGCTCGACGTGCACGTCCTCGTCAACGGCGTCTGGAGCGGCTCCTTCCCGACCGACCGTGCCCGCACCGACGTGGCGGCGGCCTACCCGGCCGCGGGTGGCCGCCACGGGTACGAGGTGGCGCTCGCCCTGCCGGGACCGGGGACCTTCCCGGTGTGCGTCTTCGGCATCAACCAGGCCGGGGGCAGCCGCAACACGCTGCTCGGCTGCCGCACGGTGACCTCTCCGGCCGCCGTCTGGTCGCCGGTCGGCAGCCTGGAGTCCGCGACCGTCCGGGGCAGGACGGCGACCTTGTCCGGCTGGGCGCTCGACGGGGACACCCCGACGACGCCGCTCTCCGTGCACGTCTACGTCGACGGACGGTTCACCGCCACGGTCACCGCCGACCGGACACGCGCCGACGTGGCCGCGCTCCACCCCGGAACGGGGTCCACGCACGGCTTCACGGCCGCGCTCGACGTGGCCGCGGGCAGCCACCAGGTCTGCGCGTACGCGATCAACGCGGGGCCCGGCACGGTCAACCCCCGGATCGGCTGCGCGACGGTCGTGGTGACGGCGGCGTCCTGGAACCCGTTCGGTGCGATGGACCCGGTGGTGGTCTCCGGTTCCACGGTCGTCCTGCGGGGCTGGGGGGTCGATCCGGACAGCTGGACGGCTCCCGTGCGGGTGCGCCTGTACGCGGACGGCCGCTACGCCGGCTCCGTGGTGGCGAGCGGAACGCGATCCGACGTCGCGGCGCTGTATCCCAAGGCGGGGACGGCGCACGGCTTCTCCGGATACCTTCGGCTGGCCCCGGGACCGCACACGGTCTGCAGCGACGTGATCAACTACGCCCAGGGGGACGCCAACCCCTCGCTCGGCTGCCGGACCGTCACGGTCTGACCGCGGCCGCTCAGGAGCCTGCCGCGCGCCGGTACGCCCCGACGGTGGCCGCCCCCGTCGCCGTCCAGGTGAACCGGGCGGCCCAGGCACGGCGGGACTCCGCGGCGCCGGCCGGGTCGGGGGTCCCGAGCCGGTGGGCCAGCGCCTCCGCGAGCGCGGCCTCGTCCCCGACGGGCACCAGGCTGGCCCGGCGGCTGTCGTCACCCAGGACCTCTCGGGTGACCGGCAGGTCGGAGGCCACGACCGGCACGCCCGTGGCGAACGCCTCGAGCGGAGGGAGCCCGAAACCCTCGGCGGCGGAGGGGAACGCCAGTACCGCTGCTCCCGCCACGATCCCCCGTACGTCGTCGTCCTCGCGGTAACCGGTGGTCAGCACCCGGCCCTCGAGGCCGGCCAGGTCCAGCTCCGGTCCCCAGCCGGGCGGGCCGAGCAGCACCAGGGGGACGGCGCCGGCCTCGGTCCCCGCGAGCAGCCGCATGGCCGCGATCAGGGTGGGGAGCATCTTCCGTGGCTCGAGCGTGCCGACGAACAGCACGTAGCGCGGCGGAAGACCACGGGCGGCCAGCCATGCGGCATCGGGCGCGGGCGTGGCCGCCCAGGCCGCGTCGACCCCCAGCGGCGTCACCTGGATGCGGTCCTCCGGCACGCCGTAGGCGTCGACGACCTCCTCGGCCACCGCCCGGGAGGGCGTGCAGACCACCGCCGCCCGGCGGACGGCGCGAGGCACCAGCTCCTGGAGCCGGCGGGAGGTGGCGCTCACCGTGCCCGGGGAGTGGAGGAACGCCAGGTCGTGCACGGTGACCACCCCGCGCGCCCGGCCGGGTGGCGGCAGCACGAAATTGGTGCCGTGGAAGACGTCGACGCGACCGATCAGCGACGTGACCGCCGGCCACTCCCGCCGGGCCCACACCTCCTGCAGCAGCCGGGCCGGCAGCGCGCGACTGCGGTCGGTGACACCGGGAGGCAGGAGGGTGGAGAGCTCGCCGCGACCCCGGACGGTGAACGCCGTCGCGACCAGCTCGTCCCCCGACGTCGGCGACAGGCGGGCGAGCTCCCTCACCAGCTCTGTGACGTAGCGGCCGATCCCTGTCCGACGGCCCAGCAAAGGGGTGGCATCCAGGCCCACCAGCATCAACGTTCCCTCTCTTGTCGATGGTCACGTGCGGCCCGGCACGCCCGACGTCGAAGGGTAGAGTCCCGAGCGCACCGGCCCCGCTCTCACGGGGTCTGCCGCGCCCGGACGCTGGGCCGCCGCCGAGCAGGGAGCAGGTCGACGCACTTCGATGCCGAGGGTTACCTCCGAGGTCTGGCGCTATCGCGGCCTCGTCGCCGATTTCGCGCGGCGTGAGCTCAAGGGCAAGTACAAGGGCAGCGTTCTCGGGTCGCTCTGGGCGCTGGTCAACCCCCTGGCGACCCTCGCGATCTACAGCCTCGTCTTCGGCTTCTTCCTGCGGTTCACCCCCCCGGTCGCCGGCAACGGCACCCTGCAGAGCTTCCCGATCTACCTGTTCACCGGACTGGTCGTGTGGAACTTCTTCCTCGCCGTCGCGACCGGCTCCATGCAGGCGCTGATCGGTGCAGGACCCCTGCTCCGCAAGATCTACTTCCCGCCGTTCGCCCCGGTGATCGGCAACGCGCTGGCCACGACGCAGCAGACCGCGATCGAGCTGGGCCTGCTGCTGCTGGTGTTCGTGCTGGCCTGGAACGTCGGCTGGACCGTGCTGCTGCTGCCGGTGCTCCTCGTGCTCCTGGGTGCGTTCAGCCTGGGCGTGGGGCTCTTGCTGGCGATGCTCAACGCCCGCTTGCGCGACATCAACTACATCGTGCAGGTGGTCTTCAACCTGCTGTTCTACGCGGCGCCGATCATCTATCCGATCGCGCTGGTGGCCGACCGGTACGACGAGCACCCGTGGCTCCGGATCTACGAGCTGAATCCGATCGCCTCGTTCGTCGAGGCCTTCCGGGACGTCCTCTACGACCTGACGCTGCCGCCGCTGTGGCAGCTCGGTTACCTGACGCTGATCAGCGTGGGGATGCTGGCCGTGGGCTGGCGTTTCTTCCAGTCGCGCGCCGCTGACGTGAGCGAGGAACTGTGACCGAGACGAAGCCCGCGCAGGTCACCGTGCCGCCGGCGACGGATCCGGCCATCGTGGTCGAGTCGGTCAGCAAGCGGTTCCGCATGTTCCGTGACCGCCCGACCAACCTCAAGGAGAAGCTGACCCACCGGTCCAGGGGCAGCCGCGGCGAGGACTTCTGGGCCCTCCGCGACGTGTCCCTGACGATTCCCCGCGGCAGCACCTACGGCCTCATCGGGCACAACGGTTCCGGGAAGTCCACGCTGCTGAAGCTGATCGCCGGGATCCACCGGCCGACCAGCGGGACGATCACGGCGCACGGTCGGGTGTCGGCGATGCTGGAGCTGGGGGCGGGCTTCCACCCCGAGCTGTCCGGGCGGGACAACGTCTTCCTCAACGGCTCGATCCTCGGCCTCACCCGCAAGCAGATCAGCGCTGCGATGGACGAGATCGTGGAGTTCAGCGGCATCGGGGACTTCATCGACGTGCCGGTCAAGGTCTACTCGAGCGGCATGTACGTCCGCCTCGGGTTCTCCATCGCCGCCAATCTCGACCCCGAGTTGCTGATCATCGACGAGATCATCGCGGTGGGCGACGAGGAGTTCCAGCGGCGCTGCTTCGACCGGCTCTACGAGCTGCGCCGCAAGGGCACCACCATCGTCTTCGTCTCCCACAGCCTCGCGCTGATCCAGACGCTGTGTGACCGCGTCGCCTGGCTCGAGCACGGCCGGCTGCGCGCGGAGGGGTCGGCATTCGAGGTCGTGGACCAGTACGTCGCCGAGGTCAATGCCGCGGAGAGCGACCGGCTCGGGCAGGGCGACAGCGCCACCGACGACCGGCACCGCGGATCCGGGGAGATGACCATCCGCCGGGTGGAGTTCCTCGACGCCGAGGGCGTCCCCAGGCCCGTGGCCGTGGCCGGTCGGCCGATGACCGTGCGGGTCCACTACGACGCCTCCGAGCCGGTCACCGAGCCGGTCTTCGGACTCGCGTTCCACCACGAGAACGGCGCCCACCTGTCCGGACCCAACAGCCAGGCCGGGGGCACCATCGCCGGCCGGGTCGAGGGCCCTGGCCACGCCGACTACCACTTCGACCAGCTGCCGCTGAACCCCGGAATCTTCGTGGTGACGGCCGGTATCGTCGATTCCAGCCAGACCCACGTCTTCGACTACCGCGACCAGGCGTTCGAGCTGCGGGTCCAACCGGGACCAGGTCCCACGGTTCCCGGTCTGGTCCGCTTGGACGGGCAGTGGTCGGGCACTCATCTGCGGCCTCTGTGATGCTCTGCGGTGAGCATGAGCGTCGGTAGGCCCCCCGCGCCCAGCGGCGACGAGACACGACCAGAAGGAGAACACGTGCGCGTGACACTCGGCCGCGGACGGCGGGACGGCTGGGTCTCGGTGCATCCGGACCCCGCTGTGGAGGCCGACGTCCACCTGCCCGTCACCGAGTTCATCGGCGAGCACGGAGAGCAGATCCGCGAGGTCGACCTCGGGACGCTGGGCGGGGAGACCGAGCCCGTGCTGGACATGCTGGCCGGCACCCTCAGCCCCGGTGCGACGGTCTCGGGTCTGGCGCCGGACACGACTGCTCGTCAGGAGATCGCCGAGCGGCTCGAGCGCAGCGGCCTGCAGCGCGTGAGCGTCGAGGCCGCCGAGGGCGGGTGGGCGTTCCGCGCCGTCACCCCGGGGCGTCCGGCCGACGTGGATGCCGAAGTGGTACCGGACAACCTGGAGAACGAGCCCCACGGACTCGTGGCCGAGACATCGGCCCGCGCAGAAGACCCGTTCGGGAACGCTGTCGACGGGGACGGCGCCGACCCGGTCCCCGAACCCCTCGGCCTCAAGGCCCGGCTGCGCACCGTCGCCGCCGATCGCCTTCCGGAGGGCTCGCGGGCACGCGAGGTCGCGAAGGCCGGCCTCGTCACGTACCGGGAGCTCCGGCACACCGCCCAGCGGGTGCGCGAGGCGTGGGTCATCCCAGGTGCGATGGAGGCCAAGGAGCCGAGCTACAAGGCGTTCCTGCGCCGTCACGAGTCCGACCCCCAGATGCTCGCGGACCAGCGGACGTACTCCCGGCGGGTGGACAACCCGTCCCAGGTGCACGTCGTCGTCGTGGCCGACGGGGACGCCACAGGACTCGACGCCACGCTCGCCAGCCTGCGGGCCCAGTCATGGCAGCAGTGGACCGCATCGGTGATCGGCGGTGACGCCCCCTCGGACAGCGACCCCCGCATCGTGCGGCTCGCACGGGACCACCGGTCGACCGCCGAGCAGATCAACAGCGCGGTGGCAGAGTC
The DNA here is from genome assembly GCA_025965795.1 of Blastococcus sp. Taxonomy (GTDB): domain Bacteria; phylum Actinomycetota; class Actinomycetes; order Mycobacteriales; family Geodermatophilaceae; genus Blastococcus_B. Next base: position 16,234 of record JAOPWH010000295.1, read on the forward strand.
GGCCAGCGACCTGGTCGTCGTCCTGACTCCGGGTGACCGCCTGCGGCCGGACTGCCTGTACCACGTCGCGTCCTCCACCCGGCGCGACCCGCTCGTCGACCTGCTGACCTGGGACGACGACGTATGCGACGGGCCGGCTGCCCTCGCCAAGCACCGCGATCCCCGGTTCCGACCGTCCTGGTCGCCGGAGACCCTGCTCGGCGCCAACTACGTGGGCCGCGCCTTCGCCATGCGCCGGGCCCGGTTCATGGCCGTCGGCGGCATGCGCCCGCAGGCGGGCGCCGCCATGCACTGGGACCTGCTGCTGCGCTCGGGGCTCGAGGCGGAGCGGGTCACCCGCATCGCCCGCGTGCTGAGCAGCGTTCCCGAGCGCCGGCCCGAGCCGGTCGCCGACGCGGTGCCCATGGTGCAGGAGTATCTGGACCGGGCTGGTCGGGCGGCGGTCGCCGAGGCCGTCGGGAACGTCGTCCGGGTCCGCTGGGCGCTGGAGAGCTGGCCCAAGGTCAGCGTGGTCATCCCGACCCGGCACAACCGGGCGATGCTGTCCACCTGCCTGCCCTCCCTGGCGCGTACCGACTACCCCGACTTCGAGGTCGTCATCGTCGACAACGGCGGTCAGAGCGAGGAGAACGAGAAGTGGTACGCCGACAACGACGCCGGCCTCGGGGTCGACGTCCTGTGGTGGGACGTCGCGCCGTTCAACTACTCGCAGGTGAACAACGCCGCGGTGAAGCGGACTTCCGGTGAGGTGCTCGTCTTCCTCAACGACGACACCGAGGTGCTCGACGACTCCTGGCTCAAGGAGATCGTGGGCTGGGCGGTGCACCCGGACGTCGGGATCGCCGGCCTGCAGCTGATCGGTCCCGACGACCGGATCCAGCACGCCGGGGTCATCCTCGGCATGGGCGGCTTCGCCGACCACGTCTTCGAGGGCATGCAGCCCGGCACCGACACGATCTTCGGTTCCACCGACTGGTACCGCGACGTGCTCGCCGTGACCGGGGCATGCTGCGCGGTCGAGCGGTCGGTCTACGACCGGCTGGGCGGGTTCGACGAGCGGTTCATCCTCTGTGGCTCCGACGTCTCCCTCGGCCTCGACGCCACCCTGGTCGGGATGCGCAACGTGTGCTCGCCCTTCGCCGGCCTGCGACACCTGGAGTCGGCGACCCGGGGCAGCACCGTGCCGACCGCGGACTTCTTCGCCAGTTACTGGCGGTACAACCCGTGGATCTTCGGCGGGGACCCCTACTTCAACCCGAACCTCTCCCTCGGCAGCCGACGGCCGGCCCTGCGCGGCCCCTACGAGCCCACTCCGCAGCAGCGGGTGTCGATCCCGCTGGGGCGGAAGTTCGCAACCTTCCGCCAGCGCAGTGACGCGGGGGAGTCGCGCATGCTCGCCGACATGTGCCGGGCCCTGCCCAGCGACCAGGTGCGCAACGACGAGCTGCACCGGCTCAACGCCGAACCGTTCGACGTCCGCACGATCAACTGGTACATCCCCGACATCGACAGCCCGTTCTACGGCGGGATCAACTCGGCGCTGCGGATCGCCGACCACCTGGCCCGCACCCGCGGTGTGGAGAACCGGTTCGTGGTCTGGGGAAGCCCGCCGGACCACTTCGTCCGATCTGCGCTGGCCGCGGCCTTCCCGGCACTCGCGGACTCCGAGATCGTCTTCTACGACGGCACCCAGGCCAGCCTGGACGCCGTACCGGTGGCCGATGCGGGCATCGCCACCCTGTGGGTCACGGCGTACGCGCTGGCCCACTCGCCCAACATGCGGCGGAAGTTCTACCTGATCCAGGACTTCGAGCCGATGTTCTACCCCGCGAGCACCCTGTACGCCCTGGCCGAGGAGACCTACCGACTCGGCCTCTACGGCCTGTGCAACACCGACAACCTCCGCCAGATCTACGCGGACGACTACGGCGGCAAGGGCATGAGCTTCGCCCCCGCGGTCGACCCGACCGTGTTCCACGCCCGGTGGCGCCACCAGCGGACGCCGGGCTCGCCGGTCACCGTCTTCGTGTATGCGCGGCCCGGGCACTGGCGCAACTGCTGGGAGATGGCCTCGCTCGCCCTCGAGGAGCTCAAGCGTCGGCTCGGTGACCGGGTGCGGATCGTGACCGCCGGCGCCTGGGCGACGGGTGAGGGCGGGGACAACGACATCAAGCACCTCGGCCTCCTGGACTACCGGGCGACCGGGGAGCTCTACCGCAACAGCGATGTCGGACTGGCCCTGACGGTGTCCAAGCACCCGTCCTACCTGCCGCTGGAGCTCATGGCCTGCGGCGTCCCGGTGGTTGCCTTCGACAACCCCTGGGGCCACTGGATCCTGCGCGACGAGGAGAACTCGCTGCTCGCCAAGCGGACGGCCGACCACCTGGCCGACCAGCTCGAGCGGCTGTGCGTCGACCAGGAGCTCCGGGAGCGGCTGTCGGCGCAGGCGCTCGAGGACATCGCCGCGTCGCACGGGGACTGGGACACCGCGCTGGCGCCCATCTACGACTACCTGTGCGACCCCGAAGGCCGCGGCTGACATCCGTGCACGGACCGGGTGTCCTCCTCGTCACCCCGGAGCCGCTGGCCGAGCGGATGGCCGGCCCGGCGATCCGGTGCCTGGAGCTGGCCAGGGCACTGGCCCGTTCGGGCGAGGTAGGTCAGGTCACCGTCGCGTCGCTGACCCGTGCCGAACTGGCGGACGGCGATGTGACGGTGACGGCCGCGCCCGACGCCGGCACGCTCCGGGGCCTCGTCGAGGGAGTCGGCTCCGTCGTCATCCAGGGGGACGTGCTGGGTCTGCACCCCTGGCTGGCGGACCTGGACGTCCCGCTGGTCGTCGATGCCTACGACCCGTTCCACCTGGAGCAGCTGGAGCAGGCGAAGGTGCTCGGCGAGGCCCGCCGCCGGGCTGTGGTCCGGGACGCCGTGCGCGCGTTGAACGTGCAGTTGGCCAGGGCCGACCTCGTGCTCTGCGCGTCCGGCCGGCAGCGCGCGCTGTGGCTCGGTCACCTGGCCGCGCTGGGCCGGATCAACCCCGCCGTCTACGACCTCGCGGAGGACCTCTCCGGGCTGGTGGCCGTCGTGCCGTTCGGCACTCCCTCGACAGGTTCCCGGGCCGGCGACCGCGGCCGGCTCGCCGCGGCGCTGCCTGGTATCGGTCCCGAGGACGAGGTCGTGATCTGGGGTGGCGGGATCTACGACTGGTTCGACGCCGACACGGTGATCCGGGCGGTGGGCCGGCTGGCTCCCCAGCGGCCTCGGCTGCGGCTGCTCTTCCTGGGAACGCGGCACCCGGCCCAGGGAGGTGTGGGCGCTTCCTCGGTCGCGCGCGCCCGGACCCTCGCCGAGTCGCTCGGGCTGCTCGACCGGGTGGTGCACTTCCACTCCGACTGGGTGCCCTACGCCGAGCGTGACCTCTGGCTGGCCTCGGCGGCGGTCGGCGTCAGCGCGCACCACCAGCACGTGGAGACCGAGTTCTCCTTCCGGACGAGGCTGGTGGACTACCTGTGGTGCGGTCTGCCGGTCGTGGCGACGGAAGGTGACGAGCTGGGCGCCCTGATCGCGGACGCGGGCGCCGGCGTGCTGGTGGCCGAAGGGGACGTCGACGGTGTCGCCGCGGCCTTGGCCGGGTTCCTCGACGCGCCGGAGCGCCGTGCCTCGGCCGCGGCGGCGGCGCGCGCGCTGGCCGG
>JAOPWH010000313.1 GCA_025965795.1 Blastococcus sp.
GCGGCCAGCAGCAGCGCGACGATCACCGGGACGACGACCACCGCGACGTACGACGCGGCGTACAGCAGGACGTAGAAGCCGGCGATGATGACGATGAGCCGCCACGAGTAGGCGGCCGCTGTCCGCAGCCCGTTCGGAACACCCGCCTCCGGGGGATCGGTGCGCGTGCTCGGGGTCATCAGGCGGCGGGAACGCTCCCCGGGCCGATGCGGGCGACCGCCCTGGGGCGGACCGCTGACCCCGGTCGGACCGACCGCGCCGTCGACGTCCGGCGCTCCTGCCTCGGGACTGCCCAGCGGCGGCCGGCCGGCGCCGTCGGGCGTGTCGCCGTCCAGCGACGACTGCTGGTCCGGCTCATCGGGGATCTGGACGAAGTCGATGGGCTCGTCGTCGTGGACGAGGATGGCCCGGTCGTCGTCGCGCTCGGGCCAGGCGTGGGGGTCGTGCTCCCGCGCCAGCCTGATCCGCTCGCGGGCCCGTGCGGTGAGGTCGCTCGCGCGCCGGAGCATCGCGCACCTCCGCAGGTCAGTAGGGGCGGTCCATGATCACGCTAGCCCTGCGGGAGGATGTCCTCGTGGTGCGACGAGCTGAGCTGTGTCAGGCGGTACCCGCATGATCGAGCGCTACACGCTCCCGGAGATGGGCCGGGTCTGGAGCGACCAGCACAAGTACGAGCTGTGGTGCCGGGTCGAGACGCTGGTCCTGGAGGCCCACGCGGCCGCGGGTCGGGTGCCCGCCGACGTGGTCGAGCCGGTCCGCAACGCCCCCCCGCCGACGCCCGAGCGGGTCGCCGAGATCGAGGAGACGACGCAGCACGACGTCATCGCGTTCCTCACCGCGTGGGCCGACAACACCACGCCCCGGTCGGCGGCCGCCTATGTGCATCACGGCATGACGTCGTCCGACCTGCTGGACACCGCGCTCGCCGTGCAGCTGACCGACGCCACCGACGTCCTGCTGGCGAAGGCCGACCGGCTGGTGGCGGCGCTGCGTGACCACGGACTGGCGCACCGGTCGACGATCAAGGTGGGGCGCACGCACGGCGTGCACGCCGAGCCCGACGTCTGGGGGCACCGGGTCGCCGACCTCGCGTTCGCCGCCGCCCGCTCGCGGGACCGGCTGCGGGAGGCCCGCGCCCGCGTCGGCGTCGTCGCCATCTCGGGCGCCGTCGGCACGTACTCGCTGATCGACCCGTCCGTGGAGGTCTTCGTGGCGTCCGCGCTGGGGCTGCGACCGGCCGCCGCGTCCACCCAGGTGGTCCTCCGCGACTCGATCAGCGAGTGGGTGTCGGCGCTGGCGATCCTCGCCACGGTCTGCGAGGCCGTCGCCCTGGAGGTGCGGCACGGCCAGCGCACCGAGGTGCGGGAGCTGTCGGAGGCGTTCGGCTCGGGCCAGAAGGGTTCGAGCGCGATGCCGCACAAGAAGAACCCGATCCGGTCCGAGCGCATCGCGGGGCTGGCGCGCGTCGTGCGGGCGGCGATCGTGCCGATCATGGAGGGCATCCCGCTCTGGCACGAGCGTGACATCTCGCACTCCTCGACCGAGCGGGTGTTCCTTCCCGACGCCGCGATCACCACCGACTACCTGCTGGACCTGACGGCGGGGCTCGTGGAGAACCTCGTCGTCGACGCCGAGCGGATGCGGGCGAACCTCGAGTCCACGGGCGGGCTGATCTACACGTCGTCGGTGCTGCTGGAGCTCGTGGAGGGCGGGCTGTCCCGCGAGGACGCGTATGCGCTGGTGCAGGGGGCGGCGATGGAGACCTGGAACTCACGGGTCCCCTTCCGCGAGACCCTGCGTACGCGGGCGGCCGCCGACGGCGTGACGCTGGACGAGGCACGGCTGGACGAGATCTGCCGTCCGGAGAAGTACGTGGCGAACCTCGGGCCGCTGTTCGAGCGGCTGGCGGCGCTGCGATGAGCGTGGATCTCCCGCTCGTCGCCCGGGGAAAGGTGCGCGAGATCTACGACGCCTCCACCCGGGCCGCCCCCGACCGCCTGCTCCTGGTGGCCTCGGACCGGATCTCCGCGTACGACCACGTGCTGCCGACGCCGATCCCCGACAAGGGAAAGGTGCTCACCGAGCTCTCGGTCTGGTGGTTCGACCAGCTGACGCCGGTGCTCGACTCGTTCGGGGCGTCGCACCACCTGATCTCCGCCTCGGACGTGCCGTCCTCCGTTGCGGGCCGGGCGATGCTCGTGCGTCGGCTGGAGATGCTCCCCGTCGAGTGCGTGGCTCGCGGCTACCTGTCGGGATCGGGGACGGTCGAGTACTCGAGGACCGGTTCGATCCGGGACGTCGCACTGCCCGCCGGCCTGGTCGAGGGCTCGCGGCTGCCCTCCCCGGTGTTCACGCCGTCCACCAAGGCCGAGGTCGGGGAGCACGACGAGGCGATCGACTTCGCGTCCGTGGTCTCCGCCGTCGGCGCCGCGCGGGCCGAGGAGCTGCGCGAGCTGACCCTGGCGCTGTACTCGCGGGCGGCGGAGATCGCGTCCGGCGCCGGGATCGTGCTCGCCGACACCAAGTTCGAGTTCGGCCTCGCGGGGAACTCCCTCGTCCTCGGCGACGAGGTGCTCACGCCCGACTCGTCCCGCTTCTGGCCGGCGTCGACCTGGTCACCGGGCGCCGTCCAGCCGTCGTTCGACAAGCAGTACGTGCGCGACTGGCTCACCTCGTCGGGCTGGGACCGGGTCTCACCCCCGCCCGAGCTGCCGGACGACGTCGTCGCCGCCACCCGCGAGCGCTACGTCACCGCCTACGAGCAGCTCACCGGCCGCACGTTCACCGGACCTCAGCGGTAGGTGATCGTCGATCGCCCGGTGGCGACCTCGACTGTGATGGTGCCGCGTTGGAAGGACTGCCGGCGCTTGCCGCCGGAGAGCGTCTGGTCGGAGGTCGGGTAACCCAGGCGGCCGGTCTGGCTTCCCGTACTGCCCCAGATGGTGCGGAAGGCGCCGTAGATGGGCCAGGCTCCGGTGGACGCCGTCCAGAAGAGGTAGCCGCCCTGGAACTTCTGGTACCGGCCGCCGTCGGCCAGCGCGGTCTGGTCGGTCAGCGGGTAGCCCAGTGGACCCGTCTGGCTTCCGTTCCGGCCCCACGCGGTGCGGAAGGCGCCGTAGACGGGCCAGGCTCCGGTGGACGCCGTCCAGAAGACGTAGCCGCCCTGGAACTTCTGGTGCCGGCCGCCGTCGGGCAGTGCTATCTCGTCGCTCGTCGGGTAGCCCAGCGGTCCCTTCTCCGACCCGGACCGGCCCCAGGCCGTGCGGATGGCGCCCACCACAGCCTGTGCCCCCGTCGCGGGGGACCAGTAGACGTAGCCGCCCTGGAACCTCTGGTAACGACCACCGGCCAGCGCGCCCTCTGCGCCGTTCGGTTCGCCCAACGGGCCGTTCTCCCAGCCCGACCGTGCCCAGGCGCTCTGCACCGTCGTGCCGACCACTTGAGCGCCCACGGACGGCGACCACCAGATCGTCCCGCCGGTGAACGACTGCCGGAGTCCTCTGGCGGACTCGATCTCGTCCGCGGTCGGGTAGCCCAGCGCCCCGCCCTCGTAGCCGGCCGTGGCCCAGCGCTCGAAGATCGGGCTGGCCACGCCGTGCGAGCCGGTCTCCTCACTCCAGTAGACGGCGCCGCCCTCGAACTCCTGCGCGAACCCGCCGTCCGACTCGAACAGGTCGCCGAGGGGGTAGCCCAGTGGGCCCTCCTCCCAGCCGCTCGTCGCCCATCCGTCCTGGATGAACCACGGCACGATCGCGGGCGGAGTGGCCCTCGAGTCCCAGATGCTGCCGTTCTCGAAGAACTGGCCGATCCCGTCGTCCCGCAGACCGTTCTCCTGCGCGGCGACGGGGAAGCCGAGGTCGCCGGTGGCGCCATCCAGGCCGAGATAGGCGTCGGCGAGAGTGCCCGTGACCGCCCAGGGTGTCTCGCCGTCCTGCTGCAGGATGACGCCGTCCTGGTGGTCCTGCTGTCGCCCCCCCGGGATGGCACGCTCGGGCACGGTGACCGGTCCGAGGCTCCCGGGGTGGTCCCGGAAGAACCGGTCGATGTCGGTGAGCACGACCGGTGTCGCCAGGACTGCCGCGGACAACGCGCTCGCTGGGACCACCTCGAGCGACGTCGACCGGAAGGCGTGCTGCACCTGGTAGGTGTACTCGCGCCCGGTGACCAGGCCGGCGTCCTCGAAGTGGGGTGTCATGGGGCTGGCCACGAGCGCGCCGTCTCGGTACACGTTCCAGGGGCCGAGCCTCCCCCCGGCGGACCAGGTGAGGGCCAGCGTCGTCGGGTCATCCGTCACGTCCACGACGAGAGCCGTGGGCGTCGGCAACGGCGCCCGCCGGTAGACAGTGGGTGCGTGGTACCAGAAGGGTTCGTAGCCACCGCCGTTCACGGACGAGATCTGGTACCCGTAGGACCCGGTGTCCAGCAGCCCGGTGTCCGTCCAGGTGAGGTCGGAGGTCGAGCCGACGAGTTGCCGGTCGCGGTAGATCCGGTACTCGGCGGCACGCGCGGCGGCGGACCAGGTCACGGTGACCGAGCCCGGGTCGGAGCTGCTGATGGCGATGCCGGCGGGCAGGGCGGGATCGACCCAGAGGGTCGCCGTCACCGTGCCGGTCGCGGTGTTCCCCTGGCCGTCGGCGACCGTGTAGCTGAACGAGTCCGTGCCCACGTTCGCGAGGTACGGCTTGTACCAGAGCTTGCCGTCCTTCAGATAGGCGTTGCCCTTGGCGGCCGGGGTGACGGCCGTGTACGTGAGGGTGTCGCCGTCCGGGTCGCTGTCGTTCGCCAGGGCGTTGACGATGTAGTCGATGCCGCCCGTGTTCCGGTAGGTCACCGCATCGTCCACGACCAGGGGCGCCTGGTTCGCCGCCCAGGCGGGCGCGGCGGGCAGGAGGACCAGGGCAGCGGTCAGCACCGCTGTCAGCGAACGCACATGATCTCCTCGGCAGTGGCCGGGATACCCAGCTCAGTCCGGTATCGAGAACCGGGCGGCTCAGTCTGCAGGGGCCGACGCGCTGAGCAAGGAAGAACCTCCCAGGTACCCTCCGTGGCGTGTCCCGTGTGGTCGTTGATGTCGTTCTGAAGCCGGAGATCTCCGATCCTCAGGGGCAGGCGGTGCTCGGCGCGCTCGGCCGACTCGGCCACAGCGGCGTGACCAGCGTCCGCCAGGGCAAGCACTTCGTACTCGAGGTCGACGGGACGCCGGATGAGGCGGAGCTGAAGCAGATCGCCGAGACGCTGCTGGCCAACCCCGTCATCGAGGACGTCGAGCTGCATCTCACGACCGACTGAAACGGACCTGCTCGTGCGCATCGGCATCATCACCTTCCCGGGCTCCCTGGACGACGTCGACGCCGCTCGCGCGGTGCGCCTCGCCGGGGGCGAACCGGTCGCCCTGTGGCATGCCGACCACGACCTGCGGGACGTCGACGCCGTGGTCCTGCCCGGCGGCTTCTCCTACGGCGACTACCTGCGGGCCGGTGCGATCGCCGCCCGCGCACCCCTGATGCAGGACGTCGTCGAGCGTGCGCGGCAGGGCCTCCCCGTGCTCGGCATCTGCAACGGCTTCCAGGTGCTGTGCGAGGCGGGCCTGCTGCCCGGCGCGCTCACCCGCAACAGCCACCTGCACTTCCGCAACCGCGACCAGGTGCTCACCGTCGAGCGGGCCGACACGGCGTGGACCTCGGACTACGCGACCGGCCAGCGCATCGTCATCCCCGTGAAGAACGGTGAGGGACGGTACGTCGCCGCCGACAAGGACCTCGACCGGCTCGAGGGCGAGAACCGGGTGGTGTTCCGCTACGCCGACGGCAACCCGAACGGCAGCAGCCGGGACATCGCCGGGGTGACCAGCGAGAACGGGCGTGTCGTCGGCCTCATGCCGCACCCCGAGCACGCCGTCGAGGATCTGACCGGCCCGAGCACCGACGGCCTGGGGTTCTTCACCAGCGTCCTCACGCAGGTCGTCTCCGCATGATCGACACCGTCGAGTACGCCGGAAAGACCCCCGACGACGAGCAGCCCTGGGCCGAGCTCGGTCTCAAGGAGGACGAGTACGCCCGCATCAAGGGCATTCTCGGCCGCCGGCCCACGACGGCCGAGCTCGCCATGTACAGCGTCATGTGGAGCGAGCACTGCTCCTACAAGTCGTCGAAGGTGCACCTGCGCCAGTTCGGCGATCTGCCGCACAGCGACGCGCTGCTCGTGGGCATCGGCGAGAACGCCGGCGTCGTCGATGTCGGCGACGGGTACGCGGTGACCTTCAAGGTGGAGTCGCACAACCACCCGAGCTACGTCGAGCCCTACCAGGGGGCGGCCACCGGCGTCGGCGGCATCGTGCGCGACATCCTCACCATGGGCGCGCGCCCGATCGCGGTCATGGACTCGCTCCGCTTCGGCCGCGCCGATGCCCCCGACACCGCCCGGGTGCTGCCCGGCGTCGTCGCGGGGGTGGGCGGCTACGGCAACTGCCTGGGCCTGCCCAACATCGGCGGCGAGCTGCTCTTCGACGACTGCTACGCCGGCAACCCGCTGGTCAACGCGCTGTGCGTGGGCGTGATGCGGCACGAGGACGTCCGGCTGGCCAAGGCCGAGGGCGTCGGCAACAAGGTCATCCTGTTCGGCGCGCGCACCGGCGGCGACGGCATCGGCGGCGTCAGCGTCCTGGCCAGCGAGACCTTCGACGAGCACGGCCCGGCGAAGCGGCCGTCCGTCCAGGTGGGCGACCCGTTCACCGAGAAGCTCCTGATCGAGGCGTGCCTGGAGATCTTCGCCGCCGACCTCGTCACCGGCATCCAGGACCTCGGCGGCGCCGGCCTCTCCTGCGCGACGTCCGAGCTCGCCAGTGCCGGCACCGGTGGCATGCACGTCGACCTCGACACCGTGCCGCTCCGCGACAGCACGCTGACGGCGGCCGAGATCCTGATGAGCGAGTCGCAGGAGCGCATGTGCGCGATCGTCGAGCCGGCCAAGGTCGCCGACTTCCTCGCCGTCTGCCGGAAGTGGGACGTGCTGGCCACCGTCATCGGAGAGGTGACCGAGGGTGACCGGCTCACCGTCGACTGGCACGGCGAACGGATCGTGGACGTCCCGCCGCGCACGGTCGCGCACGAGGGTCCGGTCTACGAGCGGCCCATGGCGCGTCCGGCCGACCTCGACGCGCTGCAGGCAGACGATGCGAACAACCTGCCGCGGCCCGCCACGCCCGAAGAGCTCCAGGCCCACTGGCTCGCGGTGATCAGCAGCCCCGACGGCGCCGACAAGACGTGGGTCACCGAGCAGTACGACCGCTACGTGCGCGGCAACACGGTGCTGGCGCAGCCCGAGGACGCCGGCGTCGTCCGCATCGACGAGGACAGCCACCGCGGCATCGCGCTCGCGCTCGACGGCAACGCCCGCTTCGCCCGGCTCGACCCGTACACCGGCACCCAGCTGAATCTGGCCGAGGCCTACCGCAACGTCGCCGTCTCCGGCGCGACGCCGTTGGCCGTCACGAACTGCCTCAACTTCGGCTCCCCCGAGGAGCCCGAGGTGATGTGGCAGTTCGCCGAGGCCGTCCGCGGCCTGGCCGACGGCTGCCGGGAGCTGGGCCTGCCGGTCACCGGCGGCAACGTCAGCCTCTACAACCAGACCGGCGACGTCCCGATCAACCCGACGCCGGTCATCGGCGTGCTCGGCGTGCACGAGGACGTCCGCCGCCGCATCCCCGGCGGCTGGCGGGCCGAGGGCGAGACGGTGCTGCTGCTCGGGGAGACGCGCGAGGAGTTCGGCGGCTCGGCGTGGGCCAGCGTCGTCCACCGGCACCTCGGCGGGCGGCCGCCCGCGGTGGACCTCCCGGCCGAGCGCAGGCTCGGCGAGCTGCTGGCCGCGCTGGGCCGTGACGGCCTGGTCGGCTCCGCCCACGACCTCGCGGACGGCGGACTGGCCCAGGCCCTGGCCGAGTCCGCGCTCCGATACGGCGTCGGGGCCCGGCTCCGGCTCGAGGGGAACGCCTTTTCCGCGCTGTTCAGCGAGTCCGGCGCACGCGCCGTCGTGACGACGGCGAACCCCGAGGCCGTGACGACGGCGGCACGGGAGGCGGGCGTCCCGGTGACCCACCTGGGGACCACGGGCGGAGACGCACTGGTCGTCGACGGGCTGCTCGAGCTGCGGCTGGCCGAGCTGCGCGCGGCGTGGACGGCGACCCTGCCGACGTTGTTCGGTGCGCCCGAGGTCGCGGTCGGCACCGTTCCGGCGGGCGCCGTCCCGACCAGCTGATGGCCGGCACCGCCCCCATCCCGGCGGAGCAGCTGCGCTCCGTCCTGGAGCCGGTCCGGTCCTGGCTGGCCGGTGGGGCCGATCAGCCGCCGCGCGCCGTACTGGGCGCCGCGGTCAAGACGACCGCCCGGTGGCTGGCCCAGCAGGTGCCGGGCCGGTCGGTCGAGGTGCGCATCCCCCCGCACGTCGCCGTCCAGTGCGTCGAGGGGCCCCGGCACACGCGCGGGACACCACCGAACGTGATCGAGACCGACGCGGCCACGTGGCTGCGGCTCGCCACGGGCGAGCTCACCTGGGCCCACGCCGTCGCCGAGGGCAAGGTCACTGCCAGCGGCAACCGCGCCGACCTGAGCCCCTACCTCCCGCTGCGTCCTCTGCGATGACTTTGTCGCGGTGACACTGTCGTCCTCCGGGCGACACCGCAGCCACGAGCCGTTCCCCCGCTGAGCGGAGCCGCTTCGTCGCGCCTGCGCGGACCCCTTCGGGGCCCACTCGGCGCGACAGCGCAGCGGGGCACCCCTAGGGCGCCTACTCGGCTGAGCAGGTCAGCGGCGGACCTCGGCGGCCCCGCGCCTTGCGGAGGGGATCTTCGTGATGAAGGTCAGCACCATCGAGACCAGAGCGATGATGCCGATGGTCGTGTAGCCGACGGTGTACGACTTCTGCTCGCCGATGAGGGCGGAGATGATGATCGGGCCGAGGATGCCGCCGATGCTCCAGCCGACGAGCATCAGGCCGTAGATGGCGCCCGCGAACTTCACCCCGAAGTAGTCGCCGGCGGTGGCCGGCATGGTTCCGAAGCCGCCGCCGTAGCAGAGATAGACGATCGCGGCGAGGACGAAGAACAGCACCGCGTTCGAGGCGTGCGGCAGGATCAGCAGGCACACGCCCTGGAGCCCCAGCATCGCGGCGAACGCCGGCATCCGGCCGATGTAGTCCGACGCCGCGGCCCAGACGATCCGCCCACCGCCGTTGAACACGGCGAGGACACCCACCACTCCTGCGGCGCCGGCGGCCGTGTAGCCGGCGATGTCCGATGCGCTCGCGGCGGCCTGGGAGATCAGCGCGATACCGGCGGTGACGTTGAGGGTGAGGATCGCCGTGAGCAGGTACCACTGCGGCGTGCGCAGGGCTTCACCCTGGTTGTAGTCGGTTCCGCCGTTCCTGCCCGTTCCGCTGGCCGCGGGCTCGAAGCCCGGCACGGTGTACCCCGCCGGCGGGTTGCGGAAGAACGAGGCGCCGATCAGGGACATCACCAGGTAGGCGATGCCGAGGGGGAGGAAGGCGCTCGTCGGCCGGTCGGGGTCGTTGTGGATCAGCCACTGGGCCACCGGCGAGGTCAGGACGGCACCGAAGCCGAAACCGCCGACGGCCAGGCCGGTGATCAGACCGCGCTTGTCGGGGAACCACTTGAGCAGCATCGCGATCGGCACGATGTAGGCGAAGCCCAGGCCGAACCCACTGATGACGCCGTAGCCGAGGATGATCAGCCACAACTGGTCCCCGTTCTGGGCGAACGAGGCGAGGACGACGCCGATGGCGTAGATGACCCCGCCGGCCAGCGCGACCGGCCGGGGCCCTCTGCGGTCCTGGAGCCGGCCGCCGAGATAGCTGCCGATGAAGATCATGCCGATGGTGACGGTGAAGGGCAGCGACGCCTGCAGGGCGGTCAGCTTGAAGTCCGGGGCCTCCTTCAGCGCCTTGGAGAACACGCTCCAGGCATAGACCGCCCCGATGGAGAACTGGAGGAGGAGTGCTGCCGCGACGAGGAGCCAGCGGTTCCCGCTGGGCGTCGTCGTCCCGGTCCGGTCCGTTGCCTGCGCCATGGTGTCGTCCTTCCGAGGCCCGGTACTGGTCCTACTGTGGAGGTCAGGGCGGCTCGTCGCACCTCGACCGCGCGGTGTGGTGCCCCCTCCGGGTCACCGCGAACCGCGGGTTCGCCTAGGGTCGGCGCATGGCTCATGAGGTGCGGGGCGTCGTCGCCCGCGGCAAGGGCGCCCCGGTGACGATCGAGACGATCGTGGTGCCCGATCCCGGTCCGGGCGAGGCGGTCGTGGACGTGCAGGCCTGCGGGGTCTGCCACACCGATCTGCACTACCGCGAGGGGGGGATCAACGACGAGTTCCCGTTCCTGCTCGGCCACGAGGCGGCAGGGGTCGTCTCCGCCGTCGGGGAGGGCGTCACCGACGTGGCCGTCGGCGACTACGTGATCCTCAACTGGCGCGCGGTCTGCGGCCAGTGCCGGGCCTGCCTCAAGGGCGAGCCCCAGTACTGCTTCGACACCCACAACGCCGCCCAGAGGATGACTCTGCTGGACGGCACCGAACTGTCGCCGGCCCTGGGCATCGGTGCCTTCGCCGAGAAGACGCTGGTGCACTCCGGCCAGTGCACGAAGGTCGACCCGGCCGCTCCGCCGGCCGCCGCCGGCCTGCTCGGCTGCGGCGTCATGGCGGGTGTCGGTGCCGCCATGAACACCGGGGCGGTCAAGCGGGGCGAGAGCGTGGCCGTCTTCGGCTGCGGTGGCGTCGGTGACGCGGCCGTCGCGGGCGCCAGGCTGGCGGGCGCCACGACGATCATCGCCGTCGACATCGACGACCGGAAGCTGGAGTGGGCGCGGAACATGGGCGCCACCCACACCGTCAACTCCGCCGGCACCGACCCGGTCGAGGCGATCAGGGCGCTCACCGGCGGCTTCGGAGTCGACGTGGCCATCGACGCCGTCGGCCACCCGAAGGTCTTCGAGCAGGCCTTCTACTCCCGCGACCTGGCCGGGCGGGTGGTCCTGGTCGGCGTCCCGACGCCGGACATGCAGATCACGCTGCCCGCCATCGAGATCTTCGGTCGCGGCGGCGCGATCAAGTCCTCCTGGTACGGCGACTGCCTGCCCAGCCGCGACTTCCCGATGCTGATCGACCTCTATCTGCAGGGCCGCTTCGACCTCGACGCGTTCGTGTCCGAGACGATCGGACTGGGCGACGTCGAGGCGGCTTTCGAGAAGATGCACAAGGGCGAGGTCCTGCGCTCGGTCGTGGTGTTCGGCACGTGACCCGCATCGACAAGGTCGTCGTGCCCGGGGTGTTCAGCCTCGACGGCCAGGACTTCGACGTCGAGAACAACGTCTGGCTCGTCGGCGACGACGACGAGGTGCTGGTGATCGACGCGCCGCACGACGCGGCCCCGATCGTCGACGGCATCGGCGGACGGCGGGTGACCGCGATCGTGCTCACCCACGGGCACAACGACCACCTCACCGCCGCCGTGGCCCTGCGCGAGGCCACCGGCGCGCCGATCTGGTTCCACCCGGAGGACCGGATGCTCTGGGACGTGGTCCATCCCGATGCCGCCCCCGACGGGGAGCTCGGCGAGGGGACGACGTTCACGGTGGCGGGCACGACGCTGACGGCGCTGCACACCCCCGGTCACTCGCCGGGCAGCACCTGTCTGCACGCCCCCGACCTGGGCACCGTCTTCACCGGCGACACGCTGTTCTGCGGCGGGCCGGGCGCGACCGGCCGCTCGTTCAGCGACCAGCCGACCATCGTGCGGTCGATCCGGGAGCGGCTGCTCACACTTCCCGGCGACACCGTCGTCCGGACCGGGCACGGCGACGACACCACGGTCGGCGCCGAGATGGAGCACGTCGGCTGAGCTCAGCGCGGTCGCAGGCGACGTAGCCCGGTGATGAACTCCCGGGCACGGTCACCGGAGGCGAGGTCGCCCTCCCGGTCGTAGAGCCCGAGGGCTGCCGCCGCGGCCGACTCGGCAGCGGCGAACCGCCCCGCCCGCTGCCGCACCTCGGCCAGGTCCAACAGGGCGTCGCCGTGCAGGGAGAGCCAGTCGCTTCCGGCCGCCAAGGTCACGGCCTCCTGCGCCAGGCTCTCCGCCGTGTCCGCCTCTCCCCGCCACGAGAGCACCTTCGCCCGCGCGGTGCGCCACAGCACTGCGGAGAAGAGGTCGCTCTGCTGCGTGAGGCTCTCGGCGAGCCCGGCGGACGTCTGCGCCTCCTCGACGGCGCCCCGGGCGCACTGCGCATGGGCGAGCATGGCCAGCAGGGTCGACCGGACGCCCTTCTCGCCCGCCTCCTCCAGGCGTGCACAGACCCTGCTCAGGTCCTCCTCCACCGCCGGCAGATCCCCCTCGCACCGGGCGATCTCGAACGCGGCGAGGCCGCAGGCAGAGGCGCCCAACGAGCTGAGGCCGAGTTCGGTGAACAGCCGCTCGGCCTGGGCGTTCAGCCGCCGGGCCCGCTCGAAGTCGCGCACCTTGGCCGCGAGGACCGCGGAGGTCCGCAGGACCTCGCACTCGACCTCCAGGTTCCCGGCTGTGTCGCGGGCGATGCGGGCCAGCCGCTCGGCGACCACGGCCACCGGCGTCGGACCGGTCGACAGGGCGATGATCAGCCAGATCGTCGGCTCGCACATGGCTCTGACGCGGCCGGAGCGGCGGCCGTGGTCCAACGCCCGCTCCAGGGCGGGTTCGGCGTCGTGCGCATGGCCGGCATCCAGCCGCAGCCGGCCGATCAACCACCAGGCCCCGGCCAGACCACGGTCGTCCCCGAGGGCGGTGAGGACGGACACCGCCTCGAGGGCGACCGACTCGGCGGCCGTGGCGTCCCATGTCACGTCGGTCCATGAGCCGAGATCCAGGTGCGCGATCCTCGCCCGCATCTCGGCGCCGCGGTCTCCCAGATTCCTGGCCCGCTCCAGCGTGGCCGCCAGCATGGACTCCGCCTCTGGCATGTTCCCGGCGAGTGAGAGGGCGTAGCCGAGGTCGGTGGTCACCTCGAGGCGTTCGGGCAGCTCGTCCGGGAGCAGCTGCGCGGCGCGGGAGAGGAGTCCGATCGTCGTGGAGATGTCGCCGCGG
>JAOPWH010000012.1 GCA_025965795.1 Blastococcus sp.
CAAGGGCTCGATGGTCCGCGACGCCAACGGCGAGATGGTCGAGGGCTTCCAGGTGCACCTCGGCGGTCACCTCGGCGTCGAGGCCACGTTCGGTCGCAAGTTCCGTGGCCACAAGGTCACCAAGGCCGAGACCGCCGACTACTGCGAGCGGGTGCTGCGCGGCTACTCCGAGCGCCGGCAGCCGGGCGAGACCTTCGCCGCCTACGTCGCGCGGGCCGACGAGGAGTGGCTGCTGTGAGCGAGGACTCCCCAGGACGGTCCCGCCAGCTCCCCCCTTTCCACTGCCCGTACTGCGGCGACGAGGAACTCACTCCTCATGGGGAGACGGCAGAGGGCTGGTCGTGCCGATCCTGTCTGAGGGCGTTCACCGTCCACCTGATCGCGACAGGAGTGCAGCGATGACGACGTCGATCCGACCGACCGAGCTGCTGGCCGAGGCGGCCGACGCCTGGTTCCAGGGCATCGACGACCCGGTCGAGCAGGCGCTGACCGTCCTGAAGTGGGCGGGCAGCACCTTCGGTAACGACTTCGCGATCACGTCGTCCATGGCCGACGGACTCCTGTCGCACCTGGCCAGCACCGCGATCCCCGGCGTGCACGTCATCTTCCTCGACACCGGCTACCACTTCGCCGAGACGATCGGCACCCGCGACTGGATCACCAGCGTCCTGCCGATCACCCTGGTCAACGTCACGCCCGAGAAGAGCGTGCCGGCGCAGGACCTGGAGTTCGGCCCGCGGCTCTTCGAGCGCGACCCCGACCTGTGCTGCTCGATGCGCAAGGTGCAGCCACTGGCGCAGACCCTGGCCGGCTACACGGCCTGGGGATCGGGCATCCGGCGGGACGAGTCGCCCAGCCGCGCCGACACCCGGCTGATCGACTGGGACGCCAAGCGCGGCATGATCAAGATCAACCCGCTGGCGGCGTGGACGCAGGCCGACGTGGACGCCTACGTCGCCGAGCACCAGGTGCCGGTCAACCCGCTGGTCGACTTCGGCTTCCCGTCCATCGGCTGCGCCCCCTGCACCCGGGCGGTCGCGCCGGGCGAGGACGCCCGCGCCGGGCGCTGGTCGGGCCGCAACAAGGTCGAGTGCGGCATCCACGGCTGAACGAGGACGCCGGGAGACCCCGGCACGAGGCCGTAGGGGCCAGCATGGTGCCGTGCCCCGTCCCCCGCGCCTGAGCCCCGACGAGCTGTCCGCCGCCCTCCGGGGCCTCCCACTCTGGTCGGGGGACGGCGACGGCCTGCGGCGCACCGTCGAGCTGCCCGGCTTCCGCGACGCCGTCTCCGCGATCGGCGCGATCGCCGACGTCGCCGAGGAGATGGACCACCATCCCGACATCGACCTCCGCTGGCGGACGCTGCACCTGACGCTGGTCAGCCACTCCGCCGGCGGCGTCAGCGAGCTCGACCTGCAGCTGGCCCGACGGATCGACGCCTTGCTCCCGGGCTGACTACAGCGGCTGTATCGAGCCTGCTCAGAGCGGCAGGGCAGAAGAGGACCACCTCGTGCCCGTCGGGATCTGCCGCCCGCGCGTACCGGTCACCCAGGGCGCGTCCTACGGCTCCGCGGCGACGCTGAACCCGGCCGAGCGCATCCTGCCGACCCTCTCGTCCACGGCTCCGCGGGTGTCGACGACCACGGCGAAGCCGGCGCAGTGCCCGGGCGGGGCGGCGCCCCGTAGACGTCATGGGCGGCGTCTACCGGGCGGCGCCGACGGCCTTCCGCCGGGCGGCTCGGCTCTCTGCGTCGTGCACTAGCCGCCCTGGACCGGCAGGACGAGCAGCCCGAGCAGACGGTCGGCCTCGGCGTCGGGGTCGTCGGTCAGCCCGGTGTGCACCGGGCCCGGCTGGATCACGGTGCTGCGCGGGGCGGTGAGCCAGCGGAACCGTGACCCCAGCGCCTCCCGCCCCGCCGCCCCGGCCCCGGGGTCAGCCGCGCAGACGTCAGCGGCTGCCTGGAGGGCACGGCCGATCGCTTCGGCGTCGGCGGTCGGGTCGAGCGCCCGCAGCCGCTCGACGTCGAGGTGTACCCGGGAGCCGAGGTAGTCGCGCTGCCGGCAGTAGACGAGGACGCCGGCGTTGAGCGCCTCCCCGCGCTCGACCCGCGGCACCACGCGCAGCACCGCGTACTCGAAGGTCTCCCTCATCGCTCTTCCCCTTGCAGCGATTCGTCCCTCATCGCTCTTCCCCTTGCAGCGATTCGTCCCTCATCGCTGTGCCCCCCTGCAGCGATTCGTCCCTCATCGCTCTTCCCCTTGCAGCGATTCGTCCCTCATCGCTGTGTCACTCCCTCCGGTGGCGGCGGCCCCAGCCACGACGGCCGGTTCGCGCCCCGGGGGGCACGCCGCCGGCCCGCTCCCCCGGTGGCCGCGGCGGCGAGCAGGCCCGGCAGCCATGCCTCCCGGGCGTCGAGCCGGGCGAGCACCTGGTCCACGTACCTGGCCCGGACCGCCTCCGGCGGCTCCTCCTCGGTCGCGCCCTCGAGCCACTCGTCGGGGACGGTGGCGAGGACCTCGGTGAGCAACGGCCGGGTCACCCGCGCGCCCAGGGCGGCGTCGGCGGCGGCGACGTCCGGCTCGCACTCGATGAGCGCATGCGCCGTCGCGTCGTAGGGCCGCGACACGGCGGCGTCCGCACCCGGCCAGGAGTGGTGGAAGGTCAGTGCCGCGCCGTGGTCGATCAGCTGCAGCCGGCCGTGCCAGAACAACATGTTCGGATTGCGCCACGAGCGGTCGACGTTGCCGACGAGCGCGTCGAACCACAGCACGCGTCCGGCCAGCTCGGGGGCGACGCCGTCGGCGCCGGCCTCGAAGTCCAGCGCGCCCGGGAGGTAGTCCAGGCCCAGATTGCGGCCCGCCGAGCGTTGCAGCAGCTCCTGCACCTCGTGGTCGGGCTCCCCCACCGCGAGCTCGGGAGCCACGTCGACGGTGACGAGCGTGGGCACCGGCAGATCGAGTGCCCGGGCCAGTTCCCCGCAGATGACCTCCGCGACCAGCACCCGCACGCCCTGTCCGGCGGCGCGCCACTTGACCACGTAGGTGCCGAGGTCGTCGGCCTCCATGAGCCCCGGCAGGGAGCCACCCTCGCGCAGCGGGGTGACGTAGCGGGTGGCGGTGACGGCGGACAGCACAGTGCCCGCCAACGTAGCCGGTGCCGCGGTCGGCATTCCGGCTGGTGGCAGTGCTAGGCGTCGCGGCGCAGCAGGAGGATCGCGCCCAGCAGCCACGCTCCTACGGCCCACGCACCGATGACCGCCATGCCGATCTGCCACGGACTGGTGGCGGCGAGGAACGCGTCCTCACCCACCCGCAGCGCGGGCAGCGACCGGGAGAGCGTCTCCGCCCACTGTCCGTCGAACAGCGCGAGGGCCGGCGGAACGGCGAAGACCAGCGCCATGCCGAGTCCGACCGCTCCGGCGGTCGAACGCAGGGTTGCCCCGAGGCCGACGGCGAGCACGCCCACGAGCGCCGCGGCGCCCACCTGGAGACCGAGCGGGCGCAGCACGGAGGGCTCGAGCAAGGGGATGCCGCCCGGCACGTCGGTCAGGACCACGGCGGCGAGTGCGCAGAGCGGCGCGAGCACCGCGGTGAGCAGCGCGCAGTACACCGCGACGACGATCGTCTTCGCGAGCAGGAGGCGGATCCGCCGCGGCACCGTGGTCAGCGAGACCAGCGCCGTCCCGGACCCGTACTCCGAGGTGACGGCGAGGACGCCGAGGACCACGAGGATCAACTGGCCGCCGCCGAACCCGATGAGCGTGGTGCCGACGGCGACATCGGCCCGGGGCGCGGCGCCGGAGCCGGCTGCGGCCAGCCAGCCGGCGGCGCCGACGACCAGGAGGTAGAGACCGGTGCACCACCAGGTGGACCGGACCGAGCGGAGCTTCGTCCACTCGCTGCGCAGCACGGCGCGGAAGGGCACGCTCATGCCACGGCCCCGACGTACTCGGCCTCGTCCTCGGTGAGCGCGAGGTAGGCGTCCTCGAGCGAGGCGGTGACCTCGGTGAGCTCGTGCACCCGCAGACCGGAGAGGTAGGCGACGTCGCCGACCTGGGACACGTCGAGACCCTCCACCCACAGCGCCGTGTCGCCGTCGAACTCGGCGAAGGCACCGGCCCGCTCGAGCGCGCGGGCCAGCAGCGACGCCTGCGGGCTGCGGACGCGGACGGCCGCGTGCCGGCCGAGCAGGTCCGACATCGGGCAGTCGGCCAGCAGCCGGCCCTGCCCCAGGACGACGAGGTGGTCGGCGGTGTCCTGCATCTCGCTCATGAGGTGGCTGGAGACGAGCACCGTGCGCCCCTCATCGGCCAGGTCGCGCAGCAGCCCCCGCATCCAGCGGATGCCCTCGGGGTCCAGGCCGTTCACCGGCTCGTCCAGGACGAGGACGTCGGGGTCGCCGAGCAGTGCCCCCGCGATCCCCAGTCGCTGGTTCATGCCGAGCGAGAAGCCGCGCATCCGTTCGTGCGCGACGGACTCCAGGCCGACGAGCTCGATCACGTCGTCGATGCGGTGGCGCGGGAGGTCGTTGCTCTGCGCCAGCACCTGGAGGTGGGCGTAGGCCGTGCGCCCGGCATGCCGTGCGCGCGGGTCGATCAGCGCACCCACCCGTCGCATCGGCCGGGCCAGCTCCCGGTAGGGCCGGCCGAGGACGCTCACCGTCCCGGACGTGGGCCGGGTGAGTCCCAGGATGCAGCGCATCGTCGTCGTCTTGCCCGAGCCGTTGGGTCCCAGGAAGCCGGTGACGCGGCCGGGCTCGACCGTGACGGTGAGGTCGTCCACGGCGATGCGCGACCGGTAGGTCTTGGTCAGCGCCTCGATCTCGATCACCCGGCCAGCATGGCGAGTGTGCTCCACACCGGCGGGAAGGCGCGCCTCTCAGGGCCGGTCCCGCACCGCCGGGCGCCACATCAGTCCCTCACGACCCTGCGTCCGCCGCCGCCCGTTCCCGCACGATGAGCTCCTTGCTGCGCACCAGTCGCAGGAGTGTCACCACGACGAGCCCGCCGACCACGTTGAGCAGGGTCGTGTACCAGAACCAGGCCAGCCAGTCGCCGTAGCCGAACGGCGCACCGGCGTGCAGGGCGCCGAAGATGATCAGCGAGTCCAGGATCGAGTGGAAGAGCACCAGCCCGGCCAGCAGGAAGGCCCCGGCCATGGCAGCGGCGACCTTGCCGACCTCGGAGTCGGCGCCGTGCTGCATGCGAGTCATGAGCGTGATGAAGCTGCCGGCCAGCAGGGCCAGGCACACCGACTGCAGGTTCAGCGGCGCATCGACGAACGTGGTCGCCGACTCGATCGCCGTGGCGCCGAGCGCCGGCAGGGCGTGCACGACCAGCCACATGACCAGCCAGCCACCGACGAGGTTGGCCACCAGCGTGCCGACCCACAGCTTGCCGAGCTGCGCGGCGCTCGCCCGGCCCGCGACGACGGCCGTGACCGGCACGAGGAAGCCTTCGGTGAACAGCTCGCTGCGGGCCAGGAGCAGGGCGATGAAGCCGATCCCGAAGGCGATCCCGGCCAGCAGGTGGCTGCCGGTCTCGGCGTAGACGGCGAGCAGTGCCACCACGCCGGTGGCCACCTCGAGCCCGCCGGCCAGGCCGGTCGTCAGCACCTCCCGCCAGGTGCGGTGCAGCCGCTGGGCGCCCTGGCTGACGATGAGGTCGAAGGCTTCGGAGACCTCGTCCTCGGCCGGCGCGTCGGTCGCGCCGAGTTCCTCGCGTGTCCCGCCCACTCCGGCTCCCTCCGTCGCAGGAGTGCGGCCGCGGAACCGGTCGAGCGCACGTCCTCGTCGCCCGGTACCCCCGCAGGGTGGGCGGCGACACCTGCCGACCGGGACCACGGCCGGCACGAGCCCCGCTCCGGGAACGGCCTCGCTGGTGCCCCGCGACCGTCTGAGACTAGGTTCGCCGCGTCATCGGGGGGGCGGAAGAACGGGGTGCGGCGATGTTCCGACGACTCGCAGTGGTGGGGCTGACGGCCGGACTGGTCGTCCTGACGGGCGGGGCGGCGGTCGCCCAGGGGTCCGGCGTCGCCGGCACCCCCGGGGCGCCGGGGATCGGCGACCCGTACTACCCCCTCGACGGCAACGGCGGCTACGACGTCCGGCACTACGACCTCGACCTCCGCTACGACCCGCACACCGACGTGCTCAGCGGGTCGGCTGCCGTCCTCGCCCGGGCGACGCAGAACCTCTCGCGCTTCGACCTCGACTTCGAGGGACTGCGGATCTCCGCGCTCACGGTGAACGGCCGGCCGGCGTCCTTCCGCCGGGACGGGGGCGAGCTCGTCGTCACCCCACGGCAGACCCTGCGCACGGGATCGACGTTCACCGTCACGGTCGCCTATTCGGGGACGCCCAGGACCATCCACGACGTCTTCGGCGCCTCGGGCTTCTTCCACACCGACGACGGCGCCCTGGTCGTCGGCGAGCCCGACGTCGCCGCGACGTGGTTCCCGGCCAACGACCACCCCCTCGACGCGGCGTCGTTCGACATCTCGATGACCGTGCCGGCGGGCCTCGAGGCGATCTCCAACGGCGTGCTGCTCGGTTCGCGCAGCAGCGGCCGGTGGACGACCTGGAACTGGCAGGCGCGCGAGCCGATGCCGACCTATCTGGCGGTCATGGCGATCGGCCAGTTCGACGTCGGCAGCTACTCCTCCGACGGAATCCGGTTCTGGGACGCACTCGACCCCGACCTGTTCACCATGCCGGCGAACCCGGACGAGCCGTACGGACCGAGCCTGGGCAAGGTTGCGACCGGTTCGTTCGCCCGCCAGCCCGAGATCATCCGGTGGCTGTCCGGGATCGCCGGCCCCTATCCGTTCACCACCGGCGGCGGGATCGTCGACGACTTCCGGGGACTGGGCTTCGCCCTGGAGACCCAGACGCGGCCGATCTACCCGGCGGGCGTCTTCTCCAGCTCGAGGAGTGGCGCTCTGGACATCGTGCACGAGGTGGGGCACCAGTGGTTCGGGGACGACCTCCGGCTGGCCGGGTGGCAGCACATCTGGCTCAACGAGGGCTTCGCCACCTACCTGGAATGGCTGTGGCAGGAACACCTCGGCCAGACCACGGTGCAGGACATCTTCGACGGCCTCCGAGCCACCCCGGCGGGCGACCCGTTCTGGAAGGTCGCTCCGGGGGACCCCGGGCCCGAGCACCTGTTCGACGACGCCGTCTACGACCGCGGCGCCATGACCCTGCATGCGCTCCGGATGGCCGTCGGTGACCGCACCTTCTTCTCGATCCTGAAGGAGTGGGCCGCCTCCGAGGCGGGTGAGGCGGTGACCTCAGCAGAGTTCATCGACCTGGCGGAGCGGATCTCCGGCCGGCAGCTCGACGACCTGTTCCGGCGGTGGCTGTTCACCCCGTCCAAGCCGGCCCGGCCGTAGGCCGGCGCCCGACCCCCGGGGCGTCGTGGGGCTCAGTACCGCGGCGGCTGCGGAGCGAACCCCGGTGCTGCCGGGGCGGGCGGGAGGTCATCGACGAACGGGATCTTGACGCTGTACTGCTGGTAGAGCTTGACCCCGTCCTCGATGCTCAGGTGTCCGAAGTGGAGCAGCGAGGCAAGTCCCTCCAGCTCGGCGTTGGCCGCCTCGGCGCTGCTCAGCCGCCCCGCGTCGTCCTGCGACTTGCCCAGGTTCGTGGTCACCGCGGAGCCGACCGACACCAGCACCGCCAGGAGGCACAGCACCCGCCAGACCGTCGAGTCGCTGCGCAGGCCGAGGATGCCCTGGATCGACTGGGCGAAGCCCTCCCCACCGAACGCCGGCCCGGCGGTGAACAGCGCGGCAAGGGAGCTGAGCACGATGACGAGCGTGGACCGGCGCCGGGCGCGCGGCCGGTGCATGCGGAGGAAGGCCTGGACGGCCGCGCGGCGCGTCTCGATGCGCCAGAGCAGATCCCGACGCAGCTCGGTGTTCTCGGCCATGAGCTCCCCCTGCCGTGCACGTCCCGCGGTGTTGAGCGTATCCGCGCCATGACCCGCTGCACCCCGGTTCCGGCGCCCTCCGTTGCACGATCCGGGTCGCTGTACGGTCCCGCTCGTGCAGTCCATGGACGCCGTCGCCGCACTGCTCCGGTCCCGCGGCGCCGGGAGCATCGACCACCCGGGCGGCACCCTGTTCGCCCACCTCGAGCGGGTGCAGCTCCGGCTCGTTGGCCTCGGCCTCGGCGCGGACCTCCGGCTGGCCGGGCTGTCGCACGCCCTCTACGGCACGGACGGCTTCGACGTCGCGCTCCTGGAGCTCGCCGAACGGCCGCTGCTGTCGAGCCTGATCGGTGAGCGCGCCGAGCGGTTGGTGTACCGGTACGCCGCGTGCGACC
This sequence comes from Blastococcus sp., assembly GCA_025965795.1. Classification (GTDB taxonomy): domain Bacteria; phylum Actinomycetota; class Actinomycetes; order Mycobacteriales; family Geodermatophilaceae; genus Blastococcus_B. The sequence continues at coordinate 8,330 of JAOPWH010000012.1, forward strand.
GGGCGCGGACCTGGCGGGATCTCCCCAGGCGCCGTCTCGTGCGGAACCGGTTCACCGGGGACGACGAGGAACTCGGGTCCGACGAGCTCCGCGACTTCGCCGATCTCAGCCTGGTCAACGAGCTCGACGTCGCCGAACACGCGACGGGTTTCCTGGACGCCCACGGCGACTGGCTCCGGCGGCTCGCGACGTGCTGGGAACCGCTGCTGAGCCCCGCGGTGTCCGCCGACGCGCGACGCGTGCTCGGCTGACCGCGGTGCCCCTGCTCGGCGCCACCGATCCGCTGCCCCGGCGGCCACGGCGCGTGCTCGTCGCCGGAACCAGCGGAGCGGGCAAGACCACGCTGGTCCGCAGGGTCGCCGGGATCCTCGGCTGCCCGCACGTCGAGCTGGACGCGCTGCACCACGGGCCCGACTGGACCCCGCGTCCGGACTTCGAGGCCGACGTCGACCTGTTCACCGCCGGACCGGCCTGGGCGACCGAGTACCAGTACCCCGCCGTGCGCAAGCTGCTGCTGGACCGGGCCGATCTCCTGATCTGGCTCGACCTCCCGCGTGTCCTGGTCATCCGGCGCGTGGTCAGCCGGACGGTCACCCGGCGGGTGCGGCGCGAGCTGTTGTGGAACGGGAACCAGGAACCGCCGCTGCGGACGTTCCTCACCGATCCGGACCACATCGTGCGCTGGGCGTGGCGGATGTACGGCCCCGACCGGCTCCGCTTCGCCGCGGTCGCCGGTGACCGTCCGGCCCTCCCGGTCGTGCGGCTGACCAGCACCGCCGAGATCACCGGGTGGCTCGCCGGCCCGCTGCGACGGGCGGCCGGCTGACCGTCAGCCTCCGCTGGGCCCGAACTGCTCGACCCGGATGTCCTCGGCACGCATGCCGAGGCCGAGCACGAGCTGCGCCGCCGCGTCGGAGAAGGCGGCCGAGCCGCAGACGTAGGCGGTCTGCCCCGGCTCCCACAGGGGCAGCAGGTCAGCCGCGGTCATCCGGCCGGCGGGCCGGATGCCGTGCGGCTCGCGGGTGAGCACGATGAGCGCTCCGGCGTCCACGAGTTCCTCGGCGTAGGGCAGCTCATCGAACGTGCGCGCGGAGACGGCGATGCGCAGCAGATCGAGGCGGTCGAGGTCGCGCGCCGTCCGCAGCATGGCGATGAACGGGACGACGCCGGTACCGCCCGCCACGAGCAGGGCCGGTGTCTCGCCGTCCCACACGAACCAGCCGCCGATGGGCCCGCGCACCTCCAGCTGGTCGCCGGGCTCGACGACGTCGGCCAGGTACGTGGAGACCTCTCCGTCGTCGAGCCGCTCCACGAACAGCTCGACCAGCGGGTCTCCGGGGGACGACGCCACGGAGTAGGAGCGCTGCGCCGTGTACCCGTCCGGGGCGGTGAGACGGACGACGTAGTGCTGCCCCGGCAGGTGGTCCGTCCGGTCGGCGACGTCGAGCCGGAGCTGCACCGAGCGCCGGATGGGCCGCCGAACCCCGGCGACGATCGCGTCGTGCCACCTGGTGGCGATCGGCGGCCGCCGGCGCTCCGGCGCGAAGGGGTCAGTCACCCTGGTAGCGCTGCTGACGCCACGGGTCACCGCGGTCGTGATAGCCGTTCTGCTCCCAGAAACCGGGCTGGTCGCGGGTCAGCAGCGACAGCTTGCTGATCCACTTCGCGCTCTTCCAGAAGTACAGGTGCGGCACGAGGAGCCGGACCGGGCCGCCGTGCTCGATCGGCAGCGGCTTGCCGTCGTACTCCCACACCAGCCAGGCCTTGCCGCCGGTGACGTCGGCCAGCGGCAGGTTGGTGGTGTAGCCGGTCTTCGACGTCGCCATGACGAAGTGCGCATCGGCAGTGGGACGGGCCGCCTCCAGCAGGGTGTCGACGCTGATGCCGGAGAAGTGCGTGTCGAACTTCGACCAGGTCGTGACGCAGTGGATGTCGCCGCGGTAGTCAGAGGGTGCGAGCCGGTGGGCCTCGTCCCACGTCCAGGTCGTGGGGATCTCGACGTGCCCGTCGACGGTGATGCTCCAGTCCTCGGCACGGATGCGGGGCGTGGGCTCGGCGGTGAGGACCGGCCAGTCGGCCCCGGCGTCGTACTGCCCGGGCGGCAGCCGGGGGTCGCGCTCGCGTGGGCGGCCCAGGAAGCCGCGGGTGACACCTGCCATCTGGCTACTCCCCCACTGAGGTCGTCCGGCGCACCCGTTCGGCGGCTGCGCGCTCCACCGACGCAACCGTGTCCCGCACCTCCGCCTTCCCGGTGCGCCACGAGCTCACCGAGAACCGGATCACGGAGCGACCGTGCCACACGCTGGCCGACGGCATGATCGCGCCCTCGGCGACGAGCCGGCGGTAGACGTCGCGGGTCCGGTCGTCGGACTCGAACGCCACGCTCACCTGCGTGTAGACGACGTCGTTGAGGACGTCGGCCCCAGGGATGCGGCCGATGCCCTCGGCCAGCGCCCGGGCCGCCGCGACGAGTCCCTCGACCAGTTCCCGCACGCCGTCGGCCCCGAGGCCGGCGAGCGCCGCCCAGATCGGCACCCCGCGGGCACGCCGCGACATCTCCGGCACCAGCTCCAGCGGGTCGACCGTCGAGGCGTGCAGCAGATAGCTCGCGTGCACACCCATCGCACGGTGCACCGCCTCGGCGTCGGCGACGATCGCGATGCCGCCGTCGTAGGGCGTGTTCAGCGTCTTGTGCGCGTCGGTCGCCCAGGAATCGGCCTCGGCCAGCCCGGCCGTGAGCGGAGCGAGACCGGGCGCCACGGCCGCCCAGAGCCCGAAGGCGCCGTCCACGTGCACCCAGGCGCCGGCCTCGCGGGCGACCGCGACCGCCGCGGCGAAGGGATCGAACGAGCCCGAGTGGATGTTGCCGGCCTGCAGGCACACGATCGCCGGGCCGGTGCTGCCGGCGAGCCGTGCGGCCAGGTCCCGGACGTCCAGCCGGCCCTGGTCGTCGACGGCCACCTTCTCCGGTACGCCGAGGCCCAGGTAACGCAGGGCCAGCTCCACCGACCCGTGCCCCTCGGCGCCGGTGAGGACGCGCATCCGCGGGGCGCCGGAGAGCCCGTCGGCGGCGACGTCCCAGCCGACCCGGTCGAGCACCCGGTCCCGCGCCGCGGCGAGCGCCGTGAAGTTGGCCATCGTCGCGCCGGTGGTGAAGCCGACGGCCGCCGACGGAGGAAGGCCCAGCAGCCGGAGCAGCCAGGTGGCGGCCACCTCCTCGACCGCGACCACGCCCGGTGTCGCGTCGCGCATGCCGGCGTTCTGGTCCCAGGCCGAGACGAGCCAGTCCGCGGCCAGCGCCGTCGGCAGCGACGCCCCCATGACCCACCCGAAGAAGCGACCGGAGGCGTTGGCCATCAGGCCCGGCTCGACCGCGGCCGCCAACTCGTCGATGACGTCGGCACCGGCACGGCCACGCGACGGAAGGTCGGTCCCCAGTCGGGCGACGGCGTCGTCGGCGGTCCCCGTCGCGGGCACGCGGCGTCCCGGAACCGAATCGAGCCAGTGCCACGCGTGCGCCACCGCCCGGTCGAGCGCCGCGCGATCCTCCTGAGCAGGTCCCATGGCCGTGCGATGGTCCTCGGGTCGATCAGGACCCGTCAACGGAACCCGGCGCCCACTCCAGACGTTGTCCGCAGCGGCAGGGAAGGTCAGCCTTACATGAGCTGAGTCACCCCGTGTTTACCTGGCCGCAAACTCAGCAGGCACCTAGCTTGTTCCTTGTGGTGACCGTGACGCACTCGGAGCGCAGGACCCCCAAGGTCGCGAAGACCAACTCGGTCTTCAAGAAGGTCGTGATGGCGGTCAGCGGCATCCTCATGCTGCTCTTCCTGATCGCGCACATGGTGGGCAACCTGCACGTCTTCCAGGGAGCCGAGTCGTTCAACGACTACTCGGAATGGCTGCGGAGCTTCGGCGAGCCGGCTCTGCCGCCGCGCACCCTGCTGACCGCCATCGAGATCGGCCTGCTCGTCTCGGTCCTGGCGCACATGTGGGCGGCGGTCTCGCTCTGGCGTCAGGCGAAGCGCGCGCGCCCCCAGGCCTACGTGACCAAGAAGTCGGTGGCCCAGAGCTACGCCTCGCGGACCATGCGCTGGGGCGGCGTGATCATCGGGCTGTTCATCGTCTACCACATCCTCGACCTCACGTTCGGGGCCGCGAACCCGGCGGGGACTGACTCCACGCCCTACGACCGCCTGGTCGCCAGCTTCCAGAACCCGGTGGCGACGACGGTCTACGTCATCACCCTGATCCTCCTCGGCATGCACCTGCGCCACGGCATCTGGAGCGCCACCCAGACGCTGGGGCAGAGCAACCGGCGCCGGGAGCGGACGGTCAACGCGTTCGCCATCGTCTTCGCGACCCTGCTCATCGCCGGCTATCTCGTGGTGCCTGCGGCCGTCGTCTTCGGGCTCGTGGACTAAGGAGCTCCTCACCATGCCTCTCGAACTGTTCACCGAAGGCGACCCGATCGCCGACACCAAGGCGCCGACGGACGTCCCGATCGGCGAGCGCTGGAGCGAACGGCGCTTCCGTGGCCGGCTGGTCAACCCGGCCAACCGACGCAAGATGACGATCATCGTCGTCGGCACCGGCCTGGCCGGCGGCTCCGCGGCCGCGACGCTCGGCGAGGCCGGCTACAAGGTCAAGTCGTTCTGGTACCAGGACAGCCCGCGCCGCGCGCACAGCGTCGCCGCGCAGGGCGGGATCAACGCCGCGAAGAACTACCGCAACGACGGCGACAGCGTGCACCGGCTGTTCTACGACACGGTCAAGGGCGGCGACTTCCGCTCCCGTGAGAACAACGTGCACCGCCTCGCCGAGGTCAGCGTCAACATCATCGACCAGTGCGTCGCCCAGGGCGTCCCCTTCGCCCGCGAGTACGGCGGCCTGCTGGACAACCGCTCCTTCGGTGGCACCCAGGTATCGCGCACCTTCTACGCCCGCGGTCAGACCGGCCAGCAGCTTCTCTACGGCGCCTACCAGGCCCTCGAGCGGCAGATCGCGGCCGGCAACGTCGAGCAGCACGGCCGCACGGAGATGCTCGACCTGATCATCGTCGACGGGCGGGCCCGCGGCATCGTCGCCCGCGACCTGGTCACCGGTGAGATCAGCTCGCACTACGCCGACGCCGTCGTGCTCGCGACCGGCGGGTACGGGAACGTCTTCTACCTGTCCACCAACGCCAAGGGCTCCAATGCCACGGCGATCTGGCGGGCGCACAAGAAGGGCGCGTACTTCGCCAACCCCTGCTACACCCAGATCCACCCGACCTGCATCCCGGTCAAGGGCGACTACCAGTCCAAGCTCACGCTGATGAGCGAGTCGCTGCGCAACGACGGCCG
>JAOPWH010000053.1 GCA_025965795.1 Blastococcus sp.
ATGCGGCCGAGCTTGTTGATGACCTCGACCATGTGCACCGGGATGCGGATGGTGCGGGCCTGGTCGGCCATGGCGCGGGTGATCGCCTGACGGATCCACCAGGTGGCGTACGTGGAGAACTTGTAGCCCTTGGTGTAGTCGAACTTCTCGACCGCGCGGATCAGACCGAGGTTTCCCTCCTGGATCAGGTCCAGGAAGGCCATGCCGCGGCCGGTGTAGCGCTTGGCCAGGGAGACCACGAGGCGGAGGTTGGCCTCGAGCAGGTGGTTCTTGGCGCGCTCGCCGTCGCGGACGATCCAGTTGAGGTCGCGGCGCATCTGCGGCGAGAGCTTCTGGTTCTCCTCCTCGACCTGGCGCAGCCGCTCCGAGCCGTAGAGACCGGCCTCGATCCGCTTGGCGAGGTCGACCTCCTCCTCGGCGTTGAGCAGCGCGACCTTGCCGATCTGCTTGAGGTAGGCGCGGACCGAGTCGGCGGAGGCGGTGAGCTCGGCGTCCTTGCGGGCCTGCCGCAGCGCCTCGGACTCCTCCTCGTCGTCCCACTCGAAGTCGGTGCCGCCCTCGGGGGCTTCCTCTTCGACAGCGGGGACCTCGGCGACGCCGTCCTTACCGGCGACGACGGTCTCGTCGAGCTTGAGACCCTCGGACGCGGTATCGGCGACGGCGGTCAGCACGGTTCCGTCCGCGGAGCCGGGGGAGGGGGCGATCGTCGGCTTGGCGCGGCCCTTGGCGGGTGCCTTCGCTGCTGCCTTGGCCGGGGCCTTCTTGCGAGCGGCGGGCGCCGCCTCGACCGGTGCGACCGCGGCGCTGGTACGCGGTGCCCGGGTGCCGGCGGCAACGGTCCTGCGGGGAGTGCTCGCAGTTGCTGCTTCCGGTGCTGGCTTGTCGGCGGGCACTCAGGTTCCTTCCCGTGCTCGATTCGTTCCCCGGGGGACCGTGCGGTTCCCGAGTAGCGGCCTCGGCCGTCGTCCTGGAGGCGGAGAGGTCCCGGCATGACGGCACGCCGTTTGACCGGCGCAGGTGCTGGGGATCCCTCCCGGCTGGAGGGCGACGGGCTGGGGCTCATTCATTGTAACGGCGTGCAGCGGCGAATCCAGCGTCCAGGATCCGCCATCTCGCTCCGACGGGGCGATCCCACCCCCACCGTAGGAGCCGGAGCGCCGAAACCCACCTTCCGAGGCACCCCGCTCGGGTCCTCCAGGAGCGCCGCGGACCCCCCGTGGCGGTACGGAGGGCACGCGTCACGGAATGAGGTTCTCGTGCGCCGCGAGCGCGGCGCCGACGATCCCGGCGTCGTTCTGCAGCAGCGCCGGCACCACCGCCGTGCGGGTGGAGAGCAGCGGCACCCACTTGTGCGCCTTCTTGCTCACCCCGCCGCCGACGATGATCAGGTCCACCCACAGCCCCCGCTCGAGGACGTCGAGGTAGCGGTCGACCCGCGCCGCCCACTCGGGGTAGCTGAGGTCCTCGCGTTCCCGGACGGCCGCGGATGCCCGACGTTCGCCGTCCTCACCGTCGACCTGGATGTGGCCGAACTCGGTGTTGGGCACCAGCGTCCCGTCGACGAAGACGGCGCTGCCGATCCCGGTGCCGAAGGTCAACATCAGCACCACCCCGCCACGGTCCTTTCCGGCGCCGTAACGCATCTCGGCCAGTCCGGCGGCGTCGGCGTCGTTCAGCGTGTGCACGGGACCCGGGACCACCGCCTCCAGCCCCGCGTCCACGTCGGTGCCGATCCAGCTCTTGTCCACGTTCGCCGCGGTGTGCGCCACCCCGTCCTTCATGACGCCCGGGAACGTCACGCCGATCGGCCCGCTCCAGCCGAATTCGCCGACGACGCGGCGGACCACGTCGTAGACGGCGTCGGGGGTGGAGGGCTGCGGCGTGTCGACCCGCACCCGGTTCCCGATCAGCTCGCCCCCCGCGAGGTCGACCAGGCATCCCTTGATCCCGCTACCGCCGATGTCCACACCGAAGCCCTGCACGCGGACAGGGTAGTGAGCGCAGGCCCACGCCGCGTACTACGGCAGGATCGCCCCTGTGACCGCTCCCGACGCACCCCCCTCCGCGGACCCGTCGGTCCTGCTCGCCCTGGCCGTGGACGTCGCGCGGGAGGCCGCCGGCCTGGTGGCGCGCGGCCGCGCGTCGGCGGGGGACTCGGTCGACGTGAAGTCCAGTCCGGTGGACGTCGTCACCGCGGTCGACCGGGCGAGCGAGCGGCTCATCACCGACCGCCTGCTGGCCGCACGGCCGGACGACGGACTGCTGGGGGAGGAGGGTGCCGCACGAACCGGTACCAGCGGCGTCCGGTGGGTGGTGGACCCGATCGACGGAACGGTCAACTTCCTCTACGACCTGCCGGCGTACGCGGTGTCTATCGCCGCCGAGGTCGACGGACAGGCGGTGGCGGGCGCGGTGCTCAACGTGGCCACCGGGGAGCTGTTCACGGCCGCGACCGGGGGCGGGGCCTTCCTGTCCTCCCCGGCTCGTCCGGAGCCACAGCGGCTGACCGGGAGCCGGCCCCCGTCGCTGGCGCAGACCCTCGTCGCGACCGGGTTCGGGTACCGGGAGGAACAGCGGCGTGCGCAGGGTGCGGTGGTGGCGCAGCTCCTGCCCCGCGTCCGCGACATCCGCCGCTTCGGCAGCGCCGCGCTCGACCTGTGTGCGGTTGCCGCCGGGCGGGTCGATGCGTACTACGAGCTGGACCTCAACCGGTGGGATCACGCGGCCGGCGCGCTCGTCGCGGCGGAGGCAGGCGTCACCGTCACCGGGCTGGGGGGCCGGCCCTTCGCCGAGCCCATGGCGATCGCGGCAGCGCCGTCGGTCGCGGCCGCCTTCGCCGACCTCCTGGCCGAGCTGCACGCCGCCTGAGCGTGGACCTCCCTGCCCCGCCACTCCCACGCCCGCGGCGGGCAGGAAGGCCGTCAGCAGGCGGCGGCTGCGCCCGAGGCCGGCACGAGCGCCGCGGACACCTGCTCGGCGGTGGCCAGTCCGGCGAACTCCGGCCCGATCACCAGGTCGACGACGGTGGTGGACCGCGTGTCCTCGTACGTGCCGGCCTTCGGCAGGAACACGCCCAGGAACGCTGCGGCGCCCCGGCCCCGGGCCCCGTACCGGATCTCGCCGACGCCGGTGACCTTGCGGTCGGTCGGGTCGTTTCCGACCTCGTTGATGACGAAGCCGGCCTGCTTCAGGGCGGCGGCCACCCGCTGGGCCTCACCGGCCTTGTCGGTGGCGTTCTGCACCCGCACCTGCACGGTGGCCGGGTCAAGGGACGGCGGGGCAGCCTTCGCGCTGGCGCACGCCGCAGCCTCGGCGGCCTTGTCCGCGCTGTCCTGGCGGAGGACGTTCCACCACACGCCGAGGGCGGCCAGCGCCAGCACGAGCAGGAAGATCAGCGGCGGGAGGGGCCGTCGGCCGCTGCGGGCGCGCACCGGCGGACGTTCGGTGCGCAGGGTCAACGGTCACTCCTCGATGCGTTCGGTCGCCCGGAGTTTAGGGCGGAGGGGCGGGCCTAGATCGCACCGTCGTCCAGCGCGGCGCGTCCCAGCTCGACGCACGGGCCGATCCGCTCGGCGTACCCGCTGGTGTCCTTGCCGGCCATCGCGCCCGCCGCGGAGCGGGCCACGATCCCCGCCATGATCGCGGCGAACTTGAAGAAGGCGAAGCCGACGTACCAGTTCAGCTCGGACAGGTCGGTGCCGGTGCGCTCGGCGTAGCGCGCCATGATCTCGCGACGGGTGGGAAAGCCGGGGAGCGTGGTCACCGGGCTGAGCGTGGTCGCCCGCTCCTCCCCGGCCTCCGGCCAGTACACGAACATCATGCCCAGGTCGGTGAGCGGATCACCCAGCGTCGACATCTCCCAGTCGAGGACGGCGCGGATCCCGCCGGGGGTGTCCGGGTCGAGCAGGCAGTTGTCCAGCCGGTAGTCCCCGTGCACGATGCTCGACCGCTGGGCGGTGGGAACCGTCTCGGCCAGCCGGGCGCCGAGGGCGTCGAGGCCGGGGCGGTCCTGGTCCCGCGTGGCCTCCCACTGCTTGGTCCACCGGCGCACCTGGCGGGCCGCGAACCCCTCCGGCCGACCGAACTCCGACAGGCCGACGGCGTCGTAGTCGACGGAGTGCAGATCGGCGAGCACGTCGATCAGTCCCTCGCCGATCGCCCTGCGCTGGGCGGGCTCGTCGGCGTAGCCGGGCGGGAGCTCGCCGACCACGTGGATGCCCGCGACCCGCTCCATCACGTAGAACGGTGCGCCGAGCACCGACTCGTCCGTGCACAGGTGCAGCGTGCGGGGCACCGGGACGTCGGTCGGCCCGAGCGCGGAGATGACCCGGTGCTCCCGGGCCATGTCATGGGCGGTGGCCAGGACGGCCCCCGTCGGAGGCCGCCGCAGGATCACCGCGGCGTCCTCGTCCGGGCCGGCTGAACCGGCCTGCGGGGTGACCACGTAGGTGAGGTTGGACATGCCGGCGGCGATGAGATCGATGCGCACCGAACGCCAGCGGTCCTCCCCGAGAGCGGAGGCGAGGTACGGACCGACGACGGCTGGATCAGCACCCACGGAAGTCGACACGGCGGCAGGGTAACCTCTGGCGCTTCGCAGCCCGGGCGCCCGGACGGGCCCCAGTTGTGTCCCCGGAAGACGGACGGGCACAAACCGGGGCCCGACGGCGTTGGGGGGCTGCCGGTCTCTTCCGTCGCCTGTTTCGACAGCACGGAGGGCGACCAGCCGGTCGGAACGGGAGCCCCAGTAGCGGGCCTCCGGATGCCCGACCAACCGGTCGCCCCCCGCGACCGGCCAGGACGACGGCGCGGCTCCCCGCGCCGCGTCGGACGAGCGGGCACGACGCCCGCGAGAACACTGAAGGAAGGCACCCATGGCCACCGACTACGACGCCCCGCGCCGCAACGAGGCCGACGAGCTCGGCGAGGACTCGCTGGAAGAGCTCAAGGCCCGGCGAGCCGAGGCGCAGTCCGCATCCGTCGACGTCGACGAGACCGACTTCAACGAGAACCTCGAGCTCCCGGGCGCCGACCTCTCGGGCGAAGAGCTCACCGTGCGCGTCCTGCCGAAGCAGGAGGACGAGTTCACCTGCTCGCGCTGCTTCCTGGTCCAGCACCGGAGCCGTCTCGCCTCGACCCGCGGCGACCAGCTCTTCTGCCGCGACTGCGCCTGAACGAGGACCCCGTCCTCCCCACCCCTCGCAGGGTCAGGGAGGGGCCCGGGACGGGGCCGAGAAGCGCTCCACAGGGGGACCGATGACCGAGGACAGCACCCGGACCGCGGCGACCCGGGACGTGCCGCCGCCGCGTCCCGTCGCGCCCCCGGGCGCCCCGGTGCCCGCGGAGGAGAC
>JAOPWH010000069.1 GCA_025965795.1 Blastococcus sp.
GCCGCGGAGGCGCCCTCTGCGGAGGCCGCCGCGGACGACACCGCTGCTGCTGACACCACCCCCGACACCGACGCTGCCACCGCGGACGCTGAGTCCCCGGCTGCGGCCACCACCGACTGACCCAGAAGGAGATAGACATGGCCAAGATTTCCAGCACGGACCTGCTCGACGCGTTCAAGGAGATGACTCTCCTCGAGCTGTCCGACTTCGTGAAGCAGTTCGAGGAGACGTTCGACGTCACCGCTGCCGCTCCCGTGGCCGTCGCGGCCGCCCCTGCCGCCGGTGGCGGCGGTGGCGAAGAGGCCGCTGCCGAGCAGGACGAGTTCGACGTCATCCTCGAGGCCGCCGGCGACAAGAAGATCCAGGTCATCAAGGAGGTGCGCAGCCTGACCTCGCTCGGCCTCAAGGAGGCCAAGGACCTGGTCGACAACGCACCCAAGCCCGTCCTGGAGAAGGTCGCCAAGGACGCCGCCGAGAAGGCCAAGGCCGCTCTCGAGGGCGCCGGCGCCTCCGTCACGGTCAAGTAGGTCCTCTCCGGCCCAGCCGGAGAACGCATCACCGCACGTCAGCAGGGGCCGTCCTCCATCCGGGGGGCGGCCCCTGTTCGTGCTCGCAGTCGGTGACCGCGGGCCGACCTGTCGCCCGGTCGGGGCCACGTTCGCTCCTCAGGACGAATACGCGAGACCGAGGTCACGGAAACCCTGTGACACACGTAACCTGTCCCGAGCGCTGTCGTTACCCACCGGTAGCAGCGACTCGAAGGCCTCCGGATGCGGTCCGGCCAGCGGGATCGCACAATGCCGGGGCTCGTCAATGCGACGGGACGGGGAACCGGCAGCGGAGCCGGAGCGGAGGGGCAGGCGGACGTGGGCGTCGCGGTAGAGGTCGAGGGGCTGTCGAAGTCGTTCGGCAGCCAGAACATCTGGAGCGACGTCACCCTGACCCTGCCGCCGGGGGAGATCTCGGTCCTGCTCGGCCCCTCGGGCACCGGCAAGTCCGTGTTCCTGAAGTCGCTGGTCGGCCTGCTCAAGCCCGAGAAGGGCTCGATCGTCATCAAGGACGTCGACCTCGTCCGGACCAGCGAGCACAAGCTCTACGAGATCCGGAAGCTCTTCGGCGTGCTGTTCCAGGACGGCGCCCTGTTCGGGTCGATGAACCTGTTCGACAACATCGCCTTCCCGCTGCGTGAGCACACCAAGAAGAGCGAGTCGGAGATCAGGTCGATCGTCCTCGAGAAGATGGAGATGGTCGGCCTCGAGGGCGCCGAGGGCAAGCTCCCGGGTGAGATCTCCGGGGGCATGCGCAAGCGCGCCGGACTGGCTCGCGCTCTCGTGCTCGACCCCGAGATCATCCTGTTCGACGAGCCCGACTCCGGCCTCGACCCCGTGCGCGTGGCCTACCTCAACCAGCTGATCGTCGACCTCAACGCCCAGATCGACGCCACGTTCCTGATCGTCACGCACGACATCGGCACGGCGCGCACGGTGCCGGACAACCTCGGCCTGCTCTTCCGCCGCAACCTGGTGATGTTCGGCCCGCGCGAGCAGCTGCTGACCTCCCAGGAGCCCGTGGTGCGCCAGTTCCTGAACGGCCGCCGCGAGGGTCCGATCGGGATGAGCGAGGAGAAGGACGTCGCCCAGGTCGAGGCGGAGATGGCGGCACTGGAGGCCCGCGGCGGCGATTCGCACAACGGTGTGGGACCCAAGGGCGCCGGCGGCGGGGACGCCGTTCCGCCGCAGCTGACGCCGAGCGAGGGCCTGCCCGAGCGCAAGGCGGAGCGTCGTCGGCAGGAGCGGGTCGCGCGCATGCTGCACGAGTTCGACGAGGAGACGCAGGAGGCGATCCGCGCCTCCCTGCCCGAGGACCTGCTCGCGCAGGCCGACTCCGGTGCCTACGAGCCGACCCGTGGTCCCGGTGGGCGGCACTGGGCGCCCGAGCCCGACGCGGTCGGCTCGACCGGCCGCGCATCGACGACCACGTTGCCCCGGCAGGGCGGTGACGGGTGACGGCCACGGACAAGCCGGAGGCGCCTGGCCTGCTGGACGGCAAGTTCTCGCCCACCCGTCCGCTCAGGGCGAGCGGCAACCTGTTCGCCTTCGCTCTCGACGTCGTCCGGGCGCTGCCCAAGCGGCCCTTCCAGATCCGCGAGTTCATCCAGCAGACCTGGTTCATCGCGAGCGTCACGATCCTGCCGACGGCACTCGTCGCCATCCCCTTCGGGGCGGTCATCGCCCTGCAGCTTGGCTCGCTGACCCGGCAGCTCGGTGCGCAGTCCTTCACCGGCTCCGCGTCGGTCCTCGCCGTCCTGCGCGAGGCCAGCCCGATCGTCACGGCGCTGCTCATCGCGGGCGCCGGTGGATCGGCCATCTGCGCCGACCTCGGCGCGCGCAAGATCCGCGACGAGATCGACGCCATGGAGGTGCTGGGCATCAGCCCGATCCAGCGCCTGGTCGTGCCCCGCGTGCTCGCCTCGATGCTGGTCGCCGTCCTGCTGAACGGGCTGGTCAGCGTCGTCGGCGTGGCCGGGGGCTATTTCTTCAACGTCATCCTGCAGGGCGGCACCCCGGGGGCCTATCTCGCCTCGTTCAACGCGCTCGCGCAGGTCGAGGACTTCTGGTCGGGTGAGATCAAGGCCCTGATCTTCGGGTTGATCGCGGCCGTCGTCGCCTCCTACAAGGGGCTGCGGGCCGGGGGCGGGCCGAAGGGCGTGGGTGACGCGGTGAACCAGTCCGTCGTCATCACCTTCCTGCTGCTGTTCGCGGTGAACTTCGTGATCACCGCGATCTACTTCCAGCTCGTTCCGCCGAAGGGCCAGTGATGGCCCTCCTCTCACCGGTGGACCGGGTCCGGGTGGGCACCCGCCGACTCCTGCGCGGGGTGTACCGCAAGCCGCTGGACACCCTCGACGACCTCGGCGACCAGCTCGGCTTCTACGGCCGGGCCCTGGCCTGGACGCCGCGCACCCTGCGCCGCTACAAGCGGGAGACCTTCCGGCTGCTCGCCGAGGTCACCTTCGGCACCGGCGCGCTCGCGGTGATCGGCGGGACCGTCGGCGTCATCGCCTTCCTGTCCTTCTTCACCGGCACCGAGGTGGGTCTGCAGGGCTACGCGGCGCTCGACCAGCTCGGCACCTCGGCGTTCACCGGCTTCCTCTCCGCCTACTTCAACACCCGCGAGATCGCCCCGCTGGTGGCCGGCCTCGCGCTGTCGGCCACCGTGGGCTGCGGCTTCACCGCGCAGATCGGCGCCATGCGGATCAACGAGGAGATCGACGCCCTCGAGGTCATGGGGGTGCCGTCGCTGCCGTTCCTGGTGACGACGCGCATCATCGCCGGCTTCATCGCCGTCATCCCGCTCTACGTCCTGGGCCTGCTGACCAGTTACTTCGCCACCCGCACCATCGCCACGCAGGCCTACGGGCAGTCCGAGGGCACCTACGACCACTACTTCAACCTGTTCCTGCCACCGCAGGACGTGCTCTGGTCGTTCCTCAAGGTGCTGGTCTTCGCCGTCGTGATCATCCTGACCCACTGCTACTACGGCTACCGGGCCGGTGGCGGGCCCGCCGGCGTGGGCCTCGCCGTCGGCCGTGCGGTGCGGTTCTCGATCGTCGCGATCAACATCATCGATCTCTTCCTGTCCCTGGCCATCTGGGGCTCGACGACGACCGTCCGGATCGCGGGGTGACGCGGCGATGAGGTGCCGAGGACGACGGACGAGCGAGCATCGCAGCGAGCGCCGGAGCCGACCGTCCGTGGAGCGAGCGAGGAGCGGAACGAGTCCGGAGTCGAGCAATGAGTAGCGCGCGGAGCAAGGTGATCCGCCGTCGAGTGCAGGGGCTGGCGTTCCTCGTCGTCCTGGCGATGCTGCTCGGCCTGTCCGTCGCGACGTACCAGAAGGCGTTCACGAAGGTGGCCCGCGTCACCCTCGAGACCGACACCGCCGGCAACCAGCTGCAGGAGGCCTCCGACGTCAAGGTGCGGGGGGTCATCGTCGGCGACGTCCGCGCCATCGACGCCACCGCCGAGGGCGCGACCATCGAGCTCGCGATCGACCCCGCCTACCTCGACCAGATCCCGGCCGACGTGAGCGCGCGGCTGCTGCCGAAGACCCTGTTCGGTGAGCGGTTCGTCTCCCTCGTGCTGCCGGAGAACCCCGGTCGCGAGCGGCTCGCCGACGGCGACGTCATCGGCCAGGACCGGTCCGAGAACGCCATCGAGCTGCAGCGGGTCATCGACGACACGCTCCCACTGCTGCAGGCGGTGCAGCCCGAGGACCTCTCCTTCACCCTCGGTGCGGTCGCCGACGCCCTCAAGGGCCGGGGCGACAAGCTGGGTGCGAACCTGGCCGCGACCGGCGAGTACTTCGGCAAGGTCAACACCGTCCTGCCGGAGCTGCAGGCCGACATCTCGGGCCTGGCCGACTTCGCCGAGACCTACGATGGCGCCGCCGACGACCTGCTCGCGGTCCTGGACAACCTGTCGGTCACGAACGCGACCGTGGTGGACCAGAAGGAGCAGCTGCGGCGCACCTTCACGGTCGGGACCAGCTCCTCGAACGTCACGGCGGACTTCCTCGAGCGCAACGAGCGCAACCTGATCTCCCTCGCGGAGACTTCTCGGCCCGTGCTCGGCCTGTTCGCCGAGTACTCGCCGGTCTACCCGTGCCTGCTCACCGGGCTCGCCCGGTCCGTCCCCCGGATCGGGGAGACCTTCGGGACCGACGGCGACCCGGCGCTGAACCTGAACATCCAGTTCACCTTCCCGCCGCGCAGCGCGTACCGGCCGGGCGACCAGCCGGCCTACGCCGACAACGCCGGACCCGACTGCCGAGGACTGGACAACATCGACGGCGAGATCGCACAGGCCCAGCACGGCGAGTACTACTGCCCGTACCCGCCCAAGGACGGCATCGATTCGCCGGAGAGCGACGTGCGGCGTGAGCCGGCCTGTTACCGCGGGGGGGCCGACGACGGCGGCAACCCGGACAACGTGCCCAAGGGCGTGCGCGGCAAGGCGATGCCGAACGTCCTGGCCGGATCGACCGCGGAGCTGGACTTCGTGCGCAGCATCCTCGCGTACCAGACGGGGGCGAAGCCGGACGAGGTCTCCGATCTCGGCGCAGCGACGCTGGCGCCGCTGCTGCGGGGGAACAGCGTGGTCCTCCGATGAGTGAGCATCGCAGCGGGGGACCCAGCCGACAGCGAGTGAGCATCGCAGCGAGCGCCGGCGATCGAGGAGCGGAGCGAGCGCGGGGGCGGGCCGCGACGGGGCGATCGAGGAGCGGAGCGGTCGGCCGCGGAGCGGAGGTGGCATCGTGAAGGGGCAGCTGAGGGGGCTCGCCGGCCCGCTGATCAAGCTGGTGATCTTCGCCGTCGTCACCATGATGGCCGCTTACGTGCTGGTCACGACCATCACCAATGCCGGTTACGGCAAGCAGCTGACCTACAAGGCAGAGTTCACCGACGTCGCCGGCCTGGTGGAGGGTGACGAGGTCCGCATCGCCGGCGTCCGGGTGGGGCAGGTGGCGGGCATCGGCCTGGCCGACCAGACGACCGGGAAGACCGACCGGCCGGTGGCCGAGGTCGACCTCGAGGTGAGTGCGGACGTGCCGCTACCGAAGGCGGTCCACGCCACCATCCGGTACCGCAACCTGGTCGGCCAGCGGTACATCGCGCTGACCGAGGGGGAGGGGTCGGGCGGGGAGTCCCTCGAGAACGGCGCCGTCATCCCCGTCGCCCAGACCACGAACGCCCTCGACCTGACGGTGCTGTTCGGTGGCTTCCAGCCGCTCCTGCAGGCGCTCTCCCCGGCGGACGTGAACCGGGTCTCCTACGAGATCATCCAGGTGTTCCAGGGTGAGGGCGGCACGATGGAGAGCCTCCTGGCGCACGTCGGTTCGCTGACCAACAGCCTCGCCGACCGGGACGACGTCATCGGCAGCGTGATCGACAACCTGACCACGGTCATGGGCACTCTCGCCGACCGGGACCAGCAGCTGTCCGACCTCGTCGTCAGCCTGCAGCAGTTCGTCACCGGCCTGGCCGAGGACAAGGACGCCATCTTCGACTCGCTGCAGACCATCGACGAGCTGGCCACCTCGACCAGCGGCTTCCTCGAGGACGCCCGGGCGCCGCTGTCCGCCGACATCCAGGCGCTCGGAAAACTGTCGAACAACCTGGCCGACACCGGCGACCTCGTCGAACGCTTCCTCCAGACGGCTCCGACGAAGCTCGACCTGACCACCCGCACCGCGATCAACAGCAGCTGGTTCAACTTCTTCATGTGCAGCGCGGGCGGCACGGTGGCCCTGCCGGGAGCCCCGGTCGGTGGGGACGGCAAGCCGCAGGGCACGCACTTCGACTTCAACAGCGGAGCGGAGGGGTGTCGCTGATGGCCCGCGAGTCCAAGCCCTTCCGCGACCGGAACCCCGTCGTCATCGGCGCGGTCAGCCTGAGCGTGATCGCGGCGCTGGTGTTCCTCGCCTTCAACGCGCAGTCCCTGCCGCTGATCGGCGGCGGCACCGTCTACAAGGCGCAGTTCTCCGAGGCGGCCGGCCTCCAGGCCGACGACCCGGTGCGGGTCGCCGGCGTGAAGGTGGGCAAGGTGGAGAGCCTCGCGCTGGAGGACGGCGCGGTGACGGTCGAGTTCCGGGTCAAGGACGCCTTCGTGGGTGACCGGTCCGAAGCGGCGATCAAGATCGAGACGGTGCTGGGCGCGAAGTACGTGGCCCTGGTGCCCCGCGGCAGCACACCGCTCGACCCTGACAACCGCATCCCGGTGGAGCGGACGGCGTCCCCCTACGACGTCGTCCAGGCCTTCGCCGACCTGTCCTCGACCGTCCAGGACATCGACACGGCCCAGCTGGCCTCGAGCTTCGAGGTCCTCTCCCAGACGTTCTCCGACACCCCGGAGGAGGTCCGCACCTCGCTGCAGGGGCTCGCCCGCCTCTCCGACACCATCGCCTCCCGCGACGCGCAGCTGCGTCAGCTGCTGTCGGCGTCGCGGAAGGTGACGCAGGTGCTCGCCGACCGGAACGGGGAGTTCACCCAGCTGATCCGCGACTCGAACACCCTGCTCACCGAGGTGCAGGAACGCCGCAAGCTGATCGACTCGATCCTGAACAGCACGCAGGAACTGGCCACGCAGCTGTCCGGGCTGGTGGCCGACAACCGGGAGACGCTCACGCCGGCGCTGCAGCAGCTCTCCCGGGTCACCGACATCCTGTCCCGCAACCGGGCGGCCCTCGCCGAGACGGTGAACGAGCTGGCGCCGTTCGTCCGGGTGTTCACCAACACCCTCGGCAACGGTCGCTGGTTCGACAGCTTCGTCAACGACCTGATCCCGACGGTGATCGGCGCGGCCGTCTGCAGCGCCGCCAGCACCCCGGCCACCGGCTGCTCCCCGGGAGGACAGTGATGAGCGGCACCTTGCAGCGCGGAGTCGCGACGGCGGCCGCGCTGGTCCTCGTCGCCGCTCTGGGCTGGACGGTCCTCCGCCCGGCCGGCCAGTACCGGGTCACCGCATTCTTCACCGAGACCGTCGGCCTGTACCCGGGCTCCGACGTGCGGGTGCTCGGCCTCCCGATCGGCACCATCGACGACGTCGTGCCCCTCGGGGACAAGGTGCGGGTCGAGATGAGCATCGACGACGACTACGACGTCCCGGCCGACGCCAACGCGATCGTCCTCGCGCCGTCACTGGTCTCCGACCGGTACGTGCAGTTCTCACCGGTCTACGACGGGGGCCCGAAGATGAAGGACGGCGCGAAGGTGCCGTTGGAACGCACCGCCATCCCGGTCGAGCTGGACGCCGTCTACGGTGCCCTCGACGAGCTGTCGGACGCGCTGGGACCCAACGGCGCCAACAAGCACGGCGCACTCTCCGACCTGGTCGACGTCGGCGCCGCGAACCTCAAGGGCAACGGCGAGGCGCTCAACCGCACCCTCACCGGCTTCTCCCAGGCCGTGGAGACGCTGGCCGAGAACCGCGACGACCTGTTCGCCTCGCTGGACAACCTGCAGACCTTCACCTCCGCCCTGGCCAGCATCGACGCGCAGGTCGGCCAGTTCAACGACAACATGGCCGCCGTCAGCGAGCAGCTCGCCGGGGAGCGGGAGGACCTCAAGGCCGCGATCGCGATGCTCAGCGACGCGCTCGGCGACGTGGCCGGCTTCGTGCGGGACAACACGAAGCTGCTGTCCACCAACGTCAACCGGCTGGCCGACGTGACCCTCGTCCTGGTGCAGCAGCGGGCGAAGCTGGCCGAGGTCCTGGACGTGGCCCCGGCCGCGCTGAGCAACCTGGCGCGGGCGTACAACCCCGACTACGGCACGCTGGACACCCGCGACAACGGGGTGGGCTCGCTCAACGCCGAGGTCGTCGTCTGCGGTGCGCTCGTCCAGCTCGGGCGGGTCGACCTGACGACGGACCTGCCGCTGCCCGACCCGACGGCACCCCTCCGGGACGACTTCGAGGAGATCTGTGCCCGGCTGTTGTCCGGTGACGCCAACAACGACGGCAGTCTCGACGACCTGAACGGCAACGGCATCCCCGACTACGAGGAGCTGCGTCAGGCACTCCTCGGCGGGGGTGGCGGTGGCGGCGGTGGCGGCGGTCTGCTGCCGGGGCTCCCCCCGGTGGTCGCCCCGTGAGCCGGCGACTGCAGCGGGTCGGTGCTCTCGCGGCCGGTGTGCTGTTGCTCGGCGGCTGCGGATTCCGCGGTGCCTACTCCCTCAGCCTGCCGGGTGGCGCCGACACCGGCGACGACCCCTACACCGTGGAGGTCGAGTTCCTCGACGTCCTGGACCTGGTTCCCCAGTCCGGCGTCCGCGTCGCCGACGTGCCCGTCGGCCGGGTGGAGTCGATCGACCTCGACAAGAAGGACTGGACCGCCGTCGTGACGCTCACGGTCAACCGTGACGTCGAGCTGCCGGCCAACGCGGTCGCCGCGATCCAGCAGTCCTCGCTGCTCGGGGAGAAGTACGTCGAGCTCGCGGCGCCGGGCAACGAGGAGCCGAAGGGCCGCCTCGGTGACGACTCGCGGATCACCCTCGACCGCACGAACCGCAACGTCGAGGTCGAGGAGCTGCTGGGGGCGCTGTCCCTGGTCCTCAACGGCGGCGGTCTCGCCCAGCTCCAGACGATCAACCGGGAGCTGGGCGACGCCCTGGAGGGCCGCGAGACCCAGATCAAGGACACCCTCGATCAGCTGGACACCTTCATCGGCGGGCTGGACGCGCAGAAGCAGGAGATCAACCGCGCACTGGACCGCACGAACGAGCTGGCCGCCACGCTCGCCGCGCGCACGGCCACGATCGACAAGGCCCTCGACACGATCGGCCCTGGACTCGACGTCATCAACGAGCAGCGCGACCTGCTCGTGTCGATGCTGGAGGGCCTGGCCCGGCTCGGCGACGTGGGCACCCGGATCATCGACAAGTCGGCGGCCAACACCATCGAGGACCTGAAGCTCCTGCAGCCGATCCTCACCCAGCTCGCCGCGGCCGGGCCCGATCTGGCGAACTCGCTGGAACTCCTGCTCACCTACCCCTTCCCGGAC
>JAOPWH010000073.1 GCA_025965795.1 Blastococcus sp.
CCGTTCCTACCGCGACTACCCGCACTTCTGGTACAACACCGGCTACGCGGAGCTGAGTTACGGGTTGTGGCCGGCTCACGACGCGGACGCCTACGCCGGCCCCTTCACCATCCCCGCATCGTCGGCAACGCCGCTGGTCATCGCGACGACCCACGACCCGGCCACCCCGTACGCGGGCGCCCAGCGTCTCGTGCGCGAGCAGGGGAACTCCCGGCTGCTGACGATGGCAGGCGACGGCCACACGGCGTTCTACGGCGACAACTCGCCGTGCATCGACCGAGCCACCGAGGCCTATCTCGTGTCGGGCACGCTTCCCCCGCCAGGCACCGTCTGCCAGCAGCACGTGCCGTTCAGCTCGTCGGCGTCGAGCACGTCCGCGAGCGCGGCGGCCGCCGCAGCCGACCTCGTCGCCGCCGTCTCGGCGCGGGTCAGGCACCGCTACTGAGGGGCGCGCTCCGGCCGCCAGGAGCTGGGTCCGCACCTCCCGCGGGCCGACGGCTGACCCGGCACCTCCGTGGGCCGCCCTGACCTCCGGGGCGGCATGCGGCGCTCACACGGGCGGCAGGTTCCTCAGCTGGCCTTCTTGCGTGCCCGCTTCTTCGGGGCGCCGGCCGCGGCCACCAGCTCGGGGTCGAGAATCTTCGCCAGGTACCGCCCGGTGTGGCTCTCCGGCACCGTGGCGAGGAACTCCGGCGGCCCCTCGGCGACGACCGTGCCACCGCGGAAACCACCCTCGGGCCCCATGTCGATGAGCCAGTCGGCGCTCTTGATCACGTCGAGGTTGTGCTCGATGACGATGACGGAGTTGCCCTTGTCGACCAGGCCCTGCAGCACCAGCAGCAGTTTGCGGATGTCCTCGAAGTGCAGCCCGGTGGTGGGCTCGTCCAGGACGTAGATGCTGCGGCCGTTCGAGCGCTTCTGCAGCTCGCTGGCCAGCTTGACGCGCTGCGCCTCGCCGCCGGAGAGGGTGGTCGCGGGCTGCCCCAGCCGGACGTAGCCCAGTCCGACCTCGGTGAGCGTGCGCAGGTACCGGGCGATCGCCGGAATGGCGGCGAAGAAGTCCGCGCCCTCCTCGATCGGCATGTTGAGCACCTCGGCGACGGTCTTGCCCTTGTAGTGCACCTCGAGGGTCTCCCGGTTGAACCGGGCCCCCTTGCACACCTCGCACGGGACGTAGACGTCGGGCAGGAAGTTCATCTCGATCTTCAGGGTGCCGTCGCCCGAGCACGCCTCGCAGCGGCCGCCCTTGACGTTGAAGGAGAACCGGCCCGGCATGTACCCGCGCATCTTCGCCTCGGTGGAGCTGGCGAACAGCTTGCGGCCGTGGTCCCAGACCCCGGTGTACGTGGCCGGGTTCGAGCGCGGGGTGCGACCGATCGGCGACTGGTCGACGTGCACCACCTTGTCCAGGTGCTCCAGCCCCGTGATCGTGCGGTGCCGGCCGGGAACCATGCGCGCGCGGTTCAGCTGGTTGGCCAGCGTCGTGTAGAGGATGTCGTTGACGAGGCTGGACTTGCCCGACCCCGAGACGCCGGTGACACCCACCAGGCAGCCCAGCGGAAAGGTGACGTCCACGCCCTTGAGGTTGTGCTCGCGGGCGCCCTTGACCACCAGCTCGCGTCCCGGCGTCGGCTCGCGGCGCTCCTTCGGGATCTCGATCGCCATGCGGCCCGACAGGTACGCCCCGGTCAGCGACCGCTCGCTGGCCTTGAGGTCCTCCAGGCTGCCGCTGACGACGATCTCGCCGCCGTGCTCGCCCGCCCCGGGGCCGATGTCGACGATCCAGTCGGCGATCTTGATCGTGTCCTCGTCGTGCTCCACGACGATCAGCGTGTTGCCCATGTCGCGCAGCCGGACGAGGGTCTCGATCAGCCGGCTGTTGTCGCGCTGGTGCAGACCGATCGACGGCTCGTCGAGCACGTAGAGGACACCCACGAGACCCGAGCCGATCTGCGTCGCCAGGCGGATCCGCTGGGCCTCGCCGCCGGCGAGCGTGGCCGCCGGCCGGTCCAGCGACAGGTAGTCCAGGCCGACGTCGACGAGGAAGGACAGCCGCGCCTGGACCTCCTTGAGCACTCGGTCGGCGATGGCGCGCTCCCGCTCCCCCAGCTCCAGGGAGCCCAGCCACTCGGACGCGTCGCCGATCGAGAGGTTCGTGACCTCGGCGATCGACCGGCCGTTGAGCTTGACCGCCAGGATCTCGGGCTTGAGCCGGGTGCCATGACACACCGGGCAGGGAACGTCGCGCATGTAGCCCTCGTACTTGTCCCGCATGAAGTCGCTGTCGGTGTCCTCGTGGCGGCGCTCGAGGAACGGCAGCACACCCTCGAAGGCCGCGTAGTAGCTGCGCTCACGGCCGTAGCGGTTCTTGTAGCGGACGTGCACCTGGTCGGGCGAACCGTGCAGCACGGCCTTCTGGACCTTCGCGGGGAGCTTCTCCCACGGCGTGTCCATCGAGAAGCCGATCTGCTGGGAGAGACCGGACAGCAGCCGGAGGAAGTACTCGTTGCTCATGTGCCCGGCCCACGGAGCGACGGCGCCCTCGCCGAGACTCTTCTCCGGATCGGGGATGACGAGCTCGGGGTCGACCTCCTTGCGGGTGCCGATGCCGGTGCACTCCGGACACGCGCCGAAGGGTGAGTTGAAGGAGAAGGAACGCGGCTCGAGCGCCTCGAACGACAACCCGTCGTCGACGCAGGCCAGGTGCTCCGAGTAGGTGCGCTCCCGGTGCGGGTCGGAATCGTCGAGGTCGACGAAGTCGAGGACGACCAGCCCGCCGGCCAGCCCGAGCGCCGTCTCCACGGAGTCGGTCAGGCGGCGCTTGGCGCTCTCCTTGACCGTCAGCCGGTCGACGATCACCTCGATCGTGTGCTTCTCCTGCTTCTTCAGCTTGGGAGGCTCGGTGAGCGGGTGGACGGTGCCGTCGACGCGGACACGGGAGAACCCCTGTGTCTGCAGCGAGCTGAACAGGTCGACGTACTCGCCCTTGCGGGCGCGGATCACCGGTGCGAGCACCTGGAAGCGGGTGCCTTCTTCCATGGCGAGCACCTGGTCGACGATCTGCTGCGGGGTCTGACGGGAGATCGGCTTGCCGCAGTTGGGGCAGTGCGGTTGCCCGGCGCGCGCGTAGAGCAGCCGGAGGTAGTCGTAGACCTCGGTGATGGTGCCGACGGTCGACCGTGGGTTGCGGTTGGTCGACTTCTGGTCGATCGACACCGCGGGCGACAGCCCTTCGATGAAGTCGACGTCGGGCTTGTCCATCTGCCCGAGGAACTGGCGGGCATACGCCGACAGCGACTCGACGTAGCGGCGCTGCCCCTCGGCGAAGATCGTGTCGAAGGCCAGGCTCGACTTCCCGGAGCCGGAGAGGCCGGTGAACACGATCAGCGCATCGCGAGGCAGGTCGAGGTGGACATCCTTGAGGTTGTGCTCGCGGGCGCCGCGGACGACGAGCCGGTCCATGTGATCCCTGTCAGTCGCTGTGGCCAGATGCATCATTGGAGGCCAAGGCCCCGCGTCGGGAAGCTGTTCCCCGCTCCCCGCGTGCCCCGCTGTCGCCCCCGTCACGCCTGACGGACGGCGCGCCGCCGCGTACGGCATGCGCTCACGTCGGCGCCGGGGCCGAGGAGGCGGTGGGGTCGAAGACGGGGGCGTGCCGACGCCAGGGATGCCGACGTTCCAGCTCTCCGGCAAGCCAGAGTAGTCGTCCTTCGGCCCCCGAGGGCCCGACGAACTGAACGGCCGACGGCAGGCCCTCCGGGCGGTTACCGGCCGGCAGGACGAGCGCCGGCAGCCCGGCCAGGTTCCACGCCGCCGGCCACGGCCCCCAGCGGATGTTCGCCGTGACGTTCGCCAGGAAGGACCGCTCGTGCCACGGCCGGGCCGCCAGTGGCGGCCCGGTGGTCACCGGGGTGAGGAGCACGTCGACGTCGGCGAAGAAGTGGGCCATCTGCTCGCGGAAGCGCTCCTGGGTACGCGGCCGGATCAGGCCGGTCCGCCGCACCATGCGCCCGATCCGGGCGTGCGTCCGGCTGCGCGGCTGGAGTGCCTGGCGGTCGAGACCGAGGTGCGCGGCGTCGTCCTCGGCGCCGGCCATCCAGCGGACCATCGCTCCCATGGCCGCTCCGGTGCTGATCGGCGGATCGCGCCGTAGGACCGTGTGCCCGGCGGCCACCAGTTCGGTCACGATCGCGTCGACTGCGGCCCGGGTGGGCGGGTCGGCCCTGAGGCCCGGCACGGGTGACCGGGTGGACACCGCGATCCGCAGCGGCCGCCCGGGTTCCGGCGGCGGCGCCGGCTCTTCCCCCGCCATGACCGCATGGGCGAGCGCCACATCGGCCACCGTCGTCGCCAGGGCGCCGTTCTCGGCCATGTCCGACCAGCTGTCGGCGCCGATCTGTGCCGGGACGACGCCGAGTCCCGGCTTCAACGTCACCAGGCCGCAGGCGGCGGCGGGCAGCCGCAGCGAGCCCATGCCGTCGTTGCCGTGCGCGACCGGCACGCAGCCCGCGGCCACGGCGGCGGCGCTGCCGCCCGAACTGCCGGCCGGGGACCGCGCCGTGTTCCAGGGGTTGCGGCTGACCGCCGCCGGGCCGTCGGTCGCGCAGTACAGGCACAGCTCGGGCACCCGGGTGATGCCGACGACGACGGCGCCGGCCGCGCGCAGCCGCGCCACGACCGGATGGTCGCTCGGCTGAGGGACGGGGGAAGCAGCGGCGGAGCCGTCGGTGCAGATCTCGCCGGCGACGGCGACGTTGTCCTTCACCGCGATCGGCACCCCGGCCAGAGGCAGGCGGCCGCGGTCAGGGGCGGCGTCGACCGCGGCGGCCTCGGCCAGCGCGGCCTCCGCGCGCACCACGCGGAAGGCGCCGATCCGCGCGTCGACCGCGACGATGTGGTCGAGGTGGGCCTGCACCACGTCGACCGCCGACAGCTCCCCCGACCGCACGCGCGCCGCGATCTCGGTGGCCGGGAGACCGACCAGCGGAGCACGGGCGTGAGCAGTGGCCGGGGCTCCGCTAGCGTCCATGACAGGACGGTAACGACGGCCGCTGACAGTTCTCCGATCGGAGTCCGATGAGCACCCCTCCCTACACCGGCGACGTCGAGGTCGGCGGTGCGCCGCAGGTCCGGGAGCTGCCCGGGCTCACCATCTCCAAGGTGGCCGTCAGCGAGATGGCCAACAACGCCTATCTGCTCCGCTGCACGGCCACGGGCGAGGCGCTGCTCATCGACGCGGCCGCCGAGCCCGACGTCCTGCGCAGGCTGACCACGGGCATCGAGCTGCGCACCGTGGTCACCACGCACGGGCACTGGGACCACCATCGTGCGCTGACCGACGTCGTGACGGCGACCGGCGCCGCGGCCGTCGCCCACCCGGCGGACGCCGGTGACCTGCCCGTCTCGCTGACCCGCAGGGTCGAGCACGGTGACACGGTCGCCGTCGGCGAGCAGACCCTGGAGGTCGTGCACCTGCGCGGCCACACGCCGGGCAGCATCGCGCTCGTCTGGCGCGGGCCCGCCGGTGCGGGCACCCACGTCTTCACCGGCGACAGCCTCTTCCCCGGGGGCGTCGGGAACACCCAGGGCGACGCCGACCGCTTCGCGAGCCTCATCGACGACGTCGAGGAGCGGCTGTTCGGAACGCTGCCGGACGACGCGTGGGTGTACCCCGGGCACGGCAAGGACACGACGATCGGCACCGAGCGCCCGCACCTCGCCGAGTGGCGTGCCCGCGGCTGGTAAGCGGTGCGCGGCGCCCCGGCTCCGGTCACCCGGCAGCGACGTCGCCGTGCCGGTCCGCCGCCAGAGGCACGCGCCGGAAGCGACGACCCAGCCGCGCGGTTCCGGGTGGACGAGCGCCCTCGAGCATCGCCACGCCCTCGACCCGGTCGTCGTACCGCACGCCGCCGACGCCGGCCGCGGCGTCAGCCGGAAACGGCGTCCTCCGTCCCGGGACGGATTCAGTCCTCTTCGAACAGCGCGATGATGTCGTCGGCCGGCTCGGCCACGTAGAGCGGCACGACCGACACCGTCCAGTCCGGGCGCTTGTCGTTCAGCTCGACCGCGAGGTCCCACGCCAGGTGGGCGGCAAGCGGCCCGAAGCAGGCGTCGTCGCCGTCCTCCCCCAGGGCCACCTCGACCAGCCACTGGTCGGAGAGGTCGCCGGCCAGTTCGGCGAAGTCGGGCGCCGAGTCCTCGTCGGGATCGGGTGCGTCGGCCAGGACGGGATAGATCAGCGCCATGAGGTGAACCGTAGTCAGGTCAGAGCTGGATGCCTCGCGTCAGGGCGCCGTCGACCACCAGGTTGGTACCGGTGGTGAAACTGGAGACCGGGCTGGTGAGGAAGACGACCGCGCGGGCCATCTCCTCGGGCTTACCCATGCGCCCGGTCGGGTTCAGGGCCAGGGAGTCGGCGTAGAGGTCCGGATCGCCCTGCTGGATCCCGTTCCAGATCCCACCCTCGAAGAAGGTGTTGCCCGGCGAGACCACGTTCGCCCGGACCCCCCGCCCGGCCAGCTGGAACGCCAGGCCGGAGATGTAGCCCACGATCGCCGTCTTCATCGTCCCGTACGGCCCGGACGCGAAATCCGCCTCCCGGCCGGTGACGCTGGAGAGCGCGACGATCGAGCCCCGGCCGCCCGCCTCCAGGTACGGCAACGCGGCCTTGGCCAGGCGCACCGTGTGCATCAGATCGATCTCGAAGGAGCGCTGCCAGTTCTCCTCGGTGTCGGGCACGGCCAGCGCGCTCACGTTCGCCACGACGCCGTCCACACCGCCCATCCGGCCGGCCGCGGCCTCGACCCAGGAGCTCAGTGCCGGTCCGTCGCCGACGTCGACCTGGACGCCGGTGGCCCGGCCGCCCCGCTCGGCGATCGCCTTCTCGGTCTCCTCGATCTCGCCCGCGTCCCGGGCGCAGAACTCGACGACGGCACCCTCGTCGACGAATGCCTCGACGACCGCCCGGCCGATGCCGCGGGTGCCCCCGGTGACGAGCACGCGGAAGTCGTTCAGCTGCAGGTCCATGTCAGGTTCTCCCAGGTGGTCAGCGGATGGATGCCGCGCGGCTGCGCAGCTCGTCGTGCAGGCCGCCATAGGCGGCGGCCCGCGGCAACAGGGACTTGGGTGCCTTCACCACGGTGCTGTAGTTCGCGTCGACGACGTTGGCGATCGGCGCTAGCGTGATCTGGGAGAGCAGCTGGTAGGCGTCCATCGGATGCAGTCCGTAGAGCTCGCCGAACCAGCGGACGAGCTCGACCTGCCCGATCCGCCACGAGTCCTCGAGGGGACGGCTGGACCCCACGGTCATCCAGTGGGTGTCGTCCTCCAGCCGCGGCCACGCGGGAGCGCCGCCCTTGATCAGCTCCACGATCAGGGTCGTCGTCATGGCGCCTTCGACGGCGGTGCCGCAGGCCTCCCCCTCCCCCTGGCGGTAGTGGCCGTCGCCGATCGAGAACATCGCCCCCTCGACGTTGACGCCGAGGAAGCAGGTGGTGCCGGCCCGCATCTGGGGGGTGTCCATGTTGCCGCCGAAGCGCTCGGGCACGAGCGAGCTGCGGACCTCACCACCGGGCGGGGCGACACCCACCGTCCCGAGCATCGGCTCCACCGGGAGGTCGATCCGCAGGTCGCTGTGCTGGGCGGCGAAGGTCACGGTGTTGCGGGCACGGTCCAGCTCGTAGATCCAGGTCGTGTCCGGCAGCGGGTCCTGGAGCGTGGCGACGCGATCGGTGCTGGTCAGCCCGCCGAAGAACGGGATCGCGGCCGAGGCGCCCCAGTCCCGAGCGGGCTCCATCGCCACGAAGTGCAACGCCAGGGTGTCCCCCGGTTCAGCACCCTCGACGTAGAACGGCCCGGTCTGCGGGTTGACGAAGCGCAGATCGACCTTCTCGCTCGACAGATCCTTCGTCGACCGGAGCGCACCGCAGAAGGCGTCGTCGGACCACAGCCGCAGCGCCGTCCCCGGAACGATCCGCCGCAACGGTGCGACGCCACCGAAGGTGAACGCGTACTGCTCGAACGTGGGAACGATCTCGACGACGTCCATGCCGCACCTTAGAAAGCCGCAGGTCCCTGGGGCAAATGCGGAGCTCGTTCAGACGCGCAGCCGGACGTGGTCCGGTGTCAGCTCATCGACGGAGACGACGCCGAGCAGCTGCATCGTGCGGGCCACCTCACCGGCGAGGATGTCGACCGCCCGCTGCACGCCCCGCTCCCCGCCGGCCATGAGCCCGTACAGGTAGGCCCGGCCGACCAGGCAGGCCCGGGCTCCCAGGGCCACCGCGGCGACGACATCGGCACCGTCGAGGATCCCGCCGTCCAGGTAGACCTCGGCCCGGTCGCCGATCGCCGCGACGACGGCGGGCAGCTGCTCGAGCGGGGTGAGGGATCGATCCAGCTGCCGGCCGCCGTGATTGGAGACGACGACCGCATCCGCGCCGGCGTCCACGACCGCGCGGGCGTCGTCGGCACGCAGCACTCCCTTGACGATCAGCGAACCCGGCCATGCTGCGCGCAGCGCACGGACGTCGGCAACGGTGGCGGCGGGCTCGAACACACGGTCCACGAGCTCCGCGACGGTGCCACCCCAGGAGCGCAACGAGGCGAACTCCAGGGGCGGAGTCGTGAGCAGGTCGACCCACCAGCGCGGATGGACGGCCGCGTTCGCCATCGTCCGCAGCGACAGCGCCGGCGGAATGGTGAACCCGTTGCGCACGTCGCGCAGCCGTGGTCCGGCGACCGGGGTGTCCACGGTCAGCACCAGCGCCTCGTACCCGGCGGCACGGGCCCGCTCCACCAGTGCCGCACTGGCATCGCGATCCCGCCACAGGTACAGCTGGAACCACCTGCGAGCGCCGGGGGCCGCGGCTGCCAGGGCCTCCAGCGACGTGGTCCCCATGGTCGACAGCGCGTACGGCACACCCACCCGCTCGGCCACCCGCCCCACCGCGGCCTCCCCCTCGGTGTGCATGAGCCGGGTGAAGCCGGTCGGCGCGAGGGCCAGCGGCAGGGCCGACCGGAACCCGAGCACCGTCGTCGACGGGTCGACCGTCGACACGTCGCGCAGCACGCTCGGGCTGAACTCCACCCGCTCGAACGCGGCCCGCGACCTCCGCAGGCTGATCTCGGCGCCGGCGGCCCCGTCGGTGTAGTCGAAGACCGCGCGCGGGACCTGGCGGGCGGCGATGTCCCGCAGGTCGCCGACCGTCGCCGCCCGGGCCAGTCGGCGGTCCGTGCTGTTCCCCGGCGGGCGCCTGAGCCGGATCAGCTCCGCGAACTCCGACGGGCGTGGCAGGCGGCGCTGAACCACGGCGGCTCCCCTCGCTCCTAGTACGGTCCGCGCCCGAGCCTGCCAGCCCGAGCGCCGGACCGGCGGTTCAGCCAACCACGGGAACCCGCGAGGTCGTCGCTGCCCTCTCGGCCGGCTCCTCCGCGATCGGTTCGGCCGTCGGCCCGGCGCCCGAGGCGGCCGGCTCCGGCGTCCCGGCGCCCGGGTTCTGCGCCGTCGGCAGCCAGCGGGACCACCAGCGCAGGATGTGCTCGAACCGGGCGAGCCGGTGCCGGGGGCGGCCCGACCGCGACAGCTCGTGGCCCTCACCCGGGAACAGCAGCAGCTCGGCGGGAACGCCGCGGCGCTTGAGCTCGACGTAGAGCCGGGCGCCCTGCTCCACGGGGCAGCGCCAGTCCTCCTCCGCGTGGATCACCAGCGTCGGCGTGGTGATCAGTGGAGCGGAGGCGAGGGGGCTCTGAGCCGCGATCCGGGCCGGGTCGGTGCCCAGGTAGGCGTCGGGGAAGTACCAGCCGATGTCGGACGAGCCGACGAAGCTCACCGGATCGGTGAGCGCCCGTTCGCTCACGGCTGCGGCGAACCGCGACGTCCGACCGATGAGCAGGGTCGTCAGGTAGCCGCCGTACGAGCCGCCCATGATCCCGACCCGCCCGGCGTCGAGCTCCGGGTCCTCCAGCGCCGCATCGAGGAAGGCGAGCACGTCCGCGGTGTCCAGCTCCCCCCACGCACCCTGGATGACCCTGCCGTGCGCCGCCCCGTACCCGGACGAGCCGCGGGGATTGCACTGCACCACGGCGTAGCCCGCCGACACGTAGACCTGCGTCTCGTCGAACAGGTCCCAGCCGTACTGCCAGAACGGCCCGCCGTGCACGGTCAGCAGGACGGGGTGCGGGCCCGGGCCGTCCGGAACGGTGACCCAGCCGTGCACCGGATAGCCGTCCGGCGCGGCCACGGTCCGCTCCCGCATCCGGTGCACCCGGCCGGTCGACCCCAGCTCGCGGCCGAACTCGGTGAGCAGGCGACGTCCTCCCGGCGTCAGCGCGAGCAACTCACCGGCGGACCGGTCGTGGGCCACGGTGACCACGACCACGCCAGGTCCTGCCGCGATGCCGCGGACGCCGAACGGGCCGTCGATCAGGGTCTCCGGCGCCCCACCGTCCAGGGGCACCCGGATGAGCTCCACCGCCCCCCGGCGCTCGACGCCGACGAGCACCGCGTCGCCGTCCAGGACCGTGGCCGGGGTCTTGTCCCCGCGGTGGAAGTGCTCCGGATCGAGCAGGGGGACCAGGGGTCCGCCGGCGGCATCGACCCGGCACGGCACCGCCTGCCGTGCCACGAAGTCGGTGCCGTCGGGTCCGAGGTCGGGGACGGCGGTCAGGTAGAGGTGCTCCCCACCGGGGCCGTACACCGGGTACGCGCAGTCGCCGCGGAACTGCGTGACCGTACGGAGCCCCGCCCCGTCGGTCCCGACGACGTGGACGTCACGCACCAGGTCCCGGTCGGCCCTCGCGTGCCGGGCGGAGACGAAGGCGAGCTCCCCGCCGCCGGGATGCCAGGTGACGTCGGCGCAGTCGGCGTCGCCGGTGGTGACCTGGGCCGGTGCGGGCGCGGGGGTCGTGTCGTCGGAGAAGTCCACGGGCAGGTCGAGGACGAAGACCTGCGCGCGCCGGTCCGCGACGAACCCGACGTCGTCCAGGCGGTACTGCAGGGTGGTGATCAGTCTGGGCGGCTCGGCCTCCGGGCCCACGCCGTCGACGGTGCCGTAACGGCCGTGCTCGGGGACCCGCGCGACGTAGGCCAGCCGTCGGGAGTCGGGCGACCACACCGGCGCACCGACGCCCAGAGGGTGGCCGGTCAGCCGACGGGCGTCCCCACCCGCCGTGGGGAGCACCGAGATCTGCGGCTTTCCACCGCGGGTGGCGCTGAGGAAGGCCAGCCACCGGCCGTCCGGGGAGAACGTGGGAGCGGTGTCCCGGTGGCCCTCGGTGATCGGTCGCGCGGGCGCCGAGCCGTCGGTGGGTACCGCCCACAACTGGCTGCGGTACTCGTCGGCGTCGAGGTCGAGGCGGGTGACCGCGACGACGGCGATCCGGCCGTCCGGGGACACCGTCGGCACACCCGGGGTCCGGAGCAGAGCGAGATCGGTCGGCCGCATGAGCGGCGACGCTATCCGGCCCGCCCCGGCCTCTGGCCGGCCGCGGTCAGCGGCGGGTGCGCTCCCCCTCGGCCCGGCCGGCGCTCTCCTCGTCCGCCACGTCCTCGACCGCGGCCTCGGGACCGCTGTTGCTGTCCGATCCGTCGGTTCCCTCGGCGACGGCGGCCTTCTCCTGGGCCGGCAGCTGCCCGCGGGTGGTGAGCAGGCTGGCCACGGTCGCGACGACGAGGACGAGCAGGATCACGGTGAGCGACAGCCACGTCGGGATCGCCGGCACACTCTCCAGCGGCTCGCGGTGACCGGCGAACGGCAACTGGTTCTCGTGCACCGCCTCGAGGATGAGCTTGACGCCGATGAACGCCAGGATCACCGCCAGACCCAGGGAGAGGTACACCAGGCGCTTGAGCAGCCCACCGAGCAGGAAGTAGAGCTGCCGGAGTCCCATCAGTGCGAAGACGTTGGCCGTGAAGACGATGAACGGCTCGCGGGTGAGACCGAAGATCGCCGGAATGCTGTCCAGCGCGAAGAGCAGGTCGGTCGTGCCGAGCGCCAGGAACACCACGATCATCGGCGTCCACAGCTTCTTGCCGCCCTCGACCACGCGGATCTTGCTGCCCCGGAAGTCCTGCGTCATCGGGAGCACCTTCCGCATCCGCCGGATGAATGCGTTCTCCTCGTAGCCCTCGTCCTCACCGCGGTGGCGCACCAGGTTGATCGCCGTGTAGATGAGGAAGAACCCGAAGAGGTAGAAGACCCAGACGAACCGCTCGATCACCGCGGCACCGAGCAGGATGAAGACCCCGCGCAGGACCAGCGCGATGATGATGCCGACCATCAAGGCCTCTTGCTGCAGTTTCCGGGGCACCCGGAACCGCGCCATGATGATCACGAAGACGAAGAGGTTGTCGACCGACAGCGAGTACTCGGTCAGCCAGCCCGCGTAGAACTCGGTCGCGAACTGCCCGCCGGCCACGGCCAGGACCACCAGGCCGAAGATCAGAGCCAGCCCCACGTAGAAGCTGACCCAGAGGCCGGACTCCTTCACCGACGGCTCATGGGGACGGCGAGCCACGATCGCCAGGTCGGCGAGCAGCAGAACCGTGAGCCCCACGAAGGTCGCGATCGTGAACCAGGTGGGCAGTTGCATGAGGTTGCCTCTCGGGTAGGACGCCGGGCCGCGTGCGGCGACCCGGCGGGGTCGGCACGACTCAGTCGGCGGTCTCGGAGGAGGGAGGGCGCTCGGCGGCGGACCGTCGGCCCTTGAGCAGGCTGGCGACGGTGGTCACCACCAGGGTCGCGAGGATGACGGCCAGCGAGAGCCAGGTGGGCACCTCCGGAACGAGCGTCACGTGCTCGCCGCCGTTGATGAACGGCAGTTCGTTGGTGTGCAGCGCGTGGATCACCAGCTTCGCGCCGATGAAGCCGAGGATCACCGCCAGCCCGTAGGCGAGGTACACCAGCCGGTCGAGCAGGCCGTCGATGAGGAAGAACAGCTGCCGGAGGCCGAGCAGCGAGAAGGCGTTGGCGGCGAAGACCAGGTAGGTCTCCTGGGTCAGTCCGAAGATCGCCGGGATGGAGTCGACGGCGAAGATGACGTCGGCACTGCCGATGGCGAGCAGCGCGATGGCCAGCGGCGTGACGAAGCGCTTGCCGTCAATGCGCACGGTCATCCGGTCGGAGTGGTACTCCTCCGTCGTCGGCAGCACCTTGCGGGCGAACCGCAGGACGGCGTTCTCCTTGTAGTCCTCGTCGCTGCTGTGGCCGCCGCTGCGAGCCTGGACGTAGGCGGTGTAGACGAGGATCGCGCCGAAGAGGTAGAAGACCCAGCTGAAGTTCTCGATGGCCGCGGCACCGACGAGGATGAACACGGTCCGCAGGACGAGAGCGAAGGTGATTCCGAAGAGCAGCACCTTCTGCTGAAGCGCCCGAGGCACTCCGAAACCGGCCATGATCAGCACGTAGACGAAGAGTTTGTCGATCGACAGGCTCTTCTCGGTGATGTAGCCCGCGAAGTACTCGCCGCCGAACTCGGCACCGTAGAACCAGAAGATCAGCAGGCCGAACACGATCGCGATGCCGACGTAGACCGCCGACCAGAGAGCGGATTCACGCAGTGTCGGCGCGTGCGGTGTTCGTACGTGCCCGACGAAATCGAAGATCAGCATGCCCACGATCGCCGCGACCGTGACAGCCCAGACCCAGAATGAGACGTCCATACAGCAAAAACCTCCGGCAACTGGCAGCAGTCAGTTCCGGAGGTCTCTCCCGCCGAAGGCTGACGCCGACGACCGACAGGGCCGGAGATCCGCGGACCGTATGGCCCCGACCTCGTGATGACGACCCTGCCGCGGGGGGATACTCCCCTCCACGTGCGAACGCCGTTGATGGCAACGGCGTCCTCGGCACACCTTACGGGGTGTACCCGTCGAACGCGCGGGGACACGTCGACTTCCGGCCGTGATGACCCTCACTGCTTCGCGCCGACACCGGAGCCACCGGCCCGGTCGAGCGTCGCGCGCTCGAAGGGCAGCATTCCCTCGCGGCAGGGTGCTGCTCGTCCCGATTCGCGGACGGAAGAGACCTTCGTGACCGTCGTCTCGGCCACCACTCGGAGGATTCGTGGCCACTGCTGCGCCGCCAGCCGTCTGGCTCCTGACCGCGCCCTTCGGCCTGACGCAGGACCCCTACATCGTCCTGACCGCCGACGCGTTCGTCGACCGTCTCGGCGCCGATCCGCTGCCGGAGATCGGGATCGCCACGTCCCTGCTGTTCATCCTCGCGACGCTGACGATCACGGTGGGCGCGAGCCTGGCGAGGACCCGGATGGAGGCCCGCCGTTCACTGTGGACCGTCGGCGTCAGGCGGGCCGGCGACTCTTCGGCAGCGCTGCGACCACCGCGACGTAGGACTCGTCGATGAGTTCCCGGATCTCCTCGTCGGGCACCGGACCGGTCCAGTCGACGGCGTTCCAGCCGTAGCGGCCGATGTAGGAGCTCGAGGTGATCGCGCCTGGATACCGGTCGCGCCACTCCCCTGCCTCGGCGGCGTCCCGCCCGCACCTGACGCCGACCGTGCCGCCGTCGAGCCCGATGAACGCGAAGGCCTTGCCGCCGACCTTCGCCACCAGCTCCGCCTCACCCCACGGATACGTCTCCTCTGCCCCGGGCTTGGCCAGGCAGTAGGCGACGAGCTCGTCCCGCGTCATGTGCTCAGGCGTGCGCGGCGTCGAACTGCCGGAGTTCCTTCTTCAGCTCGGTCAGCTCGTCGCGCAGCCGGGCGGCCACCTCGAACTGCAGCTCGCGGGCAGCCGCGAGCATCTGTTCGTTCATCTGCGTGATGAGGTCGGCGAGTTCGTTGCGGGGCAGTCCCTGGACGTCGATGGAGCCGGCCTTGGCCGCCTTGCTCCGCGACGAGAGACCAGGGACGGGCGACTTCCCCCGCGACTGCTGGCGTCCCGAGCCGCCGAGCAGCTCCGCCGAGGTCTCGGAGTCCTCCGCCGCGCGGTAGATGCCCTCGAGGATGTCGACGATCTTCTTCCGGAGCGGCTGCGGGTCGACCCCCCGCTCGAGGTTGTAGGCGACCTGCTTCTCGCGCCGCCGGTCGGTCTCCTCGATCGCCTGGGCCATCGACGGGGTGATCTTGTCGGCGTACATGTGCACCTGCCCGGACACGTTGCGAGCCGCGCGGCCGATGGTCTGGATGAGCGACGTCCCGGACCGGAGGAAGCCCTCCTTGTCGGCGTCGAGGATGGCGACCAGCGACACCTCGGGCAGGTCGAGACCCTCGCGCAGCAGGTTGATCCCGACCAGCACGTCGTACTCGCCCTGCCGCAGTTCGCGCAGCAGTTCGACCCTCCGCAGGGTGTCGACCTCCGAGTGCAGGTAGCGCACCTTGATGCCCAGTTCGAGCAGGTAGTCCGTGAGGTCCTCGGCCATCTTCTTGGTCAGCGTGGTGACCAGGATTCGCTCGTCCTTCTCGGTGCGCAGCCGGATCTCGTGCACCAGGTCGTCGATCTGGCCCTTGGTCGGCTTGACCACGACCTCGGGGTCGATCAGCCCGGTCGGCCGGATGACCTGCTCGACGAACTCGCCGCCGGTGCGGCCCAGCTCGTACTTCCCTGGCGTGGCGGAGAGGTAGACCGTCTGCTTGATGCGGTCGGTGAACTCTTCCCACTTCAGCGGCCGGTTGTCCATCGCGGAGGGCAGCCGGAAGCCGTGCTCGACCAGCGTGCGCTTGCGGCTCATGTCGCCCTCGTACATGCCGCCGATCTGCGGCACGGTCACGTGCGACTCGTCGATGACCAGCAGGAAGTCGTCCGGGAAGTAGTCGA
This sequence comes from Blastococcus sp., assembly GCA_025965795.1. GTDB lineage: Bacteria > Actinomycetota > Actinomycetes > Mycobacteriales > Geodermatophilaceae > Blastococcus_B. Next base: position 15,775 of record JAOPWH010000073.1, read on the forward strand.
TGAGACAGCTGCCGGCACTGCCGGGCGCGCGGCCGTCGATGTGCCGCGAGTAGTTCTCGATGCCGGAGCAGAACCCGACCTGGCGCATCATCTCGATGTCGTAGGTCGTGCGCATGCGCAGCCGCTGCGCCTCAAGCCGCTTGCCCTGCCGTTCCAGCTCGGCCAGCCGCTGCACGAGCTCGGCCTCGATGTTGCCGATCGCGCGCTCCATGCGCTCGGGGCCGGCGACGTAGTGACTGGCGGGGAAGACGAAGAGCTCGTCCACCTCCCGCACGACCTCGCCGGTGAGCGGGTGCAGGTAGTACAGCCGCTCGACCTCGTCGCCGAACATCTCGATCCGGCAGGCCAGCTCCTCGTACACCGGGAAGACCTCGATCGTGTCGCCACGCACCCGGAAGGTGCCGCGCGTGTAGGAGAGTTCGTTGCGCGTGTACTGCTCGGTGACCAGGGTGCGCAGCAGTTCGTCGCGGTCGCGGGACTCGCCCAGCTTGATCTTCAGCGCCCGCTCGACGTACTCCTGCGGCGTGCCCAGGCCGTAGATGCAGGACACCGTGGCCACGACCACGACGTCCCGCCGGGTGAGCAGGCTCTGCGTGGCGGAGTGCCGGAGCCGCTCGACCTCGTCGTTGACCGACGAGTCCTTCTCGATGTAGGTATCGGTCTGCGGGACGTAGGCCTCGGGCTGGTAGTAGTCGTAGTAGGAGACGAAGTACTCGACCGCGTTGTCCGGCAGCAGCTCACGGAACTCGTTGGCCAACTGGGCCGCGAGGGTCTTGTTCGGCGCCATGACCAGGGTCGGGCGCTGCACCTGCTCGATCAGCCAGGCCGTGGTCGCCGACTTGCCGGTACCGGTGGCGCCGAGCAGGACGACGTCCTGCTCGCCCGCGTTCACCCGCGCGGCCAGGTCTTTGATCGCCGCCGGCTGGTCGCCGGAGGGCTCGAAGTCGCTGACGACGCGGAAGCGCCCGCGGGTGGGCCGGATGTCGGTGGTCGTGCGCACGGAACGACGGTACGACGTGGGTGTGACGGAAAGGGTCGTGGCGTTCCACCGCGCTCGATGGTGCCCACGATGCGGAAGGGGCGCCGTCCTACTTGTCCTTCCCGCCGCGTCGCCCTAGCGTGCCTGCTCGCGGAGCGGTTCAAGCCAGGGACCAGCGCCACCCGGGATTCGCCGGGCGAGGTCGGCCCCCGGCGTGTGCGGCGCCCGACCCGGCTCCCGGGCGAGCGACGCCTGCGGCTCCGGCGGCCACCCGCCGTCGGCGTCCGGCCGACCTGCGCACGACGCCCCCCGCGGCCCCCCGGGCCTCGGGGGGCGCCGTCGACGGCGCCGTCAGCGGGCGACATCGGTGGCGGCGGACGCGGCGTGGCACGTCGAGCGGAAAACCGGACCGATCTCACACGGTCGACAGGTGTGCGGAAGGCTGCAGGCGGGCACCCGACACCCGCCAGAACCCAGCACCGCCCCACCCCGACCCCCGCGCAGCCGACGTCGGCCCTTTCGCGCGGGGCGCCAAGCAGAAGGAACAACCCTCAGATGACCCAGGTATGGCCCGGCAGTGCCTATCCCCTCGGGGCCACGTACGACGGCACCGGCACCAACTTCGCGATCTTCAGCGAGGTGGCCGAGAAGGTCGAGCTCTGCCTCTTCGACGAAGCCGGTAACGAGGAGCGCATCCGGCTGCCCGAGATGGACGGCTACGTCTGGCACGCGTTCCTCCCCGGGATCCACCCCGGCCAGAAGTACGGCTTCCGCGTGCACGGCCCCTACGAGCCGGAGCAGGGCCTCCGCTGCAACCCGAACAAGCTCCTGCTGGACCCCTACGCGAAGGCCGTCGACGGACAGATCGACTGGGACCAGTCGGTGTTCGGCTACGACTTCAAGACCAAGGAGCGCAACGACCAGGACTCGGCGGCCCACATGCCGAAGTCCGTCGTCGTCAGCCCCTACTTCGACTGGGGCGTGGACCGCCCGCCGAGGACGCCCTACAACAAGACGGTCATCTACGAGGCCCACGTCAAGGGGCTCACCATGACGCACCCGCGGATTCCCGAGGAGCTGCGCGGCACCTATGCCGGTGTGGCCCACCCCGCGACGATCGAGTACCT
>JAOPWH010000080.1 GCA_025965795.1 Blastococcus sp.
GCTGAACCTCGTCGGTGCCGGCGTCTCGGCGGTCGCGGGGGTGCTGCTCGTCGTCGTCGTCACGCGGGCGCTCCCCCAGCGCGACGCCGGTGTCTTCTTCGCCCTCACCTCCGTCTTCCTGCTCGCCGAGATGGTGGCGCGGCTGGGTACGGGAACCGGGCTGGTCTACTTCATCGCCCGGCTGCGCAGGCTGGGCCGCACCGACCGGATCCGCGCCTATCAGCGGGTTGCCCTGACCCCCGTGGTCGCGCTGTCGCTGGCCACGTGCGCGGTGCTCGTCGTCTGGGCGCCGGACTTCGCGCGCCTCGTGGGCGGCCCGACGGACGCGACCCGCGCGGCCGTCGTCGTCCTGGCCCTGCTGCTGCCGGTGACGACCCTGTCGGACACCCTCCTGGCCGCGACCCGGGGCCACGCGACCATGGTGCCCACCGTCGCGCTGGACCGGGTGGGCCGCCCCGTACTCCAGCTCGGGCTGGTCGCCATCGCGGTGACCGGTGGCTCCACGGCGGTCCTGGCCGGCGCCTGGGCGCTGCCCTGGGCGGTGTCGGCCGCGCTGGCGTGGTGGTGGCTGCTGCGACTGGGCCGGCAGCTGCACGCCGGGCGGCACAGCGCGGAGAACGCCCGTCCCGGATCGGCCGACGAGGCTGCCCCGTGGCGGGAGTTCTGGGCCTTCACCGCGCCCCGGGCCGTGAACAGCCTGGCCCAGCTGGCGCTGCAGCGACTCGACATCATCCTGGTCACCGTTCTGATCGGCCCGGCCCAGGGCGCCGTCTACACGGCGGCGACCCGGTTCCTGGTGGTCGGGCAGCTGACCGCCACCGCGATCTCCACGGCTGCCCAGCCGCGGCTGGCCGAGCAGCTCGCCGTGCACGACCGGGCGTCGGCGAAGGCGGTCTACCAGTCGGCGACTGCGTGGATCGTGCTGCTGAACTGGCCGCTGTACCTGCTCTGCGCGGTGTTCGCCGACGTCGTCCTGGCGGTGTTCGGCGAGGGCTACGACGCCGGGCGGCCGGTCGTGCTCGTCCTGGCCGGCGCGATGCTGGTGGCGAGTGCGTGCGGCATGGTCGACATGCTGCTCAACATGGCCGGTCGGACCTCGTGGACGCTGGCCAACTCGGTGGTCGCCCTGGTGGTGATGGTCAGCGTCGACCTGCTGCTCATCCCGCGGCTCGGCGTCCTCGGCGCCGGCATCGGCTGGGCCGCCGCCATCGTCGCGAACAACGCCCTGCCCCTCACCCAGCTCGTCGTCTCGATGGGTCTGCATCCGTTCGGCCGGGCGACCCTGCGCGCGGCCGCCCTGTCCGCTGCCTGCTTCGGGGTGCTGCCGGGTCTCGCCGTCCTGCTGCTCCCCGGTGGACTGCTGTCCGCCGCCGCCGCCGTCCTGCTCGGCGGAGCGGTGTTCCTGACCGTCGTCATCCGGTGGCGCGAGGCCCTGGGGGTGCCCGCGCTGAGCACGCTCCGGCCCCCGCGACGGCGGCCGTCCCCCGAGACCGACGACGCACCGCACGCCCGCCATGCCGCACCATCCACCGGAGGAGACCGATGACCGCGCTGGACCGCACGCCCGGGGCGCCTCCGCCGCTCGCGCTCACCCCGTGGCGGGTCGCGGCCCTCACCGCCCGTGGGCTGGTCTCCGACCGTCGGGAGCGCCGCCGCGACCGCGCAGGCCGGCCTGGCGCGGGGATCCGCGCCGGCCTCCTCGACCCTCGGCTGCGCGAGCCGGTCTTCGTGCTGGGCGCTCCGCGCTCCGGGACGACGTTCCTGGGCTCCTGCATCGGGGCGCTGCCCGACGTCTCCTACCACTTCGAACCGCGGGTGACCAAGGCCGCGGCCCGCCAGGTCTACGAGGGAACCTGGTCGGAGAAGCGGGCCGCCCGCGTCTTCCGGCGGTCCTACCGGCTCCTGCTCATGGCCGCCGGCGACGGTGGACGGCGGTTCGTCGAGAAGAACCCCGAGAACTGCTTCGTGGTGCCCTTCCTCGTCCGCGCGTTCCCCGACGCCCGCTTCGTCCAGATCATCCGCGACGGTCGCGACGTGGCCGTCTCGCACGCGGAGAAGCCGTGGCTGTCGGCCCGGTCGGCCGGCACCGGTCGGCGCGGCCGGGGCGGCCAGGCCTGGGGGCCGTGGGCCCGCTGGTGGGTGGAGCCCGAGCGGGCCGACGAGTTCGCCGCCGCCTCCGACCTCACCCGCACCGCATGGAGCTGGCGGCGGTTCACCGAGTCCGCCCGCACGGCCCTCGCCGACCTTCCGGCCGACCGGGTGCTGACCGTTCGCTACGAGGACGTCGTCCAGCGGCCCCAGGAGGCCGCTGCGACGATCGCGGCGTTCTTCGGGCATGCGGAGGTGCCGGAGTCGCTGCGAACCGCCCTGGCCGCCGCCGACCCGAGCTCCGTCGGCCGGTGGCGGAAGGCCCTGGACGACGACGGCCTGGCCGACGTCGAGCGCGAGGCCGGGCAACTGCTGCGCGAACTGGGGTACCAGGCATGAACGGCACCGGAACGACACCCACCGGCGGGCTCCTGGTCACCGGTCTCCCCCGCAGCGGCACCAGCTGGGTGGGCAAGATGCTGGAAGCCTCGGGCGAGGTCGTCTACGTCAACGAGCCCATGAACCCGCAGCACCCACCGGGGCACTCCCCCGGCGTCCTCGACGCGCGGGTGAGCCACCGCTTCCAGTACATCAGCGAGAAGGACGACGAGCAGTGGCGCCGGGCCTTCGACCGCACGCTGGCGCTGAGGTACCAGTTCCGGGCCGAGCTGCGGCGGAACCGGTCGGCCTACGACCTGGCCCGCATGGCCAAGTACGGCACCGCGTTCACCACGGGCCGGCTGCGCGGGCGGCGGGCGATGCTGGACGACCCGTTCGCGGTGTTCGCGACCGGCTGGCTCACTCAGCAGATGGGCTGCGAGGCGGTCGTCCTCGTCCGGGATCCGGTGTCCTTCGTGGGCAGCTGGCGGGCCCTGAACTGGTCGATCCACTTCCACGAGCTGCTGGAGCAGCCCGATCTGGTGCGCGACCACCTGGAGCCGTACGTGGACCGGATGCGCGACCTGGTCGGGTCGCCTGACTGGCTCGCCCGCACCTGCCTGCTGTGGGAGGCGACCTACGACGTCGTGGACCGCAGCTTCCGCTCGCTGCCCGGCGTCCACCTCGTCGGCTACGAGGATCTGGTGGCCGACCCGGTGGAGGGCTTCCGGCGGCTCTACGGGCAGCTCGGCCTCAGCTGGTCCCCGCAGGCCGAGGACCGGGTGGTGGCCGCGACGAGCGGCGGGGAGGGCAGCGCGAGCGGCTCGCACCGCTGGTCGCTGCGCGGCGGGCTGTCCCGGACCGCGTACCGGCCGATGAGCTCGGAGACGGCACTGTCGACC
>JAOPWH010000086.1 GCA_025965795.1 Blastococcus sp.
GCTGTCCGCGATCGGGGTGACGACGTACGCCGACGGCGAGCCGGTGGCGCCGCTGCCCGCCGTGGCCGAGTGCGTGCCGGGAGCGCTGACCGTGGTGGGCACCGGGCGCAGCTGAGGACGGGCCACCGGGAGGTTCGTCGGCAACTCGCCCATGAGGGAGGCCAGACGGAGGAAGGCCGGACGGAGGAGGGCCAGGACCGGCGCAGCCCTGCCTGACGACGGGCGACACCGGTCTGGGGAACTTCCCTCAGCCGATCCCGGGCGACGAGCCCTCCCGGCAGGGTCCCGCTGCGAGTGGCGGGGGGCAGGGAGGTCCTTACTGTGGAGAGCATGTCCAGCCCCGCGGAGAGGTATGCCGCAGCGCGCCGGCGGACCGCTCACCCCACGCTGTCGGACTTCACCGCCGAACTGGGGTTCTCGCTGGACCCGTTCCAGGTCGAGGCCTGCGAGGCCCTGGAGGAAGGCGCCGGCGTGCTGGTGTGCGCGCCCACCGGCGCGGGGAAGACCGTCGTGGGCGAGTTCGCCATCCACAAGGCACTGGCCGAGGGGCGCAAGGCGTTCTACACGACGCCGATCAAGGCGCTGTCGAACCAGAAGTACGCGGACCTGGTGGCGCGGTACGGCCAGAAGTCGGTCGGCCTGCTCACCGGCGACAACGCCATCAACGGCGACGCCCCGGTGGTGGTGATGACCACCGAGGTACTGCGCAACATGCTCTACGCGGACTCCCCGGCCATCCAGGGTCTCGGCTACGTGGTGATGGACGAGGTGCACTACCTCGCCGACCGCTTCCGCGGGGCGGTCTGGGAGGAGGTGATCATCCACCTGCCGGAGTGGGTCACCCTCGTCTCGCTGTCGGCGACGGTGAGCAACGCCGAGGAGTTCGGCGAGTGGCTGGTCACCGTTCGCGGGCACACCACGGTCGTCGTCAGCGAGGTGCGGCCGATCCCGCTCTGGCAGCACATGCTGGTCGGGAGCCGCGTCTTCGATCTCTTCTCCCTCCGCCCCGCTGCGCATGCCGGCGAGCACGGGGACACCCCGCGTGGGCAGTCGACCCGGGAGCGCGGCGCGTCCGTCGTCGACCCCGAGCTGGTCCGCTTCGTGCGCGAGCAGGAGCGGCGCATGGACACCTGGGGTGGCGGCGGCAGCGGGCGCCGGGAGTCCTATGCCCGGCCCCGCTACCGCCCGCCGGCCCGGTCCGACGTCATCGAGCGGCTGGACAAGGCGGGCCTGCTGCCGGCGATCACCTTCGTCTTCAGCCGGAACGGGTGCGACGCGGCGGTGCACCAGTGCCTGCTGGCCGGCCTGCGGCTGACCGACGAGGCCGAGCGGGCCGAGATCGCCGGGATCATCGACCGGCGCACGGGCACGCTGCCCGAAGAGGACCTGCACGTCCTCGGCTTCTGGGAATGGCGCGAGGGGCTGCTGGCAGGCCTCGCGGCGCATCACGCGGGCCTGGTTCCGGCCTTCAAGGAGACGGTCGAGGAGTGTTTCGTGCGGGGCCTGGTCAAGGCCGTGTTCGCCACCGAGACCCTCGCGCTCGGCATCAACATGCCGGCGCGCACCGTCGTCCTGGAGCGGCTGGTGAAGTGGAACGGCGAGGCGCACGTCGACGTCACGCCAGGGGAGTACACCCAGCTCACCGGCCGGGCGGGCCGGCGCGGGATCGACGTCGAGGGACATGCCGTCGTCGTCTGGGGGCCGGGTGTCGACCCCGCGGTCGTCGCCGGCCTGGCCAGCACCCGCACGTTCCCGCTGAAGTCGTCGTTCCGGCCCAGCTACAACATGGCCGTCAACCTGGTGAGCTCCTTCGGCCGGGCCCGCGCGCGGGAGCTCCTGGCCTCGTCCTTCGCGCAGTTCCAGGCCGATCGGTCGGTCGTCGGACTGGCCCGGGCGGCCGCCCGCCACGAGCACGACGCCGAACGTGCCGCTGCTCAGATGAGCTCCGACCGGGGCGACGTCGGCGAGTACGCACAGCTGCGCCGGCAGATCGCCGACCGCGAGAAGGAGCTGTCCCGAGACTCGCAGGCCAAGCGCCGCATGGAGGCCGCCGAAGCCCTGACCGCACTGCGCCCGGGCGACGTCATCCGCGTGCCCTCGGGACGGCGGCAGGGGCTGGCCGTCGTCCTCGATCCGGGCATCACCGATCTGGCCGACCCCCGACCGCTCGTGCTGACCGAGGACAAGTGGGCCGGACGGCTCAGCCCGATCGACTTCCCGACCCCGGTCAGCTCCCTGGCCCGGGTGCGCGTGCCCAAGAACTTCAACCACCGCAGTCCGCACGCCCGGCGCGACCTGGCGGCGACGCTGCGCAACGCACGCGTCGAGAACGACCTCGGCGCCCGGCGGGTCAAGCACCGGTCGGCCGCCTCCGACGACCCCGTGCTCGACGACCTGCGGCACGCCCTCCGCGCGCACCCCGTGCACGCGCTGCCCGACCGCGAGGAGCGGGTGCGGGTCGCCGAGCAGTGGCTGCGCTCGGTCCGTGAGGCCGACGCCGTGCAGCACAAGATGGCCGAGCGCACCGGCTCGCTCACCCGGCAGTTCGACCGCACCTGCGACGTGCTGGAGGAGCTGGGTTACCTGGTGCCGGAGATCGCCCCCCTCGTGCCGGCGGACACCGACGTCGTCGGTGCGGTGGACGACGTCCCGGTCGTCACCGACGACGGACGGCGACTGGCGCGCATCTGGTCGGAGGCCGATCTGCTGGTCGCCGAGTGCCTGCGGTCGGGGGCCTGGCGCGGGCTCAACCCCGCCGAACTGGCGGCCGCGACGTCCACCGTGGTGTTCGAGGCGCGCCGGGACACTCCGGCGCTCCCCGCGGTGCCGGCCGGGAAGGTGGCTGCCGCCATCGGGGAGATGCGCCGGGTGCGGACCCGTCTGCAGGACCTGGAGAGCGATCACGGCGTTCCGCTCACCCGCGACCTCGATCTCGGGTTCGCCTGGGCGGCCTACCGGTGGGCCGACGGGCAGAGCCTCGACAAGGTGCTCGCCGGCGCCGAGCAGGCCGGCACCGAGCTGTCCGGGGGCGATTTCGTCCGGTGGGCCCGCCAGCTCATCGATCTGCTCGACCAGCTGGCGAAGGTGGCCGAGGAGCCCGTCGCCTCGGTCGCCCGTGCCGCCGTGGGCCGGATCCGCCGCGGCGTGGTCGCGGTCGCCGTCGGTGGCTGAGTCCGGCCCGGCGGCCTTCGGGCCGTTCGCCCGTGGGGCACAATTCCTGCGGCCGGCGGTGGACCGGTCGTCGGCCGGACCGGGGAGCGAGCGATGACCGAACCGCCGCAGGACGACCAGCGGCCCCCTGCGCCCGGGGCCCCGCCGCCCCATGGGGTGACGCCGCCGTACGGCACGCCGCCGCCGTATCCGGCGCCGCAACCCTACGGAACGCAGCCCTACGGAACGCAGCCCTACGGGACGCAGCCCTACGGCCCACCGCAGTACGCGTACGCGGCGCCGTCCGCACCGGGGTTCGCCCCGCCGGCGCAGAAGTCACGCGTGAAGCTCATCGCCGGGGTGACCGCGGTGCTCCTGCTGCTCATCGCGGGCGCCGTCGTCCTGGCGCTGACGCTGGGGAAGACGCTGCTCGACCGGTCCGCCGTGCAGCGCGACGTCGCCGCGCAGTTCGAGCAGCGTGAGGGCGTGGGCATCGACATCGACTGCCCGGTCGACATGGAGGTCGAGAACGGCGCCACCTACGACTGCAAGGGCACGACCGACGACGGCGAGGACGTCACGCTGCGGATCACGATCGACGACGCCGACGCTGCTCGCTACAGCTGGACGGAGCCCTGATCGGCTCGGTCGGTCTCACCTGTCAGAGGAGGGCGTCAGCGGGCCACCGGAGCGCCGCGCCCAGCCGCTTGAGCGACGACTCCAGCCCGTGCGCGGCCGCGAGCTCGGCCAGCGCGGCGGCGTCCGCCGGCACGCGGGGGAGGGTGCCCTCGATCGGCGGCAGGTCGATCTGGCAGGCGACCGCGACCACGACGGGTGCGGCGTCGAGATACGCCGCCGCGGCGTGCATCTTCTTCAGGACGGCGGCGGTCAGCGGCGGCTTCGGGACGATGGTCCGCGCGACCGCCGCCCGGATGCCGGCCAGGTCCCCGAACTCGTTGATCAGCGCCGCCGCCGTCTTCGCACCGACGCCCGCGACCCCCGGCAGACCGTCGCTGGGGTCACCCCGGAGGACGGCGAAGTCGGCGTAGGCGCGACCCGGGATCCCGTATCTGGCACTCACGGCAGCCTCGTCCACGACGTCGATGTCAGAGATCCCGCGGGCGGTGTACAGCACCCGGACGCCGCGGGCGTCGTCGACGAGCTGGAAGAGGTCGCGGTCCCCGGTGACGACGTCGACCGGTCCGCGGGCCCGGGTGGCGAGCGTGCCGATGATGTCGTCGGCCTCGTAGCCGGGCGCCCCGACGCGGTCGATGCCGGCGGCGGCGAGGACGTCGATCAGGATCGGCACCTGCGGGCCGAGTTCGTCGGGCACCTCCTCACCGCCTTCCGGTGCGACGCGGTGCGCCTTGTACGAGGGCAGCGCGTCGGTGCGGAACGCCGGACGCCAGTCGTCGTCCCAGCAGGCGACGAACCGGTCGGGGCCGTGCATGGTGATCAGCCGTGCGCTCATGTCGAGGAAGCCGCGGACCGCGTTGATCGGCCGGCCGTCGGGCGTGGTGATGCTGGTCGGCACGCCGTAGAAGGCCCGGAAGTAGAGGCTGGCCGCGTCCAGCAACATGGTTGTCACGTTCGCGGACGGTAGCGGTCTGGATTCGATCGCGGAGATCCTGCTGCCCCTGGCTACTCTGCGCAGGTGGCGACCGATACGGCGACCGAACCGCTGGTGACCATCCAACGCGTGCACGACGCGCGATCGGTGGCCGCCGAGCTCGGCGTGGACCTGCTCGTGCTCACTCCCGGCTCCGACCTGCGGTACCTCTGCGGGTACAACGCGCACGCCATGGAGCGGCTCACCGCGCTGGCGGTGCCGCGGCGGGGGGAGCCCTTCCTCGTCGTCCCGCGGCTCGAGGCGCCCATGGTGGACGCCGGACCGGCGGGGAGCCTCGGCCTCGACGTCCTCGCCTGGGACGAGACCGACGACCCCTTCGCGCTCCTTGCCGGTGCGGCCATCGGCCGTCTGGGGACCGCGCCGGCCCGGGTGGCCGTCGGTGCGCGGTCGTGGGCCGAGCACGCGCTCGGCGTCCAGTCGGCGCTGCCCGGCGCCCGGCTCGAGCTCGCCAGCCCGGTCGTCGACCGGCTCCGCATGGTCAAGTCCTCCGCCGAGATCGAGGAGCTCGCGCTCGCCGGGGCGGCGATCGACCGGGTGCACGCGCGGATGGCCGACTGGGTGCGGGTCGGGCGGACCGAGGCCGAGGTGGGCGCGGACATCGCCGCGGCGATCCGGGAGGAGGGCCACGTCGGCGTGGACTTCACGATCGTGGGGTCGGGCCCGAACGGGGCCAGCCCGCACCACGAGCTGTCCGGCCGGACCATCGGGGCCGGCGACCTCGTCGTGATCGACATCGGCGGGGAGACGGCGACCGGCTACCGGTCGGACTGCACCCGCACCTACGTCGTCGGCGGTTCGGCCGATGCCGACGTCTCGGAGTGGTACGGCGTCCTGCAGGAAGCGCAGGCGGCCGCCACCGCCGCCGTCCGGCCGGGCGTGACCGCGGAGGCGATCGACGCCGCGGCGCGCTCGGTGATCGCCGACGCCGGGTGGGGGGAGCACTTCATCCACCGCACGGGCCACGGCATCGGGTTGGACACCCACGAGGCCCCCTACCTCGTCGAGGGCAACGATCTGCCGCTCGTGCCGGGTATGGCGTTCTCCGTGGAACCCGGCATCTACTGGGCGGGGCGCTGCGGCGCCCGCATCGAGGACATCGTCGTCTGCACCGAGG
>JAOPWH010000099.1 GCA_025965795.1 Blastococcus sp.
ACCTCGCCGCGCTGAGCACCCGCGCCGAGATCGACGGGGACGAGTTCGTCGTCAACGGCCAGAAGGTCTGGACCAGTGCCGGCATGCAGGGCACGCACATCATGCTGCTGGTCCGCACCGATCCGGCAGCGCCCAAGCACCGGGGCATCTCCGTGCTCCTCGTGCCGCTGGACAGCGCCGGGATCGAACGGCGTCCGCTGCGGCAGCTCACCGGTGAGTCGGAGTTCGCCGAGATCTTCTTCACCGATGTCCGGGTGCCGCGGTCGGCGCTGCTCGGGCCCCTGCACGACGGCTGGCGGGTGACGATGGCAACCCTGGGTTACGAGCGGACCGGCGTCATCTCGATGGCCGCGAAGCTCCAGCGGGACGTCGAGGTGCTCGTCACGGGCCTGCGGGTCGAGGATCCGCTGTTGCGTGAGGAACTCGTGCGGCGCTGGATGCAGGCCCGCATCACCGGCATGCTCGGCGCGCGCGCGCTCGCCAAGCTGGGTGACGACGGCCGGCCCGGCGCCGAGCAGTCGGTCATCAAGTTCGCCTGGAGCACGGCCATGGCCGACCTGGGGGAGACGCTGATGCGGGTGCAGGGCGACGCGGGGCTGCTGGCGGGGAACCCGGCGGTGCACCGGTTCCTGCAGAGCCGGTCGGCGACCATCGCCGCCGGCACGACCGAGGTGATGAAGGACCTGCTCGCCGAGCGGGTGCTCGGCCTGCCCAGGGGCTGACCCCGTCGATCGACGCGACCGGGACCCTGGCGGGAACCCGGTCGCGGCCGTCGTGGCACCGGGCGGCCCGGCCGGTGCTCGGCCGGGCCGCCCGGGTCAGCGGGGGATCGCGTCGAGCAGCCCCAGGCAGGCCCGGCCGTACGCCTCGCGCCGACGGTGCCCGACGAGGAAGGACGGCGGAGCGAAGTAGCCGACGTCTCGTGGCAGCGAGGCGACCCGCTTGCGGAGCATGTCGCGCGTCTGGTCGGTCGTGCCGCAGACGGCGATCTTCTCGACCATCTCGTCGGTGACCGCCGCCCCCATCGCGTCGGTGTCCCCGCGACGGAAGGCGTCGCGCAACTGCTGGGTCTCGCGCTCCCAGCCGTGGAACTCGACGTAGGGGTCGTAGGTCTTCACCGTGAGATAGAAGGCGATCATCCGGCGCACGTCGGCGACGGCCCGCTCCGGGTCCGCGTCGTCGACCGCAGTCATGATCCAGCCGTGCTCCTGCGGGCGGGAGGTCTTCTCCGCCTCACCGGCTCCGCGCTCGACCGCCGGACGGACGACCTCGTCCCACCAGCGGTCGGTGAACAGACCGTGCCCGATCACGCCGTCGGCGACCCGGCCGGCCGCCGCCGCCATGCCCTTGTTGAACCCGGCCAGCAGGACGGGGATCTCCAGCCGGCCGAGGACCGGTGCCTGTACCGCGGCGTCGATCTCGTAGAACTCGCCGCTGAACTGGACCCGTTCGCCGTTCTCCGCGTGCAGCCATGCCTGGACCACCTGGACGACCTCGGACATGCGAGCCAGCGGCCGGTCCGGAGAGACGCCGAACCAGTCGCGGTTGATCTTCGCTGCGGCAGATCCCAGCCCGAGGAACAGCCGTCCCGGGGCCTTGCGGTGCAGAGTGCGCATGGCCGCGGCGTGGGCGTAAGGAGTGCGGGCGAAGGCGTAGGCGATCGCGGGCCCGACGAGCGCCGTCCGCGTCTCCGCCACCACCTCGGCCATCGTCGAGTAGGACTCGTGGTCGACGAAGTCGCCGGTGCAGAAGGCGCTCACGCCCGCCTGCTCGGCCTCGCGGGCCACGTCGACTCCGGGCCACGGCATACCGAAACGCATCGCATCTCCCTGGAACGAGGGGGCGGCGGCCGAGGGGCTGTCGCCGGGTGGGGTCATCGCAGTGTCCAGTCGGGGCGGGTGATCGAGGCCCGGTCCACCTGCGCGGTGCCGATCGGGTTGCCCAGCTGGGTGTAGGCGAGCCCGGTGCGCAGGGCCTGGGTCCGCGTGCTGTCCAGCGACTCCCAGATGGCCCGGACCGTGCCCTGGATGGCGGCCGGGGGCTGGCCCGCGATGATCCGGGCGAGACGGTCGGCGTGCTCCCACAGGTCCGCGCGGGGGACCACCTCGGTCACCAGGCCGATCTGCAGCGCCTTCTGGGCCGAGACCCGCTCGTGCAGCCCCATGAGTGCGATGCGCAGAACTTCGCCCAGCGCGATCCGCCGCGTCATCCCGATCGGCTCCAGCGCCGCGGTCATGCCGTAGCTGACGTGCGGGTCGAAGAAGGTCGCATCGTCGGAGCAGACGACGATGTCGGCCTCGTTGAGCCAGTAGAAGGCACCGCCGGCGGCCATGCCGTGCACGGCGCAGATCAGCGGCTTCCATACCTGGTTGAGCTTGGGGGACAGCTGTTCGCCGGGATCGACCTGGCTCCACACGTTCTCGGGCCGGTCGATGCCTTCCTTGACGTCGACCCCGGTGCAGAAGGCCCGGTCGCCGGCTGCCCGGAGCACCACGACGTGGACGTCGTCGTCGTCCTTCACCGCCCGCCAGATCCGGGAGAAGTCGTCGAGCATCGCCTGGTTGAACGAATTCATCGCTTCGGGCCGGTCGAGGGTGACCGTCGCGACGTGATCGGTCACCTCGTACCGGACAGTCGACAGGTCCATCTGGGTGCTCCGTCTCGGGTCGGCGGCCGCACGGCGGGTCACGCCCGACGGCAGCGAAAGAGTACTACAAATAGCGGGACCGCTGGCGACAGCGAGGAGCGGGGCCACTAGCGTGCGCTCCATGACCGAGATCCTGGCTCCGGAGCGGCTCTTCGACCTCAGCGGCCGCGTGGCCGTCGTGACCGGCGCATCCAGCGGCCTGGGGGAGCGGTTCGCCCGCGTCCTGCTGGCTGCGGGCGCGAGCGTCGTCGCGGTCGCGCGGCGCACCGACCGGCTGGCGGCGCTGGCGGCCGAGTCCGACCGGGTGCTCGCAGTTCCGGCCGACATGGCCGTTCCCGAGCAGGTGGAGCGGATCGTGCCGGCTGCTCTGGACCGCTTCGGACGGCTCGACGTCGTGGTCAACAACGCCGGCCTCGGCGTGCCGGCACCCGCGGTGGACGAGTACCTCGACTCCTTCCGGTACGTCCT
>JAOPWH010000107.1 GCA_025965795.1 Blastococcus sp.
GGCGGAGTCGGCCGGGGGCGGGGCCGCGGGGACGGCCGCGGTGCGGGCGACGGGCGGAAGGCGGCCGACGGGCTGAGTGCGGTCGAGGGGCCCAGCTGCGGTGGAGGCGGGGACGGGGCAGGCGCCGGGGAGGAGTCCAGCAGGGACCGCGCCGCGAGCCAGTCGAGCGGCGACTCCGTCGTGCCCTGCGACGCCGGAGACCGCCCGGCGAGGTGATCGTCGAGCTCCCAGTCCGCCGGTGCGGGAGCTGCAGGGGCCGGGCGGCCGGACATCGCCGTCGCCCCGTGCGGGGGTGGCGGCGCGACGGCGTCGAACGTCGATGTGCCGGGACCGGTCGACCACAGCGGTGGCGGGGGTGCGGGGCGGCTCGCCGGCCGGTCGACCCGCATCGGTTCGGGCTGCGGCGTCTCCCGGGGCCCGTCGAGACGGATGGCCGGCCAGCCACCGGTCAGCTCGCGGGGCGGCGGCTCCTCGCTCCAGCTCACCGGGGTGTCCATCGGACGTCGATCGGGGCGCGCCTGGTCGGGGCCCGGCCGGGCGCCCTGCGTCCGCATCACGATCCGTTCGATCAGCATCTCGCTGGACAGCTGCTCGGTGAGCTCGGCCCGGAGCCGGCCCATGTCGGCGCGCAGCTCGGTGAGCTGGCCGAGGTCGGAACGCAGCGAGGTCAGGGCGGCCACGTCGTCGCGCAGGGCGGTGAGACGGGCCAGATCGTCGCGTAGTGCGGGCAGGCCGGCCAGGTCGTGCCGGATCTCGGAGAGGTCGCCCAGGTCGTGCCGCAGGTCGGAGACCCGGGCCACCTCGTCGCGCAGCCGCCCCAGCGAGGCGATCTCGGCGCGCAGGGCGTCCAGCTCCTCCCGCATCGTCTCCTCGGTCTCACGGCGCAGGTCGTGCTCGAGGTCCAGCTCGTACTCCCGGCGAGCCGCCACCTCGCGCTCCAGCTCCAGCTCGTAGGCCTGGCGCAGCTGCGCCTCCCGGGCGGCGGCAGTGGCGCGGTCGGCTCCCCTGCGGCCCGCCGCGAAGGTGGCCAGCACGAATGCCCAGGCCACGGCGATGACGGCGATGCGCAGGTACTGCCGGTTGTCGGTGAGGAAGACCGCCAGGGTCGCCGCCACCGCGAGCGCGAACCCGCCGGCGAGGACCACGCTGCGGGTGTTCAGGAGCCCGTTCTGCGCCGAGCGGTCCGGCCCAGGACCATCGCCCCGGGCAGCGGTCTGCCCCCAGGCGACGTCGTCGTCCTGCGGTCGGGGCATGGCCCCAGCGTAGCCGCGCGAGCGCATCCGGTCAGGGCACGAACCGGTTTCGACCGGCCGCGGTCGCCTGCCGGCTGCCAGAGTGGAGGCGTGACGCTCACCCTCCTCGACTGGCGCCGGCGCGTGGCCGCCCTCTATGCCGCCGCCCGCGCCTCCACCGATGCCGAGAAGGGCTGGCAGGTGTGGCGCGACGGCCGCGACGAGCTGTTCGCGGGCCATCCGGATTCGCCGCTGGACGAGGCGGCCCGCTCAGGGTTCCCCGGCCTGCCGTTCGCCCCGTACGACCCCGCCCTGCGTTTCGAGGCGGTGCTGGAGCCCGCCGATCCACAGCGGCTCGAGATCCCGACGGCATCCGACGGCGTGGTCCCGTTCGACCGGATCGGCACAGTGGACCTGGGCGAGCTCGGCCGGCTGGACGTGTGGTGGCTCGGCAGCTACGGCGGCGGGGTGTTCCTGCCGCTGCGCGACGGCAGCGCCGGAAACGGCACGTACGGCGGCGGCCGGTACCTGCTCGACACCGTCAAGGGCGCCGACCTGGGTGGCGACGGCGGCCGGCTGGTCCTGGACCTGAACTTCGCCTACCACCCGTCGTGCACGTACGACCCGCGCTGGTCGTGTCCGCTCGCCCCCGAGGGCAACCGGATCGGCGAGGCCGTCGCCGCCGGGGAGCAACTGCCCCCCGGCGGCTGGTACTAGGCCCCGTCCCGGATCCCGCCCTGAGCCTGCGAAGGGTGGGGAGGACGGGGTCCTTCTACTGGGCCAGGGCGCCGTCGGAGCTGAAGACCAGGCCCATCGAGACCTCGCCCTTCTGGATGGCGGCCTTGGTCAGCGGGCCGCCGGTGTCGCCGTACTCCTTGAAGCTGCCGAACTTCAGGCCGTAGGTGTCCTCGAGACCGGGCTGGCAGAACGGCCGCTTCGGGCACTCGGCGGGCCCGCCGAGTACGAGGGATCCGTCGCCGCAGGCGTCGGCGAGCTCGGACAGTGTCTTGACGCCCACCTTGTCGGCGAAGGCCGTGGTGACGGCGAAGGCGTTCTGGTCAACGGCCTGGGACGGATCGCCGAACGTCAGGCTGGCGGTGGTGTCCTCCAGCTCCAGGAGCTGGCCGGCCTTCGCGGCCAGCGGCTGCAGCGCCTCGAGGGTGGCGTCGACGTCGCCGCTGGCCACCTGATTGGCCTCGTCACCCTCGAGGAACTCCGTGACGGTGGCCAGGTACTCCGGGAAGACCTGGATCTCCTTGCCCTCGGTGAGCGCCTTCAGGTACAGCTCGCGGCGCCCGACCACGCGGACGGAGGCGTCGAAGCCCGCGGCCTTGAGCACGTCGACGTAGACGTTGGCCAGGACGGTGGACTCGGTGAATCCGGCGTCGCCGACGGCGATCGGGCCGCTGCCCTTCTCCAGCCCGTCGGTGACCCCGCTCTTCTCGACCCAGGCAGCCGCGACGTCGGGGGCGGTCTTGCGTTCGACGTCCACCGCCGCGTTCATCTCGACGAGGTCGTCGGTGGTCAGCACGCCCGACACCGCGTTCAGCGCCGGCAGCAGGGCCGCCTGCGCGTCCGCCGCCTTCGTGTTGACCGCGGGGATGACGTTGTCGGCGTTCTGCAGGTGCTGGTCGTCCTCGAGCACGACCAGCTTGTCACCGGGAACCGGGGCGCACGTGTCGCCCGAGGCGGCCGTGCTGTCCGTCTTGTCGCCGCCGGTTCCCGACGATCCGGACTCCCCGCAGGCCGCGGTCAGCGCGACCGCGACGACGAGTGGTGCGAAGAACGTGATGCGCGCGCGCATGGGGGTCCGCCTTCTGTGTCCCGTGCGGCTCGGTCGGCCGCGACGCGTGTCTGGCGGGAGGCATCCCGCGGAACCATCGAACTCCTCCATTGCGCGCAATGCAATCAAGGGCCGGGCCTGTGGCCGTTCCGTTACCGCCGCGTCGGTCGCGGGCACGCCGCCATCACAACGGGACCCCGGAGGCGGTGGGTTCCGGCACCCCCGGGACCGTGTCCGGGGCCCGCCGCCGGGCCGACCAGGGGTAGCGCCGGGGCCCCGGGGTGACCACCCACGTCAGGAGCACGAGGGCCAGCTCGGTCAGCAGCGCGAGCGCGGCGATGAGGATCGCCCCGGCGATGATCAAGCCGTAGTCCTGCTGCCCGAAGCCGAGGTTGACGATGCGGCCGAGCCCTCCGCCGCCGACCAGCGCGGCGAGACCGGCGGTGGCGACGACCTGCACAGCCGCGGTTCGGATGCCGGTCATCACCAGGGGCAGGGCGAGTGGCAGGTCGACCCGGCCGATGACCGCACCCCGGCTCATCCCCATGGCGCGGGCGGCCTCGCGCACGTCGGGATCCACCCCGCGGAAGCCCACGTAGGTGTTGGTGAGGATCGGCGGGATCGCGAACACCGTCAGGGCGATCGTCGTCGCGCGGTTGCCGAAACCGATCGGGCTGACCGCGAACAGGGTGAGCAGCGCCAGCGTGGGCACGGCGCGGCTGACGTTGGAGATCACCAGGATCAGCCCGCTCCCCCGCCCCGCGGTGCCGAGCGCGATGCCGACGGGCAGCGCGATCATCAGGGCGGCGAGCACGGCCACGGCGGATATCGCCAGGTGCACGATCAGCAGGTCGAAGATGCCGTCCGTCTTCGTCCAGTTGTACGGGTCGTTGAGGTACACGAGGGCCTCGCTGAACCCCGTCACGGCCGCACCACCCGGGCCCACGGCGTGACCAGGCGCTCGACCCCGGCGAGCAGCAGGTCGGCGATCAGGGCCAGCAGCACGCATCCCACCGCGCCCGTGACGATCTCGGCGCGGTAGAAGTTGGCGTTGAAGCCGCCCGTGATCAGCTGGCCCAGCCCGCCGTGGCCCACGAGGACCCCCACGGTGACCAGCGCGACCGTGGAGACGGTGGCGATCCGCAGGCCGGCCATGAACGCGGGCAGCGCGAGGGGCAGGTCGATCTGCCAGAACAGGCGCAGGGGTCCGTAGCCCATGCCCCGGGCCGCCTCCCGGACGTCGGCCGGCACGCCCTGCAGCCCGGCGAGGAAGTTCCGTACGAGGATCACCAGTGAGTAGGCCACCAGGCCGATGAGCACCGTCGTCGTGCTGAGCCCGGTGAACGGGAAGATGAAGGCGAACATGGCCAGCGACGGGATCGTGTAGATCAGCGTCGAGAGCGCCAGCACCGGACCGGCCAGGAACCGGGCGTTCCGGGCGAGCAGGGCAAGCGGCAGGGCGATCAGCGCGCCCAGGACGACGGCGCTGACGGTCAGCCGCACGTGCTCGCCCAGGTAGCGCAGAATGGTGTCCCAGTTGTCGATCACGTAGGAAGGGTCGAACCAGGGGTTCGGCGCGGCATCCACCGCGAGCACCGCACCGCCGGACGCCGTCGGACCCGCGCTCACCGGGCGCATCCCAGGAGGGCCACGCCGTGAACGCTACTGGCCGGACAGCACCCCCGGCGAGCCCGCCGACCAGCGGCACGGCCGCCGAGATCCGGCTGGAGGGCGTCAGCAAGGTCTATCCGGACGGCACCGTCGGGGTGGCCCAGCTCGACCTGACCTTCGCGGCGGGAGAGCTCACCGTCCTGGTCGGTCCGTCGGGCTGCGGCAAGACGACGACGATGAAGATGATCAACCGGATCATCGAGCCGAGCACCGGCCGGATCCTGCTCGACGGCGAGGACGTGACCCGCGTCGACCCCGTCAAGCTGCGCCGCCGGATCGGCTACGTCATCCAGAACGTCGGCCTCTTCCCCCACCAGACCGTCCGCACGAACGTGGGCACCGTGCCGCGACTGCTGGGGTGGGACAAGGCCCGGATCCGGGCGCGGGTCGACGAACTGCTCGAGACCGTCGGCCTCGACGCCGCTCAGGGGGACCGCTATCCCGCGCAACTGTCCGGTGGTCAGCGCCAGCGCGCCGGCGTCGCCCGCGCCCTGGCGGCCGATCCCGCGGTGCTGCTCATGGACGAGCCGTTCTCCGCCGTCGACCCGGTGGTCCGCGAGCGGCTGCAGTCGGAGTTCCTGCGCCTGCAGGAGACGGTCGGCAAGACGATCGTGTTCGTCACCCATGACATCGAGGAGGCCGTCCGGATCGGCGACCGGATCGCGGTCATGAGCGAGGGCGGGCACGTCCAGCAGTTCGCCACCCCGGCGGAGCTCCTGGGCCGCCCGGCGAACTCCTTCGTCGCCGACTTCGTCGGGGCCGACCGGGGGCTGAAGCGGCTGGCCGTGACCGGCATCGACGCCGCGGACCTGGAGCGGCCGCCCTTCGTCCACGTGGACGACGGACTGGCCGAGGCCCGGGCGACGATGGACCGGTCGGGGGCGCGCTGGGCCGTCGTCCTCGACGGGGCGGAGAACCTGCACGGCTGGCTGTCCGCCGAGCGCGCCACCGGCGCGGGCACGGTCGGCTCGGCCGCGCGGCGGATGGACGCCTGGGTGCCCGCGGATTCCTCGCTCAAGGCCGCCTTCGCGACGATGCTGCAGCACGAGGCGGGCTGGGTCGCCGTGCTGGACGGCGACCGCTTCCTCGGCGTCCTCACCCCGGAGTCGCTGCACGCGGCACTCCGCCGCTCCGTCGAAGGCACCGTCCCCGAGACAGCAGGCGCCGTATGACCTGTCGTCCTCCGGGCGACACCGCGGCCGGGAGCCGTTCCCCTGACGTGCGGAGCCGGTCAGTCGATGGTTTTTTTCAGGCGCTGACGCCTTCGCTGGGGTCGCTCTCATCCGGCGGAACGCGGCACACCGACTCCAGCCAGAGCGCGGCGGCCACCAGGCCGGTGGCGCACGCGACGCCGATCAGCGCGCTCACCGAGTCGCCGGTGGCGGCCTGCAACCGGCCGACGGCCGGCCCGACGTGGGCCAGGACCCCGGCCCAGAGCCCGGCGAAGACGGCGCCGACGTACGCGCTGGCCTGGGCGAGCACCGCCAGCCGGGCGACGAGCATCGGCTCCACCGGCCGCAGCTGCGCGGACGGCGTCCGTCTCGGCGCCCGCTGCGTCGGCGCGGACCGGGCCTCGCGGAGCGCCGTGAGGCGCGCGCGGAGTGTGCGGGCCCCCAGCGCCTCCGCCACGGCGAGCACCCCGAGCGGAAGGGGCTGCCACCACGCCAGCGCGGGCAGCTCGCCGTAGAAGGCCCGCACGAGCAGCCAGGCCGCGACGGCGAGGCCGAGCGCGAGGACGACGAGGTCGCGGCGCCGCACCGGCGTCATCGGGCGCCGGTCAATGGAGGTGGTCCCAGCGCTGCACGGCGGCGACGTCGTCGGGCGGGAGAGCTGCCACCAGATCGGCCACGCGCCCCCGCCCGGGCAGCTCCGCCGCCGGCTCCAGCGTCAGCCACGGCACCAGCACGAACGCCCGCTCGTGCGCACGCGGATGCGGCAGCGTCAGTCCGGGATCGTCGGAACGGACCGCAACGCCGTCGTCCCCGGTGACGGTGACGACGTCGACGTCGAGGGTGCGCGGGCCGAACCGCACCTCCCGGGTGCGCCCGGCCGCCTGCTCGAGCTCGTGCGCCCGGGCCAGCCAGCCCGCCGCGTCGCGTGGCCCGCGGACGATCGCGATGGCGTTGAGGTAGGACGGCTGCTCGACCGGCCCCCACGCCGGGGTCTCGTACAGCGTCGACCGGGCGACGAGGCCGTCGTCCTTGAGCGCGGTGAGGGCGGTGCGGAGCGCGTCGGCGCGGTCGCCCAGGTTGGCGCCGAGGGAGAGCACCGCGCGCGTCATGACCGCTGCCGGCGGATGCTGACGGTGACGTCGTCGAAGGGCACCCCGAGCTCGGCCTGCGGCTTGTGCACCGTGATCTCGACAGCGTCGACCAGCGGGTCGGCGAGGCAGACGTCGGCCAGCCGCTGGGCGAGCGTCTCGAGGAGGTTGACCGGCTCGCCGGTGAGGACGGCGTGGAGCTTCTGGGCCAGCTCGGCGTAGTTGACGGTCTTGTCGAGGTCGTCCCCCGCGGCGGCGGCGACAGTGTCCAGCTCCAGGACGGCGTCGACTCCGAACAGCTGCCCGCGCTCCCGCTCGAAGGGGTAGACGCCGTGGTGGGCGTGTGCGCGCACTCCCCGGAGCGCGATGCGGTCAACCACGAGCGGCTCCCCGTGCCGCGCGGACGGCGGCAACCGTCCGGACGGCGTCCACGGAGGCGCCCGCGTCGTGCACCCGCACCCCCCAGACACCGGCCTCCGCGGCGAGCACCGTCGTGGCGAGGGTGGCGGCGTCCCGCCGCTCGGCCGGACGGGCGGTGCCGTGGTCGTCGGCGAGCAGCCTGCCGAGGAAGGTCTTGCGGGAGGCGCCCACGAGCACCGGCAGCCCGAGGGAGACGATCCGGTCGAGCCCGGCCAGCACCGCCCAGTTGTGCTCGGCCCGCTTGGCGAAGCCCAGCCCCGGGTCGAGCACGAGCTGCTCGGGCGCCACCCCGGCGGCGACGACGTCCTCCACGCGGGCGGTCAGCTCGGCGCACACCTCGGTGACGACGTCGCCGTAGCGGGCGGCGGCGTACATCTCGCGGCTGTGGCCCCGCCAGTGCATGAGCACCCACGGGACGCCGGCGTCGGCGACCAGCTTCGCCATGCCGTCGTCGGCCAGCCCGCCGCTGACGTCGTTGACCAGGGCCGCACCGGCCTCGAGCGCCGCCTCCGCTACCTCGGCGCGGACCGTGTCGACGCTGGTCCGGACCCCGGCGGCGACCAGTTCGCGGATCACCGGGAGCACGCGGCTGCACTCCTCCTCGGCATCCACGCGGTCCGCGCCGGGACGGGTGGACTCGCCGCCCACGTCGACGTAGTCCGCGCCGGCGGCATGCATGGCGAGGCCGTGCGCGACGGCGCTCGGGGTGTCGGCGAAGCAGCCGCCGTCGGAGAAGGAGTCGGGTGTGACGTTGAGGACCCCCATGACCACACACCGGCCGGGGCGGGGCAGGGCAGCGGTCATGTCAGCGTCGGACCACGAGGCTCATCGCCTCGCTGCGCGTCGCGGGGTTGTCCCGGAAGATGCCGCGGACCGCCGAGGTCACGGTCGTGGCGCCGGGCTTGCGGATGCCGCGCATGGCCATGCAGAGGTGCTCGGCCTCGATGATGACCAGCACCCCACGCGGCTTGAGCACGGTGTCGAGCGCGTCGGCGATCTGGCTGGTCATCCGCTCCTGGACCTGCGGACGACGGGCGTAGACCTCCACCAGGCGGGCGAGCTTCGACAGGCCGGTGACCCGGCCGTCGATACCCGGGATGTAGCCGACGTGCGCGACGCCGTGGAAGGGCACGAGGTGGTGCTCGCAGGTCGAGTACATCGGGATGTCCTTGACCAGCACCAGCTCGTCGTGGTCCTCGTCGAACGTCGTGGAGAGGACCTCCTGCGGGTCCTGGCCGAGACCGGCGAAGGTCTCGGCGTAGGCCCGGGCGACCCGGGCGGGGGTGTCCTTGAGCCCGGGACGGTCGGGGTCCTCCCCCACCGCGATCAGCAGCTCACGGACGGCCGCGGCCGCTCGCGCCTGGTCGACCCCGCCCGGTTCGGCCCCGCCGCTCATCGCTGGGCGGGCGCCCCGACGTCACCCACGGGCGTCGTGCTCGCGTGGCCGTTGGCCGAGCCGTTGCGCTCGGCCGGCGTCAGCACCGGGGGCTGGTCCGACGGCGTCCGCTTGCCGAACCCGTTGTAGGGGGCGAGGGAGGGCCGCTTGGTGACCGGTGCGCAGATGCGCGCCATGTCCTCCTTGGACAGCGTCTCCTTCTCCATCAGCTCCAGCACCAGCTGGTCGAGGACGGGCCGGTACTCGACCAGGATCTCCCAGGCCTCGTCGTGCGCGGCCTCGATCAGCGCCCGGATCTCGGCGTCGATGTCGGCGGCGACGGCCTCGGAGTAGTCGGGGCGCGAACCCATGTCGCGGCCGAGGAAGGGCTCGGCGTCGGTGCTGCCGTACTTGACCGCACCGAGCTTCGCGCTCATGCCGTACTGGGTGACCATCGCCCGCGCCATCGACGTGGCCTTCTCGATGTCGTTGCCCGCGCCGGTGGTGGGCTCGTGGAAGACGAGCTCCTCGGCCGCCCGGCCACCGAGTGCGTACGCCAGGGTGTCGATCATCTCCGAGCGGGTCTGGGTGTACTTGTCCTCGGTCGGGAGCACGAGCGTGTGCCCGAGCGAGCGGCCGCGCGGCAGGATCGTCACCTTGTGCACGGGGTCGAGGTTCGGCAGCGCGTGCGCGACGAGGGCGTGGCCGCCCTCGTGGTACGCGGTGACCTTCTTCTCCTTCTCGCTCATCGCACGGGTCTTGCGCTCCGGGCCGGCGATGACGCGGTCGATCGCCTCCTCGAGGGTGGCGTCGTCGACCAGCGAGCGGTTGTTGCGGGCGGTCAGCAGCGCGGCCTCGTTGAGCACGTTGGCCAGGTCGGCGCCGGTGAAGCCGGGCGTGCGGCGGGCCACGGTCTCCAGGTCGACGTCGGGCGCCAGCGGCTTGCCCTTGGCGTGCACGGCGAGGATCGCCTTGCGACCGAGCAGGTCGGGCCGGTCGACGGCGATCTGCCGGTCGAACCGACCGGGACGCAGCAGCGCCGGGTCGAGGATGTCGGGCCGGTTCGTCGCGGCGATCATGATGACGCCGCCCTTGACGTCGAAGCCGTCCATCTCGACGAGCATCTGGTTGAGCGTCTGCTCGCGCTCGTCGTGCC
>JAOPWH010000109.1 GCA_025965795.1 Blastococcus sp.
GGTGCGGAAGACCGGGTCCTCGTTGCCCTGGTACTTCTCCTGGATGGCCTTGACGGACTCGGCCTCGATGCGGGCCTGGGCCGGGTCGTACACGCCGCAGGGGAGGTCGCAGTGAGCGGTGGCCTCCCCGATGGAGAACATGCGGGAAAAACGCATGGAGGTGCCTCCGGATGTCGTCGGTCGGGTCGTCTGCGACCCTACTCGCGGTGATCCACAACGACAGTGCGGGAGAAGTCGGCCCCTCGCTGGTCACCGCCTGGGCGATGGAACGCATCACGGGCCCGTCGATGTCGCCGACCGTGCGCCACGGCGACCGGTTGCTGGTCCGCCGGATCCGGGCGGCAGCCGAGGTGCGACCGGGGGACGTCGTGCTCGCCCGGTTCCCGGCCCGCCCCGAGCTGCTCGTGGTGAAGCGGGTGCGCCGACCGGTGCCGGGTGGCCACTGGGTCGAGGGGGACAACGCCTTCGTCAGCGATGACAGCCGGGCCTTCGGGGCCGCGGTGGTCGTCGGGCGTGTGGTCTGCCGGCTGTGGCCGCGCCCGGGCCGGCTCGCACCGCCCCCACCAGGGGACTGAGCAGGCGATTACGCTCCGGTGTCCATGGGCGGCAACCAGGGTTCCGAGCAGGGCGACCGTTTCGCCGACGACCCGGCGTTCGCGGTGCACGAGGGCGGCAAGCTCACGGTGACGCCGACCCGCTCGATCGACTCCATCGCCGACCTCGCCCTCACCTACACGCCGGGCGTGGCCAGGGTGTCCAGTGCGATCGCCGCCGAGCCCGAGCTCGCCCGCCGGTTCACCTGGGCGCCCCGTGTCGTCGCCGTCGTCTCCGACGGCTCGGCCGTCCTGGGCCTGGGCAACATCGGCCCCGCCGCCTCCCTGCCGGTGATGGAGGGCAAGGCCTGCCTGTTCAGCGAGTTCGCCGGCCTGTCGGCCGTCCCGATCGTGCTGGCCACCAACGACGTCGACACGATCGTCGCGTCGGTCGCCGCGATCGCGCCGTCCTTCGGCGGTATCAACCTCGAGGACATCAGCGCCCCCCGGTGCTTCGAGATCGAGGCCCGGCTGCGCGACCTGCTCGACATCCCGGTCATGCACGACGACCAGCACGGGACGGCGATCGTCGTCCTGGCCGCCCTGCGCAACGCGGCGAAGGTGGTGGGGCGGGAGCTGTCCGACCTCCGGGTGGTCGTCGCCGGCGCCGGCGCGGCCGGGGTCGCCTGCACCAAGATCCTGCTCGGTGCCGGTGTGGAGGAGATCGCGGTGGCCGACTCGCAGGGCGTGCTGCACGCGGGCCGGGGCGACCTGACGCCCACCAAGCAGTGGCTCGTGGACCACACCAACCGGGCCGGATTCGCGGGCACGATGGTCTCCGCGCTCGAGGGGGCCGACGTCTACCTGGGCCTGTCCGGAGGGTCGGTGCCGGAGTCGGCGATCGCCTCCATGGCGCCGAACTGCATCGTCTTCTCCCTCGCCAATCCCACACCCGAGGTCGACCCGGAGATGGCGGCCCGTTACGCGGCGGTGGTGGCGACCGGTCGCAGCGACCTGCCGAACCAGATCAACAACGTGCTGGCCTTCCCCGGGGTGTTCCGCGGGGCCATCGATGCGGGCGCCCGCAGCATCACCGAGGAGATGAAACTGGCCGCGGCCGACGCGATCGCCGGTGTCGTCGGCGACGAGGTCCGGGCCGACTACGTGGTGCCGAGCCCGCTCGACCGCCGGGTCGCCGTCGCGGTTGCCGAGGCGGTCGGTGCATGCGCGCGGGAGCAGCGCATCACCCGCTGAGGCGGGCCATGGTCGCGACGCCGTCGTGCCCGATCCGGCAGATGGACCGGTCGCTCTGGACCCCGACGATGCACAGCTCGGCCCGCAACGGGGCGGTGCTGTAGTAGGGCCCGTTGTCGCCGGGGCAGTCGTTGACCGTGGAGTTGCACGGGGTGCCGGGTGCGGGGTCGCGGCGGGTGGGGTGGGTGTAGCCGGCGCAGTGCATCATCTCGTGGACGAGCGTCTGGGACGCCTCGTTGTCCCCGGCCAGGTGCAGGTTTCCGAAGTTCACGTCGATCTTCGTCCCGTTGACGGTGGAGCTTGCATTTTCCTTGGGATTCGTGTTGAAGCCGTGATGGATAGCTGTGCGGTAAGTCGCCCTCAGGTCGGCCTTTTCTCTGTCGTCCAGATTCCCGCAGGCATTGATCCGGGACACCGCGGTGCGGTGTCGGTCGATCAGCCACGTCCGGTCAGCATCAGAAATGCCCTGGTCGTAGCTGAAATTGTTGATCGCAGAACACTCGGCCTGGTAGGCGAAGCTGTTCGCGCTCGAGTGGGTACCGCCCGCCGGACAGATCCCCCGGAAAGGACCGAAGAACAGGCCCTGGCACTTCGGGCAGGCGTTCCAGCCCTGCTGCCCGCTCGAGGAGTCGGGCACGTCGAACGGCACGGCGTAGGCGAAGCTCCCTGTCTCGGTGTGCTGACCGCCCGCCGGGCAGACGCCTGTGAACCCGGCGAATCCGGCGAAGTGGAGTCCCTGGCACTTCGGGCAGGCCGCCCAGCCCTTCTGCAGGCTCGGCCGGTCCGGCAGGTCGAACCCGACGGCGTAGGCGAAGCTGCCGGTCTGCACGTGCTGCCCACCGGCCGGGCAGACACCCTTGGTACCGGGAAATCCGGCGAAGTGCAGCCCCTGACATTTCGTACAGGAAGCCCAATCCAATTGAACCGACATTCTGGTTCCCCCAGAGTCCTTCGAACCCGCTTCGCCGAACGTGGCCCCTCCGGACCGCGGTGGCAAGGCTTCTACGTACGGGGAGAAGAAGTTCCGGGGAATCGGCAGGATCCGCCGCCTGCCGGCGCGGAACCCGTGGTCAGCCGAGGCTGAGCAGGCGGGTCACCAGCGGGTCCATCGCCGCGCCGGCGGCGGTGTTGGCGTAGCCGAACACGACGATGGCGATCACGAACAGCGGGACCAGCACCGCCTTCTCGACGAACGCGCCGGTGCGGATGGGCAGGAGCTTCAACCGGCACCGGTGGAACACCCAGATCAGCGGCACCGGGATGCCGGCCGTGGTGAGCGCGTCACCCGCGATGTGGGTGAGGACGCCGAGCGCGACCGCCCAGGGCAGCCACCCCGGGCCGGGGCTGTGCGCGAGCAGCAGCCAGGCGCTGCCCCAGGACAGGATCAGGTTGCCGACGACGGTGTTCTCCGCGCGCCCGGGGATGACGAAGTGCAGTGCCTTGAGCGCCAGACCGATCGACAGTGCCATGAGGAGCAGGCTGGACCAGAACGCCCCGGCGGCCGCGACGGCGAGGGCCCCGAAGGCCAGTGGACCGAGGACCGCGTCGTGCGTTCCCCAGCGGTGACCCTGCGCGAGCCGACCCACGGCACCGGACGGGACGTCGGTGAGTGGTCCCCACATGTCCGAGACGGTGGAGCCGGAGTGGTCGAGGTCGGGAAGCATCGCGAATCCGCCGGCGGCCGCGATCCACGCGACCTGGGCGACCGTTCCGGAGACCGGGGCCCAGGGCAGCGTCGCGGTGCCGGCGGCGAGGCCGGAGAGGGCGTGCGAGTGGCCGAGCACGCACAGAGGGTCCCGCCCGGGCCCCGCTCCGCCGCGCAGGCGGACCGGCGTGTCAGGCGCGGATCAGGGCTTCCAGACCATCAGGACGGTGACGACGACCAGCAGCAGCGAGACGACGCCGGAGCCGGCCGCGATCCGGCCGTACAGGGCGCGGGCCGCCTCGCCCCTCCCTGCCTCGAGTTCACCGGCTGCGCGGTTCAGGGACGGCACGACCAGCGCCAGGCTCAGGGCGAGCGCCACCAGGTACAGGATGATCGAGGTCAGTACCCAGGAGGTCGTGACCGACAGGTCGAACTTCTCGTCCGCCATGCCGAGGACGCCGAACCCGAGGACGGCGACCAGCAGCGACGCCAGGCTGAACACGCGGGTCGACCGGGCCAGCAGCGCGACCATGGGCCCGTTCTCCGCACGGACGGCGCGCATGGCGGTCATCGGGAGGATCGCCATCGGGCCGACCAGGAAGACGGCGGCGACCACGTGGAGAACGTTCAGCACGGTGTCCATGCCCCGAGGCTATGACCCTCGTCCGACCACTCGCCGTTCAGTCGTCCAGCAGGTGGTGCAGCAGGCGCGTGGGGTCGTCGAAGAAGACCTGCCAGTCCTGCACGAAGTCCAGCTCGGCCCACCCGCGCTGGGCAAAACCGTGTGCGCCGAGTTCGTAGATGCGGGCACCGGGCAGCGCGGCGAGCACGGGGGAGTGGGTGGACAGCAGCACCTGCGACCCCGCCGCCACCATCCCGTGCAGCAGGGCCATCAGGCGCAGCGAGGAGCGGAACGACAGCGCGGACTCGGGCTCGTCGAGGATCCAGAGTCCGCGCTCCATGGTGCGGGACTCCAGCAGCGCCAGGAACCCCTCGCCGTGCGATCGCTCGTTGAGCGGGACGCCGTCGAAGGCGCGCAGCTCGGTCTCCGTGCGGTCGATACCGGCGAAGACGCCGTGCATCGCCTCACCGCGCAGCCACACCCCGCCCTGCGGCCGAGGCCGGGCGCCGGAGAGGGACAGCTCCCGCCACAGACCGGCGTCCTCGGCGGACGGCTTCGGGCCCCAGTGCTTGACCTGGGCGGTGAGCGACCGACGCCAGTTCTCGGCGACGGCCTCGATCATCGTCGACTTGCCGCTGCCGTTCTCCCCGACCAGGACCGTCGTCGGGGCGAGCGTCATCCCCTCGTCGCGGAGCTGGGCGACGGCGGGCAGCTGCCAGTACCAGGCATCGGGCTCCAGGACGTCAGGCCCGACGGAGACCCGCGTCAGGGGAAGCTCGGCCCCCATCGGGCCTCTCTGCAGGGTCCCGTCGCGAGCGTGCGAGTGGCGGGGGGCAGAGAGGCCCTTCATTCGTCGACGTCGTCGGTGCCGCCGCGGGCCAGCCAGGTGGCCAGCCGCTCCACGGGCACCTCGAAGTCGGGGAACTGGTCGACGAACGCCTGGAGCTGGTCGGCCAGCCAGGCGAGGGTGACCTGCTCCTCGCCCCGCCGGTCGGCCAGTTCCTCGAGACCGCGATCGGTGAAGTACATCTGCCGGGTGCCGGGCGGTCAGTCGGCGAAGGCGTCGGCGACCAGCTGACGCTGCTCGACCTCGTGCACCTTCGCCGAGCCGACGGCGGGGCTGGCCGACGCGCGCCGGCTGACCCGGCGCAGCGTCCGGCCCTCCGGCATCTCCTCGGGCAGGTTCACCGCCATGAACTGCCAGGCGCCCATGTTCATCGGCTCCTCCTGCACCCACACGACGTCGCTCGCGTTCGGGTAGCGCTCGAGCGCGGCGCGGATCTGCTCCGCCGGCAGCGGGTAGAGCTGCTCGACCCGCACGACCGCGACGTCGGCGGTGCCGTCGGACTCGCGCTGGGCCAGCAGGTCGTAGGCGACCTTGCCGCTGCACAGGAGGACTCGCCGCACGGCGCCGTCGTCCAGCGGCTCGCCGCCCACCCCGGGGTCGGGCAGGACGGGACGGAACGTCTCGTCGGTGAAGTCCGAGACCGGGCTGACCGCCGCCTTGGCCCGGAGCAGCGACTTGGGCGTGAACACCACGAGCGGCCGGTGCACGTCGGAGAGCGCCTGCCGGCGGAGCAGGTGGAAGTAGTTGCCGGGTGTCGTGCAGTTGGCGACGGTCATGTTGTTCTCCGCCGACAGCTGCAGGAACCGCTCGATGCGGCCACTTGAGTGGTCGGGCCCCTGACCCTCGAGGCCGTGCGGCAGCAGCATGACGACGCCGGACCGCTGGCCCCACTTGGCCTCGCCGGAGCTGATGAACTCGTCGATGACCATCTGGGCGCCGTCGACGAAGTCGCCGAACTGCGCCTCCCAGAGCACCAGCGCCTTCGGGTTGGCCACCGAGTAGCCGTACTCGAAGCCGAGTGCGGCGTACTCGCTGAGCAGTGAGTCGTAGACGAAGAACTTCGCCTGGTCCTCGGTCAGGCTCGCCAGCGGCGTGTACTCCGCGGCGGTCTCCCGGTCGATGAGCACCGAGTGGCGCTGCACGAACGTGCCGCGCCGGGAGTCCTGTCCGGCCAGCCGGACGGGCACGCCCTGCATCAGCAGCGAGCCGAAGGCGAGCAGCTCGCCCATCGCCCAGTCGATGTTGCCCTCGCTGGCCATGGCCGCGCGCTTCTCCAGCATCTTCTGGAGCTTCGGGTGCGGGTGGAAGCCGTCGGGGAAGGAGACGTGCGCGTCGCCGATGGCCTTGAGCACCTCGGGGGTGATCGCCGTCGCGACCGTCAGCTCCTGCGGCGTGCGCGGATCCATGACCGGTTCCGGCTTCGAGGAGTCCTGCGCGTCGTGGGTCTCGGCGAAGGCCCGTTCCAGCTGACCGCGGTAGTCCTTGAGCGCTTCCTCGGCATCGGCGAGGGTGATGTCGCCCCGGCCGACCAGGGCCTCGGTGTAGAGCTTCCGGACCGAGCGCTTGCGGTCGATGATGTCGTACATCAGCGGCTGGGTCATCGACGGGTCGTCGCCCTCGTTGTGGCCACGCCGGCGGTAGCAGACGAGGTCGATGACGACGTCCTTCCGGAACGCCTGCCGGTACTCGACGGCCAGCCGCGCCACCCGGACGCAGGCCTCGGGGTCGTCGCCGTTCACGTGGAAGATCGGGGCGTTGACCATGCGCGCCACGTCGGTCGAGTAGAGGCTGGACCGGGCCGCCGTCGGACTCGTGGTGAAGCCGACCTGGTTGTTGATGACGACGTGCACCGTCCCGCCGGTGCGGTAGCCGCGCAGCTGGGACAGGTTGAGGGTCTCGGCGACGACGCCCTGGCCCGCGAAGGCAGAGTCGCCGTGCAGCAGGACCGGCAGCACCGTGAAGCCCTGCTCGCCCTTGTCGATCATGTCCTGCTTGGCCCGCACGATGCCCTCGAGCACCGGGTTGACGGTCTCCAGGTGGCTCGGGTTGCTCGCCAGCGAGACGGCGATCTCGGCGTCGTTCCGGAACGGGTTGCGGAAGGTGCCGGTAGCGCCGAGGTGGTACTTGACGTCGCCGGACCCCTGGACGCTGCCGGGGTCCATGTTCCCCTCGAACTCGCCGAAGATCTTGGCGTAGCTCTTGCCCAGCACGTTGGCCAGCACGTTGAGCCGGCCACGGTGGGCCATGCCGATCGCGACCTCGTCGAGGCCGTGGTCGGTGCCGGCGATCAGGACCTCGTCGAGGATCGGGATGACCGACTCGCCGCCCTCGAGGCTGAACCGCTTCTGGCCGACGTACTTGGTCTGCAGGAAGGTCTCGAACGCCTCGGCGGCGTTGAGCCGACCGAGCACGTGCTTCTGCTTCTCACGGTCGGGCTGCTCGTGCTTGACCTCGATCCGCTGCTGGAGCCACTCGCGCTCCTCCGGATCGGTGATGTGCATGTACTCCACGCCGACCGTGCGGCAGTAGGAGTTGCGCAGCACACCGAGGATGTCGCGCAGTGCCATCAGCCGCTCGCCGGCGAACCCGCCCACGGGGAACTTGCGGTCGAGGTCCCACAGCGTGAGGCCGTGCTCGAGGATGTCGAGGTCGGGGTGGGTGCGGACCTTGAACTCGAGCGGGTCGGTGTCGGCCATGAGGTGGCCGTTGCGCCGGTAGCTCTCGATCACCTCGATGACGCGGGCTTCCTTGTCGATCTGCCCCTCGCGCGTGATCCGCACATCGGGCATCCAGCGCACCGGCT
>JAOPWH010000134.1 GCA_025965795.1 Blastococcus sp.
TTCCCGGGGTACTTCCTCGTGGTCGCCGACTTCATCAACTGGGCCAAGGACCAGGGCATCCGGGTCGGCCCGGGCCGTGGGTCGGCGGCCGGCTCGCTGGCCGCCTACGCGATGGGCATCACCGACCTCGACCCGCTGGCACACGGGCTGATCTTCGAGCGGTTCCTCAACCCCGAGCGCGTCTCCATGCCCGACGTCGACATCGACTTCGACGACCGCCGCCGCGGCGAGGTCATCCGGTACGTCTCGGAGAAGTACGGGGAGGAGCGGGTCAGCCAGATCGTCACCTACGGCACGATCAAGGCCAAGGCCGCGATCAAGGACGCCGCCCGAGTGCTCGACCGCCCGTACTCGGTGGGCGACGAGCTGACCAAGCTCATGCCGCCGGGTGTCATGGGCAAGGACATCCCGCTGTCGGGGATCTTCGACCCCTCCCACGAGCGCTACCGGGAGGCCGCGGAGTTCCGGGCCCGCTACGAGTCCGATCCGGGCGCGGCCGAGGTCATCGACCAGGCCCGAAAGCTCGAGGGGCTGAAGCGGCAGTGGGGCGTGCACGCCGCCGGCGTGATCATCGGGCGGCACCCGCTCATCGACAGCATCCCGATCATGCGGCGCGAGTCCGACGGCGCCGTCATCACGCAGTTCGACTACCCGACCTGCGAGACGCTCGGCCTGCTCAAGATGGACTTCCTGGGCCTGCGCAACCTCACGGTGCTCGACGACGCGCTGCGCAACATCGTGCTGAACGGCAAGGAGCCGATCGACCTCGACGAGCTCAGCAAGGACCTCACCGACAAGGCGACCTACGAGCTCCTGGGCCGGGGCGACACCCTCGGTGTCTTCCAGTTCGACGGCGGGCCGATGCGGTCGCTGCTGCGTCTGATGCGCCCCGACAACTTCGAGGACATCTCCGCCGTCGGCGCCCTGTACCGGCCGGGTCCGATGGGTGCGAACTCGCACACCAACTACGCCCTGCGCAAGAACGGGCAGCAGGAGATCACGCCGATCCACCCGGAACTGGCGGAGCCCCTCGACGAGATCCTCGGCCAGACCTACGGCCTGATCGTCTACCAGGAGCAGGTCATGGCGATCGCGCAGAAGGTCGCCGGGTACTCCCTCGGCAAGGCCGACCTGCTGCGCCGCGCGATGGGCAAGAAGAAGAAGTCGGTCCTGGACGCCGAGTACGTCGGGTTCGAGGCCGGCATGACGAAGAACGGCTTCTCCGCGGCCGCGGTCAAGACGCTCTGGGACATCCTGGTGCCGTTCGCCGACTACGCCTTCAACAAGGCGCACTCCGCGGCATACGGGCTGATCTCGTACTGGACGGCCTACCTCAAGGCCAACTACCCGGCCGAGTACATGGCCGGACTGCTCACCAGCGTCGGCGACGACAAGGACCGCCGGCCCATCTACCTGGCCGAGTGCCGCCGGATGGGTATCAAGGTGCTGCCGCCCGACGTCAACGAGTCATCGTGGGACTTCACCGCTGTCGGCACCGACATCCGCTTCGGCATGGCGTCGGTGCGCAACGTCGGGCACAACGTCGTCGACTCGATCGTTCGGGCACGCGAGGCAAAGGGCGCGTTCAAGGACTTCGCAGACTTCATGCGCAAGATCGACACGGTGGCCTGCAACAAGAAGGTCATCGAGTCCCTCGCCAAGGCCGGCGCCTTCGACTCCCTCGGCCACTCCCGCCAGGGCATCGTCGCCATCCACGCCCAGGCCGTCGACTCCGCGATGGGCCTCAAGCGCAAGGAGGCGGAGGGGCAGTTCGACCTGTTCGGCAGCTTCGGCGACGGTCCGGCCGAGGACGATCCCTTCAGCAATGCGCTGGACCTCACCATCCCGACGGCGGACTGGTCGAAGAGCGAGCGGCTGGTCTTCGAGCGCGACATGCTCGGCCTGTACGTGTCCGACCACCCCCTGCACGGCGTGGAGCACGTGCTGGCCCAGTACGCCGACACCGCGATCGCCGAGATCAACGCCGGCGGAGTGGAGGACGGCGCCAACGTCACCATCGCCGGCATCCTCACCGCGGTCGGCCCGCGCACCAACAAGCAGGGCGCTCCCTGGGCCATCGCGACGTTGGAGGACCTGGAGTCGGGCATCGAGGTGCTGCTCTTCCCGAAGACCTGGGCCGAGTACTCCGACAAGGTGGTCCGCGACCAGATCGTCGTGATCAAGGGGCGGGTCAGCCGCCGGGACGACCAGCCGTCGCTGTTCGCGTCCGAGGTGACCGTCCCCGAGATCTCCGAGGGTCCGCGGGGACCGGTCCTGGTGTCGATGCCGGCTG
Source organism: Blastococcus sp. (assembly GCA_025965795.1). Lineage (GTDB taxonomy): Bacteria > Actinomycetota > Actinomycetes > Mycobacteriales > Geodermatophilaceae > Blastococcus_B. Next base: position 2,294 of record JAOPWH010000134.1, read on the forward strand.
CCCGCTGCACGCCCCCGGTGGTGGAGCGGCTGCGCGAGGTGCTGGGCAGCCACCCCGGGACGACCGAGGTCCAGCTGAAGCTGATCAACGGCAGCCGCGAGACGGTGCTGCGCCTCGACCAGGGCCTTCGCGTGCGACCGAGCACCGCTCTGATGGGCGACATCAAGGCACTGCTCGGCCCGACCAGCGTGGCACTCCTCTGAACGGCGGCGACGGGCATGCGGTGTCGGCCGCCGCTGCCCACTGGCCGGGCCGGCGGGAGATCCGCGCCGACCTGCGCAGCGGGGTCTGGCTGGTCTGCGGTCTCGGCGTCGCCGGGATCCCCGCCGGACTGCTGTGGTGGCTGCTGGCTCCGCGCGCCGACTTCCGGATCACCGCCGACGGGCCGACGGTGATCGGCAACCCGTCCGGTGAGCTGCTGGTCGCCGACGACGGGCTGTTCACCCTGCTGCTCGCCGGTCTGGGTCTCCTGGCCGGGGCGGCGGCGTGGTGGCTGCGCCGTCGCCGGGGCGTCACGACGGTGGTCGCCCTGGCCCTCGGGGCGCTGCTGGCCGCGGTCGTCGCCTGGCAGCTCGGGGAGCTCCTCGGCGCCGGTCCGACCAAGGCCGAGCTGGCCGACGTCGGAGCCCGGGTGACCACCGCGTTGCGGCTGGGCGGGCTGCCCGCCCTCGCCGTCGCCCCGTTCACCGCCGTGCTCGCCTACCTGGTGCCGGTGCTCTCCGCCCGTCGCGACGACCTCGGCCGGACACCCTCGGTCGATGCGGTCGATGACTCCGCCGTGGAGCTGCAGCCGGCTAGTTGACCGTCATGGGGGCGGCGAACTGCTGGAGCGGCACCGGAACGGCGCCCAGGGTCTGCAGGAGCGTCAGCTCCCGCCGGAGCAGCCGCGACTCGGTGACCAGCCGCCGACGGGTGGCCGATTCCGCCAGCAGCTCCTGCCGGTCCTCCGTCGTGAGCAGGGCCGACGACGCCACCAGCCAGGAGAGAGCGGCCGCGTCCTCGGCCACCGCGCGGAGCATCGTCGCCACCTCCACGTCGTCATGGCCGACGCCGAGGCCTGCCACCTCCGCGACGTACTCCAGGAACAGGTCGCGCACGCCACGGACCAGCACGGTCATCGAGGCCTCGTCGACCGACGTCTGGGCGTCGCCACCGTCCCCGGCGTCCTTGGCGTTCTCCTCGTCGCCGAGCCACTCCACCTCGCCCTGCAGGTAGGGCGGGTCGTCACCGACGACCACGTCGAGCAGCCGGAAGCGGTCGCCCCCCACGGTGACGATCCGGAAGCCGCCGTCGGGCTGCGACCGGACGGCGTGCAGCCGGGCGACGCAGCCGACGTCGTACAGGGCCGCGGCGGGGGCGACGTGCTCGACCTCCCAGCCCTGCCGGATGGCGACCACACCGAACGTCCGCCTGTCGCTGCTCTCGGGCAGGGCGGTCAGATCGTGCACCAGGCGGCGGTACCGCGGCTCGAAGATCTGCAGCGGGAGGACGACGCCGGGGAACAGGGGCGTCCCGAGCGGGAACAACGGGATCAACTCGCCCATCCCGCGAGCGTACGGGGGGCGTCGGGCGGGCGCCGGGACGCGAACTACCCTGGAGATTCGTCGAACCCCGCTCCGCTTCTCCCACCCACCGTCCCCGGAGGCCTTCCGTGCTCGCCCGCATCGATCTGCGCGGATCCGCGCTGCCGGGAACCCGTGAGCTGACCGGACTGCTGCCACGGGCGGCCACCGACATCGACTCGGTGATGGCCACGGTCCGTCCGCTGTGCGAGGACGTGCGCATCCGGGGGGCCCTGGCGGTGCGGGAGATCACCGCGCGGCTCGACGGTGTGGACGCGGAGGACTTCGCCGTGCCGCCCGCCGCGATCGAGCAGGCCCTGGCCGACTGCGACCCCGCACTGCGCGCCGCGCTGGAGGAGGCGATCTCCCGCGTGCGGAAGGTGCACGCCGACCAGCGGCGCACCGACGTCACCACGGAGGTCGTGCCCGGCGGCACGGTGACCGAGCGGTGGGTGCCCGTCCGTCGCGTGGGCCTCTATGTGCCGGGCGGGCTGGCGCCGCTGCTGTCCAGCGTGGTCATGAACGTCGTCCCGGCGCAGATCGCCGGGGTCGAGTCGATCGCCGTCGCGTCGCCTCCGCAGCGCGATCACGGCGGTCTGCCCGACCCGGGGGTGCTCGCCGCGTGCGCGCTGCTCGGGGTCACCGAGGTCTACGGCGTCGGCGGGGCGCAGGCCGTCGCGATGTTCGGCTACGGCGCGGGCTCCTGCGAGCCGGTCGACATGGTGACCGGGCCGGGGAACGTCTACGTGACCGCGGCCAAGCGGCTGCTGCGCGGCCTGATCGGGATCGACTCCGAGGCCGGGCCCACCGAGGTCGCCATCCTCGCCGACGACACGGCCGACCCGGCGCACGTCGCCGCGGACCTGATCAGCCAGGCTGAGCACGATCCGCTGGCCGGTGCGGTGCTGGTGACGACGAGCGAGGCCCTCGCCGACGCCGTCCTCCAGCTGGTGCCCGCACAGGTCGCCGCCACCAAGCACTCCGACCGGATCACCGTGGCGCTGGAGGGCACGCAGTCCGGTGTCGTGCTGGTCGACGACCTCGATGCCGGCCTGCGCGTGGTCGACGCCTACGCGGCCGAGCACCTGGAGATCCAGACCCAGCGACCCCGCGAGGTTGCCGCGCGCGTGCGCAACGCCGGGGCGATCTTCGTCGGTGCATGGTCGCCGGTGTCCCTCGGTGACTACTGCGCGGGCTCGAACCACGTGCTCCCCACCGGCGGATGCGCCCGGTTCTCCAGCGGGTTGTCGGTGCAGTCGTTCCTGCGCGGCATCCACGTCGTGGAGTACGACCAGCGGGCGCTCGCCGAGGTGGCCGGGCACATCGACGCGCTGGCCGGCGCGGAAGACCTGCCCGCCCACGCTGCCGCGGTCCGGGTGCGACAGCGCTGATGGGCTCGCTGGACGGGCTCCCGCTGCGGCCGGAGCTGCGTGGCCGCACGCCCTACGGCGCTCCGCAGGTGCCGGCGGCGCACCGGCTCAACACCAACGAGAACCCGTATCCGCTGCCGCCCGAACTGCTCGCTGACCTCGGCGTCGCGCTGGCGGACGCCTCCCGGGATCTCAACCGGTACCCCGACCGGGACGCCGTTGCGCTGCGCACCGACCTGGCCCGCTATCTCTCCCGCACCAGCGGGGAGACCGTGGGTCCGGAGCAGGTGTGGGCGGCCAACGGCTCGAACGAGGTGCTGCAGCAGGTGCTGCAGGCCTTCGGCGGCGCCGGGCGGACCGCGCTGGGGTTCACACCCTCCTACTCGATGCACCCGATCATCTCGGCCGGTACCGGTACCGCGTGGCTCGACGGACACCGCCGGACCGACTTCACCATCGACGCAGTCGAGGCCACCGCTCAGGTGCGGGAGACCCGGCCGGACGTCGTCTTCGTGACCAGCCCGAACAACCCGACCGGCACCGCCGTGGCGCTGGAGACGATCGCCGGGCTCTATGCGGCAACCGATGGCGTGCTCGTCGTCGACGAGGCGTACACCGAGTTCGCCCGCGAGGGGACGCCGTCGGCGCTCACCCTGCTGCCGGGCCGGCCGCGGCTGATCGTGACCCGGACGATGAGCAAGGCGTTCGGGATGGCGGGGCTGCGGCTGGGCTATCTGGCCGCCGATCCTGCGGTCGTGGACGCGCTGCAGCTGGTGCGGTTGCCGTACCACCTGAGCTCGCTGACGCAGGCCGCCGCCTGCACAGCGCTGGCGCACACCGACGCACTGCTGGCCACGGTCGACGCGGTGAAGTCCCAGCGCGACCGGATCGTCGAGACGCTGCCGTCGCTGGGGCTGACCAGCGTGCCGAGCGACGCCAACTTCGTGCT
>JAOPWH010000152.1 GCA_025965795.1 Blastococcus sp.
GCCCGTCGACCGGGACGACACCCGAGTCGATCATGGCGACGTCGACGCCGGCACCGGTGTACCCGGCGTCCCACAACGACGAGGCGCCGGTCATCTCGTGCGTGACCCGCTGCAGCGATCCCTTGAGACCTACCTGATCGTCGACCTCGGCGCTCGACAGGGTGACTGTCGCGTCCTCGGTGACCGCCATGACGCCGGGCGTGGCCCGGAGCGCGTCGAGCCGGTCAGCCGGCACGGTGGCCGTGAAGCCGTGGATGACCTCGAAGGAACCGGTGACCTGTCCGCCGAGGGCGGCGACCGTCTGCTCCGGCAGCGTGCCCGATCCGGGCAGCTCCTGGACGATGACGGCGACCGGCGCGGCCGACGAGGCGGTCGGAGCGGCCGAGGCCGGTCCGGCCATGCCGGCGATCAGGGCCGCAGCTGCGACCACGGTGAGGCCTCGGGCGGCGACACGGGGAGGTCCTCCCCATGTCACCCCGAAACCAGGGGGCGAGGCGGGGGCAGAGCCCCGCACGTGAGTGTTCATGTCGCTGGTGCACTCCTAGCGGACGTGGCACATCCCTGTGCGTTGAGCTTTCAACACGGACTGTGTCGGCACGCTCGCGGAGAGGTACATGGGTTCCGGAGGCGATTCACCCGTGCGAGGGGGGAGCGTCCGAGAGGCCGTATCCGGGCGCTGCACGCCTGCTCACACGCACTCTGCGGAGTCGCAGTCACCCAGAGTGAGCCACCATGAGCGTAACGACGCTGGCACCCGTTACGATGCGTGCTCATCCGATGGCTGGGTGCTCGGCCCCGGCGAGTCGAGCATGGCCTGCGCAACCGAAAAAATTGTCGGCGTTACGTTCCGCGCCATGGACCGCCGACGGTTCCTCCTCACGCTCGCGGCCGGGCTGGTCGGCGCCGCTGCGGCGCGGGGCACGGCGGACCTGGTGAGCACCGACCGGCCGCCGAGTCGCGTTCCTGGGCCGGCCGCCACGGCCCGGCCGCCGGTGACCGGCGTCGTCCCCCAGGCGCCGCCGGCCGGCGTCGTCAGTGCCCTGCCCGGAGACGGGACGTCGCTCGCGCTCACCATCGACGACGGCACGAGCACCGAGGTGGTGGGGGCCTTCGCGGCCTTCGCGGCCGACAGCGGCGTCCGCCTGACGTTCTTCCCGAACGGCCGCTACCGTGCCTGGACCGACCACGCCGCCGTGCTGCAACCGCTGGTGGACTCGGGCCAGGTCGCGTTCGGCAACCACACCTGGTCGCACCCCGACCTCACCACCCTCGGGGACGACGCCGTGGCCGAGGAGATCGGGCGCAACCAGGACTTCCTGCGGACGACGTTCGGCGTCCATGACACGCCCTTCTTCCGGCCGCCGTACGGCGCGCGGAACGAGCGGATCGACCGCATCGCCGCGCACCTCGGGCACCCGACGGTGGTCATGTGGAACGGCACGCTGGGCGACGACCGGGTCCTGGCGCCGGCCGACGTGGTGGCCGCCGCCAGGCAGTGGTTCACCTCCCAGCGGATCGTCGTGGGCCACGCGAACCACCCGCCGGTCACGACCGTGTACGCCGACCTGCTCGCGCTGATCGCGGAGCGCTCGCTGCAGACCGTCACCCTCGCCGACGTCTGGGCCACGCCGACCCAGCGGCTGCGCGGCACCCACACGTCCGCGTCGCTGGCGCGGTGACTCCGACGGCCGACCTGCGCCAGGGTCGGTCTTCCGCGAGGCTGTGGCTGGACGGGTGGCGAGCGAGAGGGAGACGAGCATGAGCATGGCCGACCGGGACGGCACGGACCCCGAGAGCCTGCTGCCCGACACCGCGATGGACACCGGGTCGGACGCCGGCGGTCCGGGTTCGCATCTGGGCCCGGGGGACCTCGAGCCCGACGAGGAACGCCTGCTGGCCGCACTGGAGCGGGACACCGGGCCGGTCGTGACGGGCGCGCCGCCGGACTCGGCCGTCGTGCGGGCCGCCGAGGACGAGGTACCCCTGCCCGCGAAGGGCGGCGTGCCCGACGACGGTCTGACCCCCCGCTTCGTGGCGCCCGAGGCCGACTAGACCGGCGCCCGGTCGATCAGCCGCCGGCGCGGAGGCGGGCGGCCTTGAGGGCGGTGTGCAGCAGCAGCCGCGCCTCGCCGTCGGCGAGGTCCAGCTGCGTCAGGGCAGCGATCCGGGCCAGGCGGTAGTACAGGGTCTGGCGGTGGATCGACAGTGCCGTCGCGGCCCGCGACGCGCTGCCGGCGCAGTCGAGGAACACCTCGGCCGTCTCGGCCAGGACCGGATCGCCGAGCAGTGGCAGGACGACGGGGTCCGGCGTGCCGAGCCCGGCGATCGTCCGCCACGCCCCGAGCTCCGCCCAGTGGGCGACGGGGGAGAAGCGCGCTACCGCCGAGGCCACCCGAGCGGCGGCCCGCGCCTCCGACCACTGGGCGGCCAGGTCGTCCACGCCGTGCCGGACCTGCGACACCCCGGCGGTGCTGCCGCCCGGCAGGGTCGCCAGGGAGGCCGCCGCCAGCGCCCCCGCAGGGCGCAGGTCCGTGGGTCGCACCAGCGGCACGAGCACGGCGACCACCTCGGCCCCGTCGTCGTCGAGGACGGCGGCGATCGCGCCGGCCGCGGGCAGGCGCCACCGGTCGGGCAGGCCGGACCGCCCGGGAGTGAGGGCGACGAGCACCTGCGTGCTGCCGGTGCCGAGTGCGGCGCCGAGGACGCGGCTGCCCTGGGCGCGGGTGGCCGCCGTACCGGTGAGTGCCGTGGCGAGGGGCCGGCCGAGGTCGTCGTCGGCCGCGGCCCGCTCGGCGAGGAGCCGCCCCGCCTCCCCGGCCAGCTCGACCGCGGCGCGCAGAGCCTCGTCGCCGTCGTCCTCCGGGTCGATCCGTCCACCGTCGAGCAGCCACAGATAGCCGCGGGTCCGGTCGCCGTGCCGCACCGGGATCATCAGGCGGGTGAGGATCCCGGCCTCGGGATCGGCCGGCGTGCGCAGCGGACCGTCGGCCGAGGCGATGCCGAACTCCTCGAACCACCGGCGGGTCGGCTCCGGTGATCCGCGGGTCAGGATGGATCGGGTGCGGACGGCGTCCATCGCACCGGTCCGGCTCTCGTCGTGGGCACAGAAGGCGAGCAGGGTGAATTCGGCGTCCTCCAGGGTCGCCGGTGCGCTCAGCACCCGGGACACCTCGTCCACGAGGTCCTGCAGGTCGTCGCGCATCGCCGTCCTTCGTCACCGCCGTACCCTCGCCTGTACAGATGTATGAGAGCACGAGCCGTTGTTCTGGACATCTGTCTCTCGCTCCAGGGGGGTGGGGCTCCTAGCGTCAGAGGTCTCTTCCCGCCGTCCGTCCCCGGAGGTCCCGTGCTCGTCTCCAAGGCACTGCTGGCCGCGTCGCGCCGTCCCGGTCTGCGGCGGTTCGTGACCGCCAACCGGGCCACCCGCCGCGTCGTCGACCGCTTCGTGGCCGGGGAGACGCTGGCCGATGCCCTCGCCGCGGTGCGGATGCTGCAGGCCGACGGGATCGCGGTCACGCTCGACCACCTCGGTGAGGACATCACCGACCGCGCCGAGGCCGAGCGCTCCCGGGACGCCTACCTGGCGGCGCTCGATGGGCTGCGGTCCGCCGGGCTCGCGCAGGCTGCCGAGGTGTCGGTGAAGCTGTCGGCGTTCGGGCAGGCGCTTCCCGACGGCGGCACCGATCTGGCGCTGGAGCTCGTCCGGCCGGTGATCGAGGCGGCCACTGCCCTGGGCACGACCGTGACCCTCGACATGGAGGACTCCCGCACGGTCGACTCGACGCTCGCCGTGCTGGCCGACCTGCGCAAGGAGCACCCCGACACCGGGGCCGTCCTGCAGGCCGCGCTGTTCCGCACGGAGGACGACGCCAAGGCCCTGGCCGTCAGCGGCTCCCGGGTGCGCCTGGTCAAGGGGGCCTACCGCGAGCCCGCCGCCGTCGCGCACCAGGGCAAGAAGGCGGTCGACGCCGCGTACGCCCGCTGCCTGGAGATCCTCATGGCGGGCCCTGGCTATCCGATGATCGGCTCGCACGACCCCGCGATGATCGAGCGGGCGCACGAGCTGGCCGCCCAGAACTCCCGCGGCGCCGACTCCTGGGAGGTGCAGATGCTCTACGGCATCCGTCCCGAGGAGCAGCGCCGACTGTCGGCCGCCGGCACCCGCGTGCGCGCCTACGTGCCGTACGGGGTCGACTGGTACGCCTACTTCATGCGCCGGCTGGCCGAGCGGCCCGCCAACGTCCGCTTCTTCCTCCGCTCGCTCGCCACTCGCTCCTGAACTCCCTTGTCCTGAGAGGTCCGTCCATGGATGCCGCCACCCGTGTCCCTGCCCCGCGCAACGAGCCGGTGCTTCCCTACGCGCCCGGCTCGGCCGAGCGCGCTGCCCTGGAAGCCCGCCTCGTCGAGCTCGCCGGCGACCCGCTCGAGCTGACCAGCACGATCGGCGGCCGCCGGCGGATGGCCGGCGGCGAGCGCTTCGACGTCGTCCAGCCGCACCGGCACTCTGCCGTCCTCGGCACGTCGGCCCACGCCACGCACGCCGACGCCACCGACGCCGTCCGCTGCGCCAAGGAGGCGGCGCCCGCCTGGCGCGACCTGTCCTACGACGACCGCGCCGCGGTGTTCCTCAAGGCCGCGGACCTGCTGGCCGGCCCGTGGCGGCAGACGCTCAACGCCGCGACGATGCTCGGGCAGAGCAAGACCGCCACCCAGGCCGAGATCGACTCCGCCTGCGAGCTGATCGACTTCTGGCGCTACAACGTGCACTTCGGCCGGCAGATCCTGGCCGAGCAGCCGGAGTCCTCGCCGGGCGTCTGGAACCGGGTCGACCACCGCCCGCTCGAGGGCTTCGTCTACGCGGTCACCCCGTTCAACTTCACCGCGATCGCCGGCAACCTGCCCACCGCCCCGGCGCTCATGGGCAATACGGTGGTGTGGAAGCCGGCGCCCACCCAGCAGTTCGCCGCACACTTCCTGCTGCGGCTGCTCGAGGCGGCCGGCCTGCCTCCGGGCGTCATCAACATGGTCACCGGCGACGGGGTCGCCGTCTCCGAGGTGGCGCTGGCCGATCCCGACCTCGCCGGCATCCACTTCACCGGGTCGACGGCGGTCTTCCAGCACCTCTGGAAGGCCGTGGGGCAGAACATCGCCTCCTACCGCGGCTATCCGCGGATCGTGGGCGAGACCGGTGGCAAGGACTTCGTGGTGGCGCACGCGTCGGCCGACGTCGACGTGCTGCGCACCGCGCTGATCCGGGGCGCCTTCGAGTACCAGGGCCAGAAGTGCTCGGCCGCCTCTCGGGCCTACGTGCCGCGCAGCGTCTGGGCCCGGCTGCGGGACGACCTGATCGCCACCACCGAGTCGCTGTCGATGGGTGACGTCACCGACCTGTCGAACTTCATGGGCGCGGTCATCGACCGGAAGTCCTTCTCCAAGCTGTCGGGCGTGCTCGAGCGGGCCGAGGGCGACGACGCGCTGACCGTCGTGGCCGGCGGCACCGCCGACGACTCCGAGGGCTTCTTCGTCCGCCCGACGATCATCGAGGGCACCGACCCGGGTCACGACGTCTTCACCACCGAGTACTTCGGGCCGGTGCTCGCCGTGCACGTCTATGACGACGCCGACTACGACACGGTGCTCACCCAGATGGAGTCGGTGGCGCCCTATGCGCTGACCGGCGCGGTGATCGCCCAGGACCGGGCCGCCATCGCGCACGCCCAGCACTTCCTGCGGTTCGCGGCCGGCAACTTCTACGTCAACGACAAGCCGACCGGCGCCGTCGTCGGCCAGCAGCCGTTCGGCGGCGGCCGCGCCTCGGGCACCAACGACAAGGCCGGTGCGCCGCAGAACCTGCTGCGCTGGACCAGCACCCGCTCGATCAAGGAGACGTTCGTCCCCGCGACCGACCACACCTACCCGCACATGTCCTGAGCGGAGGGTTTCGTGCAGGTGACCCGCACCAATCCACTCCGCTAGAAGCCGCGGTCGCGGGACAGGGCGGCGACGATCGAGTCGACCACCTCGTCGGCCTCGCCGGTGCCTGGGACGGTGATCCCCGGCTCGTCGGGTGCCAGCCCTTCCAGGGTGGCCAGCTGGGTGGTGAGCAGGGACGGCGGCATGTAGTGGCCGGTCCGCGCGTTCAGCCGGGCCACCAGCACGTCCTCGGCCACGTCGACGTGGGCGAACCACACGCCCTCGTTGCCCTCGCTCAGCAGGTCGCGGTAGCTGCGCTTGAGCGCCGAGCAGGTGAGCACGCAGCTGCGGCCGGCCGCCTCGTGCTCGGCGATCCAGGCGGCGAGCTCCCGCAGCCACGGCCGACGGTCGTCGTCGTCCAGCGGGATGCCGGCGCGCATCTTGGCGACGTTCGCCTTCGGATGGTGGTCGTCGCCCTCCCCGAACTCCCAGCCGAGGCGACGGGCGAGGGCGACGGCGACGGTCGTCTTGCCGGCGCCGGAGACGCCCATGACGACGACGCAGGTCGGGAGCCGGGTCATCGTCGGACCGTAGTCACTGCGCCGGCCACCACAGCTGATCACCGTCGCGCACCGCACCCGCCGAGACCCGATGTGGGCTGAGCCGGCCGTCGGGCATCAGGTGCGTGACCGGCACGGCCCGCCCGAGGACGGCGACATCGGCGATCAGCCGCCGGTGGCAGCGCCACCACACGCTCTCGCTGCACATGACCGCGACGGTCACCGAGGCCGCCTCGCCGAGCAGGTCGTCGAGAGCCGCACCGAACTCCGCCGTCCGGGTGTGGGCGGCGTAGGCAGCGAACTGGGCGACCGTCCACCACCCGTCGACGACCGGCTCACCCGGCGGGAGACGCCGCCGTCCGCCGAGTCGCTCCTCCCACCGGTAGCCGATCCCGGTGGCCGGCAACCAGCCGGCCAGCTCCTCCCGGCCGACGTCGGGGTTGTTCCGGCTGCCCGGGAACCGGCGGACGTCCACCAGGACGTCCACCCCCGCGGCGGCCAACCGGGTTCCGAGGCGGGACCGGTCCTCCGGCCCGTGACCGACGGTGAGCAGTTGGACGGCCACCCTGCCCCCTACACCTCGCACGCTCGGCGCGCGCCCTGAAGGGCGGCCGCTCCGGGTAGGCCACCGAGCACTCCGTTAACTTCGTGGTGTGACCGGGGGAGCAGGAGCGGAAACCGCCTCGTTGTGGCGGTCGCGCGGCATGCAGGCCCTGGTCGGGGTGACCGGCCTCGGCTTCGCCAGCTACTTCCTCACGCTGGCCTCGCTGCCGGTGTACGCGGTCGGCGGGGGAGCCGGCGCGAGCACCGCCGGCGTGGTCACCGCCGTCTTCCTCGGCGTGACCATCGCGGTGCAGACGGCGATCCCGGTGCTGACCCAGCGTTTCGGCTTCGGCCCGGTGCTGATCGCGGGACTGCTCGCGATGGGGCTGCCGTCGCCGCTCTACGTACTGGACGACGGCCTGGTGTGGCTGTCCCTGCTCTCCGTGGTCCGCGGCGCGGGGTTCGCCGTCCTCACGGTGCTCGGCGCGACCCTCGCCGCCCGCGTGGCGCCGGCCGAGCGGCGCGGCGAGGCGATCGGCATCTACGGCCTGTCCATCGCGGTGCCCAACCTGATCGCCGTCCCGGCCGGTGCCGCGCTGGTGCTCGCCGGTCACGTCGGCTGGCTGTCATGGCTGGCGGCCTCCCCGGTGCTGGGGCTCCTGCTCGTCCCGACGCTGGTGCGATCCGTGGCACCGGAGCCACCGCCGGGCCCGGCCGGGTCCGGACGGGCGGCCGCTCTGGCGGCACTGGTCCCCTCGGCCGTGCTCTTCGTGGTCACGCTGGCCGGCGGCGGGCTGGTCACCTTCCTGCCCATCGAGCGCCCGGACGGGGTGCTGGCGACGGTGGCCCTGTTGCTGTTCGGCGCCACGGGGGCGGTCAGCCGATGGCGTGCCGGACTGCTCGCCGACCGGCTGGGCGGTCGGCTGCTGCTGCCGCTGGCACTGGTCGCGGCCTCGGTCGGACTCCTCGCCTGCGCCGGCGGACTGGTGGCAGGGGATGGATGGGTGCTCGCGGGAGCGGCGGTGTTCGGTGCCGGGTTCGGCGCCGCGCAGAACCTGACCCTGCTGGCGGCCTTCGCACGGGCCGGGGAGGGCGGGACGACGGCGGCGAGCGCCATGTGGAACGCCTCGTTCGACGCCGGCACCGCGACGGGCGCCGTCATCCTCGGCTTGCTGGCCGCGGGGATCGGCCTGCCGTGGAGTTACGTGTCGGTCGCGGTGCTGCTCGCCGCTGCGCTGCCGCTGGCCTCGGCCGCCGCCCGGGTCGCCGTCCACGCCTGATCCGCGGCGATCACCCGGTCGGCGACCGCCTGCTGCGAGCGGATCAGCAGGATCTCCTCCGCCGACCGCAGCAGCCAGGTCCGCAGCCCCGCAGGGTCGCTCGCGTTGGCGTCGCGCAGGAGGCCGAGCCGCTCCTGACGGGTGTTGGCCTGGGCCCGCTGCGCGGGCGGCAGCCGCCGGGCCTCCGCGCGGGCCGTCGAGGTCAGGCCTGCTCCCAGGAACACCAGCTCCCGGACCTCGGTCAGCCCGGCGAGCAGTCGCTCGGCGGCCGGAGGGTCGCCGGCCAGCAGGGTCAGCAGCTCGTCGGCGCGGCGGCGGCCCTCGGCAGCCGGATCGGGAGCGGTCACGACACCACTGTGCCCCGGCCGCGGGCACCGGGGCACAGCAGGGCGGTCAGGCGTCGCGGCGCCGGAACACGGCGTAGCCCACCAGCAGCACGGTCAGGACCTCCCCGGCGAAGACCGCGAAGCCGGCCCAGGGGTCGAGCAGCATCGGATCGAACGAGGCCGGCGTCGCGATCGGCGACCCCGCGTTGCCCGGCATGAGCTTGCCGATCCACTCGCCCCAGGCGCCCGGCAGCAGGAAGACCATGGTGCCGACGACGAACACCGTGCCGAGGACGATCGAGAGGGCCGCGGCGGTGTGACGGACCAGGAGACCGACCGCCGCGGCGAGCAGGCCGAGGCCGGCCATGTAGAGGCCGCTGCCGAACATGGCCCGCAGCACGCCGTCGTCGCTCAGCGCGAGCCCGATGCCTTCCCTGTCGAGGAAGTAGTTGCCGCCGAGGTACCCCGCGAAGGCGGTGGCCGTGCCGACGACGAACAGCGTGCCCGTGAGCACCAGGGACTTGGCGGCCAGGACGGCGCCGCGACGCGGGGTCGCGGCCAATGTCGCGCGGATCATGCCGGTGCCGTACTCGCTGGTCACCACCATGGCGCCGAGCACGATCGCCGCGATCTGCGCGATCATCAGGCCCCACGTCACGAACGAGCCCGCGGACTCGCCCGCGGCCCCGCTCGCGAGGTCCTTCGCGGCGGCCGCGCAGACCACCACGGTGAGCCCGGCACCGAGCACGAAGAGGGCGACGATCGACCAGGTCGTCGAGCGCACCGTCCAGAACTTGATCCACTCGGCCCGCAGGGTGTGCGCGAATCCGGGTCGACGCCGGCCGGGGACGTTCCGGTCGGGGTCGAGGGTGACGATGCGGGACACCTCGGTCATGGTCATCGGGCGGTCCCGACGGGAGCAGCGGCTGCAGCAGCGTCGTGAGCCGAGTACTCCACGCTGTCGGCGGTCAGGGCCATGAAGGCGTCCTCGAGCGAGGACCGGACGAGGGTCAGTTCATGGAGGTGGAGGCCGCTCGTGCCGACGAGTTCGCCGATCGCCGCGGCGTCGAGGCCCTGCACCCGGAGTTCGTCGTCCTCGTGCACCGCGACGTCGAGCCCATGCCGGAGCAGCAGGTCGGCCGTCTCCCCGCGCTGCGGACTCCGCACCCGCACGTAGGAGGTGGCGTGCTCCGCGATGAAGTCGGACATGGAGCAGTCGGCGAGGATCCGCCCGCGACCGATGACGAGCAGGTGGTCGGCGGTGAGGGCCATCTCCGACATCAGGTGGCTGGAGACGAAGACCGTGCGACCTTCCGCCGCCAGCCGACGAGCCAGGTGCCGTACCCAGCGGATGCCCTCGGGGTCCAGACCGTTGACCGGCTCGTCCAGGACGACGACCGAGGGATCGCCGAGCAGCGCGACCGCGATGCCGAGGCGCTGGCCCATGCCGAGGGAGAAGCGGCCCGCCCGCTGGCCGGCGACGGTTTCCAGACCGACGAGGTCGATCACTTCTTCGACACGGCGGTCGGGGATGCCGTTGCTCGCCGCGAGCCAGCGCAAGTGGTTGCGCGCGGAGCGGCCGGGGTGCAGCGCCCGGGCCTCCAGGAGAGCGCCCACCTCGCACAGCGGCGCGGGGGAGTCGGAGTAGGCGTGACCGTTCACGGTCACGCTGCCGGCGGTGGGGCGGTCGAGGCCGACGATCATGCGCATCGTCGTCGACTTGCCGGCGCCGTTGGGGCCGAGGAAGCCGGTGACCCGACCGGGCTCCACCGTGAAGTCGATGCCGTCGACGGCCTTCCTGGTTCCGTAGTCCTTGGTCAGGCCGTGGGCGACGATCACGCGAGCGCGCCGGCACGGAGCAGTGGGGAAGTCATGCGGTCGACCCTGTCGGTCGGTGCCGTCGCGGTACATCGGGGGAATCCCTGAGCAGACCCTGAACCGGCCCTGAGGGCGGACTCAGGCGGCGCGGCTGAGCACCCCGGGGCGGAGGAGGCGACGGAGGTCCCGCGCGGCCGCCTGGCCGGCGCGGTTGGCACCGATCGTGCTCGCCGACGGGCCGTACCCCACCAGGTGCACCCGGGGCTCGCCCGCCACGTGGGTGCCGTCCATGCGGATGCCTCCGCCGGGGCCGCGCAGGTGCAGGGGAGCGAGGTGGGTGACTTCCGCCCGGAAGCCGGTCGCCCAGAGGATCACGTCGGCGCGCACGAACCGGCCGTCTGCCCACGAGACGCCGTCGCGGGTGATCCGGTCGAACATCGGCAGCCGCTCGAGGACGCCCTTCCCCAGTGCGTCGGCGATGTACGGGGTGGACACGAGCAGTCCGGTCACTCCGACCACGCTGCCGGGCCGGCGTCCCTCCCGCACGGCCTCCTCGACCATGGCCACCGCCCGGCGGCCGGCGTCCTCGTCGAACGGGCCTTCTCGCCATACCGGGGGCCGCCGGGTCACCCAGGTCGTCGACGCGACCGTCGAGATCTCACCGAGCAGCTGGGTCGCCGAGGCGCCGCCGCCCACGACGACGACGTGCTTGCCGGCGAACTCCGCCGCGGACCGGTAGTCGACGGTGTGCAGCTGGCGTCCGGCGAAGCTGCCCTGGCCGGGGTAGCTGGGCACGAAGGGTCGCGTCCAGGTGCCGGTGGCGTTCACGATCGCCTGCGCGATCCAGGTGCCGTGTGGCGCCTCCACCCGGAAGGCGCCGTCGTCGGTTCGGAAGACGGCGGTGACGCGGACCGGCCGGTGGACGGGGAGGTCGAAATGCCGTTCGTACTCGGCGAAATAGGCGGGGACAACGTCGGCGGCGCGTCGGTCCTCGGCGCCGGGCAGGAAGGGGAGACCCGGCAGGTCGTGCACGCGGTGGGTGGTTGCGACGGTCAGTGACGGCCAGCGGTGCTGCCAGGCTCCACCGGGTGCCTCGTCGGCGTCGAGGACGACGAATCCCGTCTCCGGCTCGAAGCCCTGCCGGGCAAGCGCCCACGCGGTGCTCAGACCTGCCTGCCCCGCGCCGATGACCACGACGTCGACCTCGCGGGTCGCTGGGCTCTTGGTCACGGCGGGACAACGTCGGCCCGAGCCGCGCGCTTCCCCGGATGGCGCCGATGCCAGCACTCGTAGAGAGCCCTCTCGGCTGTCATGAGAGGGCCGTCGCGTGTGTCCCCGTCCATCCCGAGGCCTACTTGCCGCCCGTCGCCACCTTCAGGAGGAGAGCGCCGATGTTCAGCACCTTCGCCCATTCCTTGGCTTCGTTGAGGATCATGAAGAGGGCGTTCTCGCCGGAGAACTCGTTGTTGTTCACGATGTCGATGAAGACACCGTCGGCTTCGACCCGCATCGTGCAGTGGAAATCGGAGCCCTTGGGGGCTGCCTGACGGGCGATGGTGCGACCGGTGGCCCCGTCCACGTACATGATCCAGTTCTTGCCCTCGAGTTCCGAGGTGAAGAACTGCACGCCCTGCGCGCTGCTCGACGAGGAGAAAGCCTTGAAGTGCTGGCCGTTGTAATACCACGGGATCCCGCACCAGGAGGCGCGGTACTGGGTGGACGGGTTCAGCTGCTTGAACTTGCCGTCGTCCAGGGTGAACTTCCCGTTGGTGCGCGTGTTCGTCAGTTCGCCATTGTTCCGCGAATCCACCGACCGCAGGAACCACGCCGCCCGAGTGTTGTTGTAGATGTTGTCGATCCAGCCGACAGCCATTGTGGGCCTCCGTCGTCATCAAAGGTGAGAGAGATGTGCGGAACAAGGCTAGAACCGGGCGACGGGCAGGGTGAGTGCGAACGAGACCAAGAAATGTGTGCGTTTCCTGGTGGCCGCACGTGTATCCGGAGTCCCTCGGCGAGCTCTCTACGACAATTGGGCACCGGCCGGCTCGGTGCACGCGGCCCGCGCGCGTCAACCCCTTGACCTGCACCGAGGGGCGCGGTATCCCGTTCGCGGACTCCGTCGTCGGACGATCACGGGGTCCGCCTCGACGAGGAGGCTCCCGTGCGCCGCGTTCCCTCCGTCCTGTCCGGTCTCGCCCTCGTCGCCGGGGTGGTGGTGCTCCCGCCCGCCGTGGCGGAGGCCGCGACGCCGGCCTGCACGATCACCGGGACCGAGGGCCAGGACACGCTCATCGGGACGCCGGGCCGGGACGTCATCTGCGGGCTGGGCGAGCACGACGTGATCCGCGGGCTGCAGGGGAACGACCTGCTCATCGGTGGCGACGGCGACGACCACATCTACGGCGGATCGGGGCGCGACGAGCTGCGCGGTGGCGACGGCTCCGATCTGATCCGCGGGGACGACGGCGCCGACCTGGGCGACGGCGGACCGGGCGACGACTACTTCCGGGCCACCCCGGGCTCGGCGGCCGGCGTCGTCGGTGACGGCCCCGACCGCATGATCGGCGGTCCGGGTTCGGACAACGCCGAGTACGACCTGCGCACCACCGGCGTGCGGGTGACGCTCGACGGCATCGCCGACGACGGTGCGCCCGGCGAGGGCGACAGCGTCGGCGTGCTCGTGAACGGGAAGTCCGACATCGAGAGCATCAGCTCGGGCAGCGGCAACGACGTCCTCACCGGCGACGACCAGGCCAACTTCCTGGTGAGCCGCGGTGGGTCCGACCAGATGTTCGGGCGCGGCGGTGGCGACACCATCGGCACCTTCGACGGCGCCGGGGACGACATGGCCGCGGCGGGTGCCGGCACCGACGTCTGCTCGATCGACCCGGGGGACGCCCGGTCCTCCTGCGAGACCGTCGTCCCCTGATCGCGGCGGAGTCGCCCGTCCGGGGACGGCGTTTCGGATCCCGGCGATCCGGGGAGAGGCATCCCCTACGTCGGGAGGGCACTGCGTGAACCTGGAGAAGGTGGTCTTCGGGTTCTTCGTGGTGCTCGCCGCCACCCTCAACTTCGGCTTCTTCATCGGCGACATCGACGAGCCCTCGCTGCACAACAAGTACGAGCTGTTCGCGGCGGTCGTGGTCAACCTCATCGCGACGGTGCTGAAGTTCGGCGACCGCACCCAGATCGGGGCGGTGCACCTGGCCACCAGTCTCGTGGCCGACCTGCAGCTCATCGCCGCCACGCTGGCGTTCGGCTACGCCGTCTACGTCTCGACTGAGGGGCTCACCGGGGCGGCGACCGCCAGCATCGTGTCGCTGTCCGGCGGAGCGCTGCTGGCCAACGTCGTCTCGGTCGTGCTGCTCGTCGTCGAGACGGTGTCCTACCACCGCGGCTGATCGGAGATCCGGCCGTGGCCTGGAAGGAGCTCTTCCAGCGGGGCGAGCAGCGGCGCACCCGGCGGGCCGCGTTCCGCCTCGCCGCCGCCTCGGCCGCCCGGGCCTCGGCGACCATCTTCCTGGTCATGCGCCGGATGCGCGCCCCGCTGATCGTCCTGATCGGCATCTTCGCCGTCACGGTGCTGGGGCTCACCCTGATCCCCGGCCAGGACCTCGAGGGCCGCCCCTGGCGGATGGGCTTCTTCGACGCGTTCTACGTCATGAGCTACACCGCCTCGACGATCGGATTCGGCGAGATCCCCTACCCGTTCACCTACAACCAGCGGATGTGGGTGACGATCTCGATCTACCTGACCGTCATCGGCTGGGCGTACGCGATCGGGTCGCTGCTCGCGCTGCTGCAGGACCGGGCGTTCCGCGAGGCACTCGCGATGCAGCACTTCACCCGCAAGGTGGCCAGGCTGCGCGAGCCGTTCCTCCTGATCGCCGGCTACGGCCAGACCGGTCAGCTCCTGGGGGAGTCGATCGACGCGCTGGGTCGGCGCTTCGTCGTCCTGGACACCTCCTCCGAGCGCATCGACGGGCTGGAACTCGGCTCGTACCACGCCGACATCCCGGGCCTTGCCGCCGATGCGCGCGACCCCGGCCTGCTGAGCGCGGCCGGGCTGGACCACCCGTGCTGCGAGGCGGTCGTCGCGCTCACCGACGACGAGGAGGCCAACCTCGCCGTCGTCATGGCGGCCGCGCTGCTGCGCCCCGACGTCCCCGTCGTCGCCCGCGTGACCACGCGCACCCTCGCGGAGCGGATGCAGGCATTCGGCAACCCCAGCACGGTCAACCCCTTCGACCGCTTCGGTGACCACCTGCGGCTCGCGCTCAAGGCCCCGGCGTCCTACCAGCTGCTCACCTGGCTGGAGAGCGGCCCCGGCGGCGAGCTGCCCACGCGCGGCCTGCCGCCGCGCGACGGGCGCTGGGTGGTCTTCGGGTACGGCCGGCTGGGCCAGGAGCTGACTCGCGACCTGCGCGCGGAGGGCCTGGAGGTCACCGTCGTCGAACCGCGCCCGGACGGCGATCCGGACGCCGGGATGATCGTCGGCGACGGCTCCGATCCGTGGATCATGGCGCAGGCCGACCTCGACCGGGCGGTCGGAATGGTCGCCGGCACCGACAACGACACGACAAATCTCTCCCTCGTCGCCGCGGCCCGCCGGAGCAACCCGAAGCTGTTCATCGGGGCCCGGCAGAACCGCCCCGCCAGCGCGCCGCTGTTCGCCGCGATGGAGATCGATGCCCTGCTGGTTCCCGCCGAGGTCATCGCGCACGAGGTCTACGCGCAGCTCTCCACCCCCTTGCTGTGGCGCTTCCTGCAGGAGATGCCGGCGAAGGGCAACGCGTGGGCCGCCGAGCTCACCGACCGCCTCAAGGAGCTGTGCGGCACGCACCTCCAGACACTGTGGAAGGTGCGGCTCACCGTGGCGGAGGCGCCGGCCCTGACCCGCTGGCTGGCCGGGGGGACGGCCCGGCTGGGCGAGTTGCTGCGCAACCCCGAGGACCGGGACGAGCCGCTGCACGCGGTTGTCCTGCTGGTGGTGCGTGGACACGAGGCGCACCTCGCGCCCGGCCCCGACTTCGTGCTGGCCGAGGGCGACGAGATCCTGCTGGCCGGCTGGGCCGCCGCCCGGCGCGCACTCGGGACGATCCTGTTCGTCGACGCCGCACGGGAGTACGTCGTCAGCGGCCGGCGGGTGCCGTCGAGCTGGATCTGGCGCAAGCTCGCGCGAGATCCGCGGACGACGAGCCGGTGAGCTGCCGGGCGGCGCTCGGCGTCGTCCGGAATCCGGCGGCCGAGCTGCCTACTCGTGTCCTGGGACATGCGTCACCGGAGTCTCCGGCAGATCCCAGGGGTGGTCCTACGACCAACGTCCAATGGCCGACGGACCACAAGGACGGCGACTCTGCAGCTGTGAGGCTCCAGGCTGTCAGGCAGGAGCCCTGTGGCCACCGGGCCGACGAAAGGGCACCCCTTCCATGAGAAGTACCCGGATCCTGGTGGCGGTCCTCGCCGTTGTCGGCATGCTCGGCGCTCCCTCAACGGCGCTGGCCTCCGGCGGCGCACCCAAGCCCACCCAGCCCTCCCCGCCCGCCCTGTCCTCGGTGACCCTGGACGCCATCGACGTCGTGGGCGGAACCCCCGTCGTCGGCACCGTCACCTTGACGTCCCCGGCCGCCACGGGAGGGCTTTCGGTCGCACTGTCCAGCGACAACCCCGCGGCCGCGACAGTCCGCAGCGGCGTCACCGTCCCCGCCGGGTCCAAGAGCGCAACGTTCCCCGTCGCGACCGCGACCGTGCCCAACATCCAGTCCGCCCTGGTCATCGGCAGCGCCGGCGCCGTGACGACGTACGCGATCCTCACGGTGCACACGCAGTCGGCCTTCTCCACGGGAAGCGTCGGGATCATTCCCGGTGGCACCGGGAACGGGACGATCACCTCGCAGCCGGCCGGAATCGACTGCACGATCGGATCCAGTGTGAGTGGCGTCTGCTCGGCCTTCTTCCCGGTGGGAACGGTGGTCCGCCTCACGGCCACCGCTTCGCCGGGCTCCAAGTTCCAGGGGTGGCGTGGCCTGCCAGGCTGTGGCGACCCCTCCACGATCACCGTGGCACGCGCCACGACGATCTACTGCCAGCCCGGCTTCACGCTCAAGTAGGCCGTCCGGGCCGGCCCGATGCGGCGGTGATGCTGCTCCGCACCCGGCGCCCGGGCAGGCCTGACCGCTTCCTCGGACGGGGCGCTGCCCATCGGCAGTCCTCGCGTGGCCTCTGACGACGAGCAGGGGAGCTACCGCAACGCCGCTCGGCGAGGCGACGCGACGGTCGTGGGAAGGCGACCGGCACGCCGGAAGATGGGCAGCGGGCGAGCGGTGCAGGCACCCGCCAGACACGGCAGCCCCAGGCCCTCCTGGGTCGTCGCGAGCGTCGAGTAGTGGTCGTAGTAGCCGCCATAGGTGCCGGGCACTACCTGCGGCCCCAGGACGAGCAGCATCGTGCTCGTCTCCTTGCTGGACCGGGTGATCTGCCCTTCATCGAAGGTGATGACGATCAAGCTGTCCGGCCCATAGGCAGGTGAGGCCCGGATCAGCGGGATCTCCTTCTTCAAGAAGTTGTCATATGCCGCAACCGGACCGACCCTGACTCTGGCCCTGTTCGTGCAGGTCTGGTAACCGCCGTCGCAGCCATTCGGGCCGATGAAGTTGTACTTCGGTACATTGCCGGCGGCGAGGGCCCTGTTGAAATGGGACATGTCGTCCCAGCCGGTGGTGCCTGCCGGCACAGCGTAGGTCGGGCAGGTCGAATCCAGATCGGTGAACCACAAGGCCGGGTTGTGCCCGTCCTTGTAGAAATTGTGGGTTCTCATGGACCCGGACTCGCCGGTGTGGCAATTGGACGGCATGGACTCCATCCACGCGTTCCACTGTCCTCGACCGAGCTGGCTGAAGATGTTCGGTACGGCGAACTTCCCGCACGGACCTTGGCGCTGGCACTGGGCGTACTGCCCCGAGGTGATGGCGACGTACTGGCTCAACGAACCCGTGCTGACGGAGTTGTAACCGGTGAACCACGCCCCCTGGCGCTTGAGGGTCTGCAGGATGTAGGGGTCCTTGGACGGCGTGCTGGTCATCTGTGCCAGCGACTTGTTCTCGCCCATGACGACGAAGACGTGACCGAAGGACGGCGTGACGCGGGATGCGGTCTCGAGTGGTGCGGCACCGGCAGGGGCTGGTGACGACAGGCCGACGACGGCGAGGACGATCACGCTCAGCAGGGGGGTGACGGGACGCCGCACGGCCGGGCTCCTCTTCGGATGCACGCTCACCGGTGCGATCCGACTTCGATGCGCTCAGTATTCGTAGCGGGATCGATGAGCGTTACCGGAAGAATCCTCGAGGGCCAGTGCGCATCAGCTGCTGGCGGCCTGCTGGACTGTCAGGTCGGAGCCTCCGTCTGAATGCGGCGCTCGACGCGAGTCTGTGATGTGGCCGTGAGCTGTGTCAACAATCTCGGACCCGCTCCCGCTTGATCAGACTGCACGTTCGTCGGGCCCTTTCGTCATGGCTCTCGAGCATGAGTGTCGGGTCCGGTCCTCGCACTACTGATCGGAGACTGGTCGTGCGAACAGCCGACCGCCGACAGCGGCGTGGCAGCGCTGATGGTGGCGCGGTGTAACCACGCGGTGCAGGACCGCGGACGGTGGGCGTGTACGACCCGTCGGCACGGCGCGGCGTTTGCGCGACCACACGGCGACCACGAGCGCGCTCGACGACCCCGGTAGGACGAAGCGGCCCCGTCCGGTAGGACGAGGCCGCTGGTCGATCGGAGTGCGCCATCAGGGACTCGAACCCCGAACCCGCTGATTAAGAGTCAGCTGCTCTGCCAATTGAGCTAATGGCGCGTGTCGCCCGTGCAGGGCAACGAGGGGCAACGATACCAGCGCCCCGACGGCCTGGATCCGGCGGTCGGCGTGACCCTGCTCGCGGTGCTCGTCCACCGCCGATGTCGTCGGAACAGGGACACTAGGTACCAGGTTCCCCCCTGTCAGCCGATAGTCGGGGAACAGCCGAGGGGAGTTTCATCAGATGCGACGGACAGCCGCAGCCATCGCCGCGGGGGCACTGGTGTTCCTTGCCGGGTGCAACTCGAACGACGACAGCGGCGGCGGGTCCGGGTCCGGCTCCGACGGGCCGGCCGCCGCGGAGTCCGCGGCGCCAGCGCAGCTGTCGCTCACGCCGGCCGACGGCGCCGCCGACGTCGCACCCTCCGCGCCCCTCGAGATCGCCGTCACCGACGGCGCGCTGGGCGAGGTCACCGTCGTCGATGCCGCCGGAACCGTGATGCCGGGCAAGGTCGAGGACGGCCCCGACGCAACGGCACCGGACGTCTGGGTGCCAGAGACTCCCTTGGCGTACAGCGCCAGCTACACCGTGAACGCGACCGCGACCAACGAGGCGGACGAGGAAGCAAAGGCGAAGACCACCTTCACGACCGTGACGCCCGGGCACCTGTCCACCCCGTCGATCGGCCCCCTCGACGGCACGACCGTCGGGGTCGGCCTGCCGATCCGCGTCTACTTCGACGAGCCGGTCACCGACAAGGCCGCGGTGGAGAGTCACCTGAAGGTCACCAGCACGAAGCCGACCGACGGCGCCTGGAACTGGCTCAGCGCCACCGAGGTGCACTTCCGGCCGTCCCAGTACTGGCCCGCCGACACCGACGTCACCCTGGACGCCGAGCTCTACGGCGTGAACTTCGGTGGCGACGTCTGGGGCGAGAAGAACCGGACGGTGGGCTTCCACATCGGCGCACGGCACGTCTCGATCGCCGACGCCGCGACGCACCAGATGCAGGTCTACGACGGCGACAAGCTCGTCCAGACCTACCCGATCAGCACCGGCAAGCCGTCGAACCCCAGCTACAACGGGCCGCACGTGGTCACCGGCCTCGAGCGCAACAAGGTCATGGACTCCAGCACCTACGGCGTGCCGGTGAACAGCCCCAACGGGTACCGGACACCGGTCGAGTACGCCGTCCGCATCTCCAACAGCGGGGAGTTCGTGCACGCCGCCCCGTGGTCGGTCGCCCAGCAGGGCCACTCCAACGTCTCCCACGGGTGCATCAACATGTCCACCGAGCGAGCCGCCTGGTTCTTCAACTTCTCCCAGCCGGGCGACATCGTGGAGATCAAGAACTCCGCCGGTGGACCGCTGACCTCCGACATCTCCGACTGGACCATCCCGTGGGCCGACTGGCAGGCCGGCAGCGCCCTGAAGTGAGCCGCTGGTCCGGCTGACCGGTCGAGCCGTTTCTGCGGCTCGCCCGGCGGGCACCTCCCGATCAACCGTCGAGGAGGAACCCCGTGGACACCTGGCTCATCGTGCTGATCGTCGTCGCGATCGTCGTGCTCGTACTCGTGCTGGCGTTGCTCTGGTCGAAGAACCGCCGGATCGCCGGCCAGCGGAAGCGGGAGCAGGCCCGTGAGCACCTGCAGGAGGCGCAGGTCCTGGCCGCACGCGCGGACCGGGACCAGGCGCTCGCCGAGGAACAGGCCGCCCGCGCGCGGCGCGAGCGCGCCGAGGTCGAGGAGCGCACGGCCCTCGCCGAGCAGGAGGCCCGCCAGCGGGCTGCCCACGCGGGGGAGGAGCTGCAACGGGCCGAGCAGCTCCGTGCCCAGGCGGAGAAGCTCGCCCCTGACCTGAGCCTCGACGGGCACCCGCAGCACCGCCCCGGCGACAGTGCTCACCCCGATCAGCCGGGTGGCGCCACCCGCCGCTGAGTTTCGGTGGCCGCTCCGGTCTCACCTCCGGAGGGACGAACGCAGTCCGCCGCGGCACGCCGCAGGGTCTCCATCCTGTCGGTGCCCGGCCCTACGGTCGCCCTACCTCGAGCCATCGACTTTCGGAGGGGCGCCATGACCGACCTGCTGGCCATCGGAACGCGCAAGGGGCTCTGGCTCGCGCGCAGTGAGGACGACCGCCGTAGCTGGACGCTGGACGGGCCACACCTGCTGGCCCAGGAGGTCGCGGCCGTGGCGATCGACACGCGGCGACCGGAGCCCCGGGTGCTCGCCGGCACCCAGTACGGCCACTGGGGCCCGACCGTCATGTGGTCCGACGACCTCGGCGGAGCCTGGAACGAGACGGACCACGGCGCGATCACCTTCCCCGAGGACACCGGGGCCGCCCTCGCCCGCGTGTGGCAGCTGCGCCCCGACTCCGCCGAGCGGCCCGACGTGGTGTGGGCCGGCTGCGAGCCGCACTCGCTGTGGCGCAGCACCGACGGCGGCTGCTCCTTCGAACTGGTCCGCGGCCTGTACGACCACCCGCACCGCCCCACCTGGGAGCCCGGCGGCGGGGGAGGCGCAGTGCACACCGTGCTCCCCGACCCGGCGTCGGACCGCGTGACGGTCGCGATGAGCACCGGCGGCGTCTACGTGAGTGACGACGGCGGCGACAAGTGGGAACCCCGCAACCGCGGCATCACCGTCGTCTTCGGTCCCGATCCGCTGCCGGAGTACGGGCAGTGCGTGCACAAGGTGGCGGTCGACGCCGCGGGCCCCGACCGCATGTACGCCCAGAACCACTTCGGGGTCTTCCGCACCGACGACGCCGGGGTCTCGTGGACGTCGATCGCCGAAGGGCTCCCCGTCGACTTCGGCTTTCCGATCGTGGCCTCACCGCACACGCCCGACACCGCCTGGGTGATCCCGCTGGTCGCCGACATGCAGCGCGTGCCGAAGGACGGCCGGCTGCGGGTGCACCGCACCCGCGACGCGGGGGAGACGTGGACCGAGTTGGGCAACGGCCTGCCGGACGGCAACTGGAGCGCGGTCATGCGCGACGCGTTCTGCTCCGACGGCCACGGGACGACGGGCCTCTACTTCGGCACCCGTGACGGCTGCGTCTACGCCAGCGCCGACGAGGGTGACAGCTTCACCCTGGTCGCCGACCATCTGCCCGACGTCCTCACCGTGCGCGCCGCGAGCCTGCCGTGACCGGCGGAGCGCCGTGACCGTGGAAGTGGTCCTGCCCGGGGTGCTCGCCGACCTGGCGGGGGGCTCGAAGCACCTGCGGGTGGAGTCGGGAGGAGCGACGGTCGCCGACCTGCTCGACGCGCTGGCCGCGGAACATCCGCTGCTGGCCCGGCGGATCCGGGACGAGACCGGCAAGGTGCGCCGCTTCGTGAACGTGTACGTCGACGGCGAGGACGTGCGCTACTCGGAGGGCGTGGCGACTCCGGTCAAGGACGGCGCGGTCGTGCAGGTGCTGCCCTCCGTGGCCGGCGGCTGAGCGCTCGGAGAGGAGTCCGACCTCAGCAGGTCACACCGTCGGTCGGGGAACCGTCAGAGCGCGGCCAGGGCGGCGCAGTTCGGGCAGAGCTGCTGGTCGTCGTAGCTCTCCGGCGGCCAGGGCAGCTGCTCGTCGATCGTGACGTACGCGCCGCAGAGCGCCTTGCGGCTCTGCCCGTTCACCCGGCCGATCGTGGCGTGCGCCGGGCCGATCTGTCGCGGCTTGAGGCCGTCGCCCCCGTAGGAGCCGACCATCACGACTGCGTGGGCCGTCCCGTACGCGTAGACGCTGGTCATGTACGACAGAGTCCGAGGCTTCCGGCCCTTCCGCCAGCACCGCCGGATGCGTGTTCGGCGCAGGCGCCACAGCAGCCTCATGCGCTCCGTCAGGCGGGGGAGGGGCGTCCGGCAGCCGGGGTTCGGCGGTCGGCACTGCGCACCATGAACCGACCAAGCGGTCTGTACGTTGTCGGCCAGTTGGCCCGTCCTCCGGAGGTTCGCTGTGCAGTCCGC
Organism: Blastococcus sp.; assembly: GCA_025965795.1. GTDB lineage: Bacteria > Actinomycetota > Actinomycetes > Mycobacteriales > Geodermatophilaceae > Blastococcus_B. Next base: position 22,196 of record JAOPWH010000152.1, read on the forward strand.
GCTCTACGAGGCCGAACACGACGCATTCCGCGCGATGGTGCGCGACTTCCTCGCCAAGGAGGTCGTGCCGCACCACGCCGCGTGGGAGGAGGCCGGCCAGGTCGACCGGTCGGTCTGGCTCAAGGCAGGCGAGCAGGGGCTGCTGGGTATGGACGTGGCCGAGGAGTTCGGCGGCGGCGGGGTCACCGACTTCCGGTACAACGCCGTTCTCGACGCCGAGGTCACCCGGGTCGGCGCGAGCGGACTGGGCTTCTCGCTGCACAACGACGTCGTCGCGCCCTACCTGATCAAGCTCGCCACCGACGAGCAGAAGGCCCGCTGGCTGCCCTCATTCGTTCGCGGCGAGCTGATCACCGCCATCGCCATGAGCGAGCCGGGTGCCGGTTCCGACCTTCAGGGCCTGACGACGACGGCCCGCCGTGACGGCGACGAGTGGGTGCTCAACGGCTCGAAGACCTTCATCACCAACGGCATCCTCTCCGACATCGTCATCGTGGTCGCCCGCACCGACCCGGGCGCCGGGGCGCGCGGCTTCTCGCTGCTCGTCGTCGAGCGCGGCATGCCCGGTTTCGAGCGCGGCCGCAAGCTCGACAAGATCGGGATGAAGGCGCAGGACACCGCGGAGCTGTTCTTCACCGACGTCCGCGTACCGGCCGCCAACCTGCTCGGCACCGAGGGGCGGGGCTTCTTCCACCTGATGGACAACCTGCCGCAGGAGCGCCTGTCCATCGCCGCGGTCGCGGTGCCGGCCAGCCGGATCGTGCTCGACCTGACCGTCGACTACTGCAGGAGCCGGACGGCGTTCGGGCAGCCGATCGGGAAGTTCCAGAACACCCGCTTCGAGCTGGCCGAGATGCACACCGAGGTGACGATCGCCGAGACCTACCTGGAGAAGGCGATCCACGAGCACAACGCCGGGCGGTTCACCGTCGAGGACGCCGCCATGGCGAAGTGGTGGACGACGGAGCTGCAGAAGCGCGTCGTCGACCGGTGCCTGCAGCTGCACGGCGGCTACGGCTACATGCTCGAGTACCCGGTCGCGAAGGCCTTCCTCGACTCCCGGGTGCAGACCATCTACGGCGGCACGACCGAGATCATGAAGGAGATCGTCGGCCGCTCGCTCGGCCTCTGAGCCCCTCACCGAACTGGCTCGGCCTCTGGCCCGGACTGACTGGTTGGGCCGGCGCCTCGAGACCGGGTGTCGTCCCGTCAGCGCGTCATCCCGTCAGCGCGTCGTCCTCGGCGCCCGAGGGGCGGATCGGGCGGCCCTCCGGGGCTCGGGCACCACGAGTCCCTGCCGGTGCGCGATCGAGGTGAGCTCGGCGCGCGTGTGCGCGTCCAGCTTCGCCAGGATGTTGGAGACGTGGCGCTCCACCGTCCGATGGCTGATGAACAGCTCGGCTCCGATCTGCCGGTCGGTACGACCACGGGCGAGGAGCGCGAGGACGTCGGACTCGCGGGTGCTCAGGTTGAAGCGTCCTGCGGGTGCGGGAGCGGCGTCCTCCAGCGGCAGACCGGCCCGGGCGGCGGTGCCTTCGACGGCGCGGAGAAGGTGCTGCGCACGGGCGGCGATGGAAGCGGCCCGCGCCGCGCGCAGCGCGTCTGTGGCCGCGGCGCGCCGGCGCTCGGCGAGCTGGCACTCCGCCTGGCGGAGGAGGGCGCAGCCCGCCTGATAGGCGTCGCCGAGCCGATGCCAGGCAGCCGCGGCGTCGGCCCAGGCCTGCGCCCCACCCTGCCGCGAGGTGCGCGCCTGCTCGGCGTGGGCGACCTCGAGTGCGGCGAGGGCCGGGGGCAGGAGGAAGTCGGGACGGGCCGTCGCGGCGTCGGCGCGCCGGACGAACTCCTCCGTGACCGCGATCAGGCGACGCTCCTCGGCGGTTCGCCGCTCGGCGTGTGCGGCGATCGCGCCGTCGGCGGCTGCGCCCGCGGCCACCGCGAGGACCGGGATCAGGAAGGCGGCGTCGCCGTCGGACCACGTCCGCGCGCACAGCTCCTCGGCGAGCACCACCGCCGCCGACCAGTCGCCCTGCCAGCGCAGGGTCTCGAGCAGCGCCCAGTGGATGGGCAGGATCAGGTGGCCTGCGACGGAGGAACGGCCCAGCCGCCGTGCCCGCTCGAGTTCCCTGCGGGCCTCGACCAGGCGCCCACGCCGTAGGGCCAGAGCGCCCTGCATGCCATGCACCCGGACGGCGTCGATCCCTTCGGGATGCAGGACCGCCGCCTCCCGGAGCAGCGACTCCGCTTCGTCGGAACGGCCGAGGACGAGGAAGGCGTCCACCGCGTCGCAGCGGCACCAGACGCCCTTGCGACGCTGCAGCCCCAGCTGGTCCACGGTGGCGATCCCGTCCAGGGCCACCGCCAGGGCCTCGGGAAAACGGCCGGCGTCGAAGAGCACCGCATGCAGGTTCACCACGGCTCGCGCGATGTCGTCGACGTCGTCTGCCTCGTCCCGCGCGATCCGGGCGGCGGTGAGCAGCTCCTCGATGCCGCGTTCCACCTCGCCCAGGTGGGCCAGGGCCACGCCGAGGTTGTTCCGCGCGTGTCCCTCGGTCGGCCGCCCCTCCGGAACCTGGGCCGCCAGCCGGATCGCCCGTTCCGCCTCGGTACGCGCTTCGTCGAAGCGGCCGGTCAGCATGAGCACCTGTGCGTAGCCGCTGACGATGGCCGCCTGCCAGCAGGTGACCGGGTCGGTGGGCACGAGCTCCACGGCCCGCCGGCACTCCTCGCCGGCCCGTTCGCCCTCGGCGGCCATCCAGAGGTAGCGGCCGAGCCGCTCGTGCAGGTACGCGCGGTGGTGCGGCTCCTCTGGGTCCACGCAGGCGATGGCCTTCTGAGCCAGCTCGGCGGCCCGGTGGGCCGCTCCCGCCCGATGAGCGGTCTCCGCTGCGTGCCACAGCAGGCGGTACCTGGACACGGGGAGGTCGTCGACGTCTTGGGACAGGGCGACGACCCGTTCGTAGTGGGCCAGTGCCTCGTCGAAGGCGAGCGTGTGCTCCGCCGCCCTGGCGGCCAGGTAGGACGCACGACGGCCTTCGGCCTGGTCTCCGGCCGCCAGCCAGTGGTGCGCGATCCGGCCCTCGAGGCCGTGCCGGCTCTCGGCGAGCGACGGGTCCCCGGTCAGCAGCTCGGCCAGTCGGCGGTGCAGGCGCGCCCGCTCACCCGGCAGCAGGGCGGTGGCCACCGTCTCGTGGAGCAGCGCGTGGCGGAAGACGTACGCCGAACCATCGGGAACGAGGACGTGCGCGTCGACGGCGGGGGAGAGGGCTTCCTCCAGATCCGGCTCGTCGAGGCCGGCGACGCGCACCAGGAGACCGTGCTCGATCCGCCGTCCTGCGGCCGCTGCCGCGCGCACGACCCGGCGCGTCGGGCTCGGCAAGGCGTCGACGCGGGCCTCCAGCAGGTCGCGCACCGTGACGGGGACGACGCCGGCGGCGCCCAGCGCCACCAGCTCCTCGGCGAAGAACGGGTTCCCCTCCGCGCGGGCGTACACCTCGTCGAGCCGCGCCCGCGTCGGTGGGATGCCGACGATCCCGCTCAGCTGCAACGCCTGCTCGTCGCGCGTGAACGGGCGCAGCTCGATGCGATGGGCTCCAGCGGCGGCCAGCTGGGCGAGGAACAGCGGCACGGCACGTCGTTCGGCTGCCTCGTCGGTGCGGGCGGTGAGCAGCAGGAGCGTGCGGGGTGGCAGCCGGTGGGCGAGGAGTCCGAGCAGGTCCCGGGTTGCCCGGTCGGACCAGTGCAGGTCCTCGACCAGGAAGAGCAGTGGACGACGAGCGGCCAGACCCGTGATCAGGTTGCGCAGCGCCGCGTACAGCCGGCCGGCGCCGCCGCGGGTTCTGTCGGGTGGGCCGCTGTCCTCGGCGTCCGGGAGCAGGCGGGCCAGCTCGTCCCCCGTGGGCCCGCCGAGCGCGCGGACCTCCGCCGCACCGTGCCGCTGGGCGAGGTCGGAGAGCACGTCGACGAAGGGCGCGTACGGGAGCACGTCGGGGCCCACCTCGCTGCAGCTCCCGACGAGGAGTTCGACGTCCTCGGCGTCGCGCAGGAGCTCCCGCACCAGGCGGGTCTTCCCGAGGCCGGCCTCACCGGCGACGACGGCACATGCGCTGCCGCCGGCGAGGACGTTCCCGAGAACGTGCCGCAACTCGGTCAGCTCCTCGCCCCGCCCGATCAGGGCGGGGCTGGACACGCGGGTCAGGACCGCCACGGCGCCTTACTATCCGCTGTCGCGCAGGGAAGCGACAGCGTTATCCGTCGGCCGTCAGACCCCTTCCTGGACGGGGGTCAGCTCGTCGGCCACCAGTCCGTGCGCCTCGCGGTGCACGCGGGCGGCGGTCTCGGCGTCGGGGGCCTCGACCAGGCAGAAGACCTTGCCCGAGCCCTCGTCGAACCAGTACTGGCGGTAGTCGACCTCGTACTGCGGGCCGACCTCGAGGTCCAGCTTGTGTGCTCCGGCAACGGCCTCCGCGGTCAGCCCGTCGACCTTGTGGTGAACATCCATGAACAGAGGCATCTGTGCCCCTCCTTCGGTATCGGATGAATCGACCCTGGACCGGGTTCCGGGCTCGGCGTTAGGTGAGACCACGTAGCCGGTCGTGCAGGTTCTCCGCGTCCTTGCTGCGAGGCCGGCCGGTTTCCACGCGCGGTCACCCGCGGCCGGCTCGACCTGCCGGTCCGGTGGCAGTGTGCGCGCATGACAGTCCTGGAGAGTTTTCGTCTCGACGGCAAGGTCGCCGTCGTCACCGGAGGGAACCGCGGCCTGGGCCGTGCGTTCGCGGGCGCACTCGGTGAGGCGGGTGCCACCGTCGCGATCGTGGCGCGGAACGCCGCCGCGAGCAGCACGGTCGTGGAGGAGCTGACCGCGGCGGGCGTGCGGGCGAGCGCCTTCCGCGCCGACGTCGGCGACCGTGGATCCGTCGTCGCCGTCGCGCGGGAGATCGCCGATGAGCTGGGGCGGGTCGACGTGCTGGTCAACAACGCCGGCCTCTGCGTCCACCGACCGGCCCTCGAGGTGACCGAGGACGAGTGGAACGACGTCATGCGGGTCAACGTGAACGGCGTCTGGCACGGCTGCCAGGTGTTCGGCGAGCAGATGATCGCCGCGGGCGGAGGCGTGATCGTCAACATCGGCTCGATGTCCGGGCAGATCGTCAACCGGCCGCAGTGGCAGCCGGCCTACAACGCGTCGAAGGCCGCGGTGCACCACCTGACGAAGTCGCTGGCTGCCGAGTGGGCTCCGCACGGCGTCCGCGTCAACGCCGTCGCGCCGGGCTACGTCCGCACCGAGATGACGCCCATCGACCAGCCGGAGTTCAGGCGGCACTGGGTCGACGACGCGCCCCAGCAGCGCGCCGCCGACCCGGAGGAGATCGCGCCCGCGGTGCTGTTCCTGGCCAGTCCGGCGTCGTCGTTCATGACCGGCTCGGTGCTGGTCATCGACGGCGGTTACACGGTGTTCTGAGCACCTGCCGTCGACCCGTACCGCCCAGCGGAACGAGCGCGGCGGGTTCTGGGACCGGGCGGAAGTGCCCCGGCGAGCGGGACCTCTGGACGCGTCCGACGCGAGTGACCGTGCGCGAAGGTGGGGGCGACCGGAGCCGTCGGCGGCTCGCGTGTGACACGACCGAGGGGTGGGACGACTGATGATGTTCTGGACCGATCATGACGTGACCGGCTGGGGCTGGGTGACGATGGCGATCGGCATGGTGGTCTTCTGGGGACTGTTGATCACCGTGGCCGTCGCGCTCCTGCGCGGACTGAACCGACCGGGTGACCGGGGGTACGGGGCCCGCACCTCGCCGCAGCAACTGCTGGGCGAGCGATTCGCTCGTGGGGAGATCGACGAAGAGGAGTACCGGCGCCGCCTCGCCACGCTGACCGGCTCCGATCGGGTCGCCCCCGCGCCGTGACGCCACAGCGGCCACCGGCCGACCGTCGGGCCTCGCGCGGGCCCGCCCCGGCCCGCAGCGGCGGCCTCCGTCCCGGCTGCCCCGGCGGGGCACCTCGACTGGGGGGCGAAATACCCCCACCGGGTATAAGGTCATGGACGGCACGCGGGGGTGAACCGGACGAGGAGTGATCATGTCGGGTCAGCGGCGGACGGTCGTGCTCGAAGTCGGCGGGGTGCGCGGCGCCCTGGAGAAGGCCGTCATCCAGAAGATGCTCGGCCGCCGCCCGGGTGTGTCGCACGTCGACGCGAACCCGGTGGGTCAGACGGTCAAGGTCACCTATGACCCGCAGCAGACCTCGGTGGCACAGCTGACCGAATGGGTCCGCGACTGCGGCTATCACTGCGCCGGGCAGTCGGTGCCCCGGCACGTCTGCGACCCGGCGGCCGAGCCGCGCGACCACGGCACGACGGCCGCACACGACGGCCACCTGGTGGCCGGAGTGGCAGCGGGGGCCCTGCACGAGCACCCGGACGATGAGGGCCGGCACGCCGGAACGACCGCGCAGGACGCGATGGGCCACGGCGGACACCACGGCGGGATGTCGATGGACGACATGGCGCGGGACATGCGCAACCGGTTCCTGGTCGCGGCCGTTCTGTCGGTTCCGATCCTGCTCTGGTCGCCGATCGGCCGTGACGTGGTCGGCTTCACCGTGGCGGCGCCGTTCGCCCTGAGGGATGACGTCTTCTCGCTGATCCTTTCGCTGCCGGTCGTCTTCTACAGCGCCTGGATCTTCTTCGACGGCGCGTGGCGGGCAGTGCGAGCACGCACGCTGGACATGATGGTGCTGGTAGCCGTCGCGGTGGGTGCGGGCTGGATCTACAGCCTGGTGATCACTCTGACCGGCGGGGGCGAGGTGTTCTACGAGGCCGCGACCGTGCTGACGGCGTTCGTGCTGCTCGGCCACTGGTTCGAGATGCGTGCCCGCGGCGGAGCGAACGATGCCATTCGCACCCTGCTGGAACTCGCGCCGCCCCGCGCGCTGGTGCTGCGTGACGGGCAGCCGGTCGAGGTGCCGACGGCCCAGGTCGTCGTCGGCGACCTGCTGCTGATCCGACCGGGCGCGAAGGTCCCGGTGGACGGGGTGGTCGAGGACGGCGACTCCGAGGTCGACGAGTCGATGGTCACCGGGGAGAGCCTGCCGGTGCACAAGGCCGTCGGCGCCGAGGTCATCGGCGCCTCGGTGAACACCACCGGCACGCTGCGCGTGCGGGCGACGAGGGTCGGCGCGGACACCGCGCTCGCCCAGATCGTCAAGCTGGTCCAGGAGGCGCAGGCCTCCAAGGCGCCCGGGCAGCGGCTGGCCGACCGGGCCGCGTTCTGGCTGGTCCTCGTCGCCCTCGCCGGTGGCGGCCTGACCTTGATCGTCTGGTTGCTGGCCGGGGCGTCGTTCGCCACCGCGATGCTGTTCGCGATCACCGTGGTCGTGGTGACCTGCCCCGACGCACTCGGTCTGGCCACCCCGACCGCGATCATGGTCGGAACCGGCCTGGGGGCGCAGCGGGGCGTGCTGTTCAAGAACGCGACCGCCCTGGAGACGTCGGCCCGCATCGACACCGTGGTGATGGACAAGACCGGCACGTTGACCAAGGGGGAGCCGGAGGTCACCGACTTCCTGGTCGAGGGGATGGAGGCCGTCGACGTCCTGGCGCTCGCGGCCGCAGTGGAGCGGGAATCCGAGCACCCGTTGGCCGCCGCGGTTGCCCGTCACGCCACTGACCAAGGGGTTGCGGCGCTCACCGCCGAGGGGTTCCGCAACGTCCCGGGCCATGGCGCCGGGGCCACCGTCGCCGGCCGCCGCGTGCTGGTCGGCAACGCCACGCTGATGGCCGACGAGGGCGTCGAGATGGGGGCACTTGCTGCCCGGCGGAACGAGCTCGCGGGCAGTGGCCGCACCGCGGTGATGGTCGCCGTCGACGGCCGCGCCGTGGCGGTGATCGGGCTGGCCGACGCCGTCCGCGAGACTTCCGCGACCGCCGTGGCCGCCCTGCGCAAGGCAGGCGTCGAGGTCGTGATGCTCAGCGGCGACAACGAGGCCACCGCCCGGCGCATCGCCGGGCAACTAGGTATCGACACCGTCATCGCCGAGGTCCTTCCGGTCGACAAGGCGACCGAGATCATCGAGCTGCAGCGGGCGGGCAGGCGGGTCGCGATGGTCGGGGACGGCGTGAACGACGCACCCGCACTGGCCGCCGCCGATCTGGGCATCGCGATCGGTGCGGGAACCGATGTGGCGATCGAGACCGCTGATGTCGTACTCATGCGGTCGGACCCGCTCGACGTCCCCGTCGCCCTGGCCATCGGACGCGGAACGTTGCGCAAGATGCGGCAGAACCTCGGGTGGGCGATCGGCTACAACGCGATCGCCCTGCCGATCGCGGCCGGGGTGTTCCAGCCCGCCTTCGACCTCGTGCTCCGCCCCGAGATCGCCGCGCTGTCGATGTCGGGCTCCAGCTTCCTGGTTGCGGTCAACGCCCTGCTGCTCAAGCGGCTGCGACTTCCCGCCGCCCCCGAGGCGCCCGCGCCCCGGGCTGCCGCGGTACCGGAGCCGGAGCCGGTGTCACGCTGAGGGTGCGAGTGTCACCACGCCCGTCCTGGTGTGCGCCGCCGAGCCTCGTAGCCTGGATGACCAGGGGGTGGCTGATGGTGGCACGAGTGTCGACGGTGCTGCTGGCGCTCGCCGCCGTCTTCGCCCTGCACGGCGTGCAGTGCGGGAACGCCGCCGACCGTGCCGGGCATGCCGCCGACCACGCCGTGGAGACGTACCCCCTGGCGATGACCGAGTTCACGCCCGGTCACGCCCATGGCAACGCCACGGCCGGGCCGACGCTCCCTGATCGCATCGGCGGCGACGCCGACTCCGGGCCCGTCGCACCGGCGGTCGCCGCGGCCGGGCACGGCGGCGCACCGCAGAACGCGCCCGCCCACCTGTGGACGGTGTGCCTGGCCGTGCTCGCCGCCGCCATCGCCGTCCTGCTGGTCTTGCTCGCCCCCCGCGTGGTGCACCGGACCGCACCTGTCATGCGGTGCGCCCGCGCCTCGTTCGGCTCACTGGCACCGCTGCGACCACCGGACCTCTCCGCCCTCTGCCTGCTCCGGATCTAGGCCGACCGCTCGACCGCCCCACCCAGCACCCGGCTGGGTCCGGCGGCGGTCCGCTGCACGCCTTCGATCCCACCCAGTCAGGAGAAGCACGACATGATCCGCACAACCGCAGGCCTCTCCGGCCTCGCCGGGGCCCTCGTCGCAGGCGCGCTGTTGCTGGCCGGCTGCGCCGACGACAGCTCCGAAGCCGCGCACAACGGCCCGATGACGGGCCACAGCAGCCCCTCGGACAGCGCCCCCGGCAGCGGGGAGCGCACCGTCGGCGACGCCGACGTCGCGTTCACCCGCGACATGGTCCCGCACCACCAGCAGGCCATTCAGATGGCGCGGCTGGCCGAGGGACGGGCCGAGGACCCTCGTGTCCTCGACCTCGCCGGCCGTATCGAGGCAGCCCAAGGGCCGGAGATCGAGACGATGTCCGGCTGGCTCGAGGAGTGGAACGCCGACACCGGTCACATGGACGACGGGATGGGCGGCATGGGCGGGACGATGTCCGAGAAGGACATGCACGCCCTGATGAACGCCGCCGGCGCCGAGTTCGACCAACTGTTCCTCGAGCAGATGATCACCCACCACAAGGGTGCGGTCGAAATGGCCGAGGCCGAGATCGCGGACGGGCAGAAGGCTGACGTGATCGCGCTGGCCGAGGCCATCCGTGACAGCCAGACCGCGGAGATCGCCGAGATGGAGAAGCTGCTCACCGAGCTCGACGGCTGACGCGCCGGCACACCGCGGGGCGCAGTAGCAGCCTCGGGCACGAGAGAGGCCCTGGTCAGCGCGCTGACCCGGGCCACACTCCATGGGGTGAGTGACGGGGCTCGAACCCGCGACACCCAGGATCACAACCTGGTGCTCTACCGACTGAGCGACACCCACCATGTCCCGAGCCCGCGAACCTGGGAACCGGCGCAACGATACCGGAGCCGCTCGGCACGCCGACGAGAAGGAGTCCCTGTCCCTACCCGACCCGG
>JAOPWH010000156.1 GCA_025965795.1 Blastococcus sp.
AGAACCCGCGGTCCTTGCAGCGGTGCATCTCCTGGGTGCGCAGGCCCTGGACGGAGTCGAGGATCTCCCGGGGTGGCGTGTAGACCTTGTTGTGCCGGCCCAGGAAGCACGGGTCGTGGTAGGTCACCTTGCGGTCGATCGGGGTGACGGGGGTGAGCCGCCCCTCCTCCACGAGCGTGCTGAGCAGCTGGGTGTGGTGCACGACGTCGTAGTCGCCGCCCAGCTGCGGGTACTCCCGGCCCAGGGAGTTGAAGCAGTGCGGGCAGGTCGCGACGATCTTCCGTCGCCCGGCCGGGCGCTTCTCGAAGACGGCGTTGAGCGTCTCGACGTTCTCCCCCGCCAGCTGCTGGAACAGGAACTCGTTGCCCATCCGGCGGGCCGGGTCGCCCGAGCAGGTCTCCCCGTTGCCGAGGACGGCGAACTCGACCCCGGCGATGTGCAGCAGCTCGGCGACGGCCTTGGTGGTCTTCTTGGCCCGGTCGTCGATGGCGCCGGCGCAGCCGACCCAGAACAGGTACTCGATGTCGTCGTCGATGGTGCCCTCGACCTGCCGGACCTCGAAGTCGAGGTCCTTCATCCAGTCCTCGCGGACGTTGCCGCCCACGCCCCACGGGTTCCCGCGGTTCTCCAGGTTGCGCATCATCACGCCGGCCTCGGAGGGGAAGCTGGACTCGATCAGCACCTGGTAGCGGCGCATGTCCATGATGTGGTCGACGTGCTCGATGTCCACCGGGCACTGCTCGACGCAGGCGCCGCAGTTGGTGCAGCTCCACAGCACGTCGGGGTCGATGACCCCGCCCTCGGCGAGGGTGCCGACCAGTGGGCGGTGCGCCTGGGCGTCGTTGGTGCCCTCGATCCGGGCGTAGCCCGACGCCCACACCTGCTCGTCGCTGGGCTTGAGGACGTCGTAGTCCGGTGCGGTCTCGCTCGCCGTCTTCGCACCCAGCAGGTACGGGGCCTTGGCGTAGAGGTGGTCCCGAAGGTCCATGATCACCATCTTGGGACTGAGCGGCTTGCCCGTGTTCCAGGCCGGGCACTGGCTCTGGCACCGCCCGCACTCGGTGCAGGTGGTGAAGTCGAGCATCCCCTTCCAGGTGAAGTCCTCGATCTTGCCGCGACCGAAGACGTCGTCCTCGCCGGGATCCTCGAAGTCGATCGGCTTGCCGCCGCTGGTCATCGGCTGCAGCGGGCCGAGCGCCGGGGCGCCGTCGGGCTCGCGCTTGAAGTAGATGTTGAAGAAGGCGCTGAACCGGTGCCAGGCCACGCCCATGTTGAGGATCCGGCTGATCACCACGAGCCAGGTCAGCGAGACGACGATCTTGACGAACGCGACGACGCTCAGCAGGTCGGGACTGCTCGGCAGGAGGTGTGCGAGCGCACCCGAGATCGGATGCGACCACCCCGGCGCCTCCGTGAGGCCGTTCGACACCTTGAGCGCCCGAATCGTCAGGATGCAGATGCCGACCACGAGGACGACGGCCTCGACGAAGTAGCCGCGGCCCTCGTTCGATCCGGCGAAGCGGCTCCCGCGGCCCTGACGTCGCGGGTGGTCCTTCTGGCGCCGGTAGATCAGGTACAGGATGCCGAGGATCGTGCCCGTCCCGATGATGTCGGCGAAGAGGTTCCAGAGGCTCCACTCGCCGATGATCGGCAGGTGGAAGGCCGGGTTCCAGACCTCGCCGAACGCCTCGACCAGGGTGAGGAACAGGCCGTAGAACCCGACGAAGACGAACCAGTGGGCGATCCCGATGGTCGACCACTTGAGCATCCGGGTGTGCCCCAGAGACTCGATCGCGAGGGTCTTGAGCCGCGCACCGACGGGGCCGAAACGGGTGCCGTCGGGCTGGCCCGTGCGGATGATGCGGACCATCGCCCGCACCGCGCGGTAGGCCATGACCGACGAGACGATCAGGAACAGGACGCTGATCGTGCCCAGGACGATCTGCAACGGGCCCGTCATGGATCTCCTTCATCGCTGCGGACGGCGGGACCGCCCTGTACTGCAGGGGACGATAGCTGCCGCCGTACGCCGCTACTCATCGGTAACCCGAGCCGCCCGTCGGTGCCGTCGCCGGCCCACGGACCGCGCCCCGACCGCGCCCGGACCGCGCCCCGGACCGCCGTCCACGCGGTGTGGTCGCCGACCTCGCCGTCGACGTCGTGGGTGGCGACCATGCGGCGAGGTTCGCGTCGTCAACCGGCCCGCGACCGCCCCTGTGGCCGGATCGCAGTCGAAAAGCGGCGGTGCGCAGGTCCGGGCGAAGCGAGCAGCTCGCGCAGGCGGCTCTCGATGCGCGGCCATCGCCCGTCGAGGTCGGCGTCCACGATGCGCAGGACCCGGATGTCCAACCCCCGCAGCTCGTCCTCTCGTCGCTTCTCCTCCCACAGGACGCGCTCAGGGGACCGACCGCGCCACGGGTCGGCGTACTTCACGCGACCGTCGAACTCGACCGCCACGGCCGCCTCGTCGAACCACGCATCCACGACCCCGACCAGCCGACCGCTGGTGCCGATCTCCACCTGCAGCTCGGGCGCAGGAAGCCCCGCTCCGAGGATCCGCAGCCGGCCCCGGGTCTCCAGCGGGGACTCGGCTCGGCCGTCCGCGAGAGCGACCGCGCGTGCTGCCCGGGGCGCGCCCGGCCAGTGCCGGGCACGAGCGAGCGCATCGCGGATCTGCCGCGTCGTCACCTGCTCCGCCACCAGGGCCGCATCCAGGGCGATGACCGCCCCCTCCAAGGGCCATGCGCGGGCGCAGTCGACCAATGTGCGGGACGCGACCGTGAGCCGGAGCGGACCGCTCGTGGCGACATCTGCGGCCGGTAGCGGGGCCTGGGTCATGTGGAAGTTCTTCCCGCGTCGCCACACGGCCGGATCGGTCAGGCGGACCGTTCGCTCGAGGTCTCGGCGCACGGGAAATCCCCAGAGGCGCGCGGCCGATGCGTGGCTGATCGCTGCTGTGGGCCGCTCGAGGTCCAGGAGAACAGCGAGGCACTCGACGCGATGCCGACGTCCCGACCCGTTGATCGCCGCGTGGTCCTCAGCCGTCATGTACACGCCACGGCGCAGCCGTACCCAGGCGCCGGATGAGCACAGGTGCCGGATCTCGGAGTGCTCATAGCCGGCTCTCCGCGCGTCCGACGCGGTGAACAGGCCCAGTTGTCGTTCGGAGCAGGCGCGCAGGATCGGATGCATCCCGGCAGCGTCGGGCGACGGCAGCGGTTCCTCGCCCTCCCGCGCGATGTCGTGGACGGCGGAACACGGCGGAGCGCGCCGTCCACGGCTCGTGGTAGCGGTCCACGCGGTCTGCGGTGTGGACGGCGACCACACCGCGTGGACGGCGGGCGGAGCGGATCCGAGCGCGCGGCTGGAAGGTGGGGTCGGCCGGCCCCGGGAACACCGGCCGCACCTATGCCGTTAAGCTGGGCAGGAAAGTTGAGTGGACCCCGCGCAAGTAGCGAGCGCACCCTCGACTTCCACGGACCAGCACCACCCCAGCACACGGAAGAGAGGCCATCCCCATGGCTCGAGCGGTCGGAATCGACCTCGGCACCACCAACTCCGTCGTCACCGTCCTGGAGGGCGGCGAGCCGACGGTGATCGCGAACTCCGAGGGGTCCCGCACCACCCCGTCGGTCGTCGCCTTCGCGAAGAACGGCGAGGTCCTCGTCGGTCAGTCGGCGAAGAACCAGGCGGTCACCAACGTCGACCGCACCATCCGCAGCGTCAAGCGGCACATGGGCACGACCTGGAGCACCGACGAGATCGACGGCAAGAAGTACACGCCGCAGGAGATCTCCGCGCGCATCCTGCAGAAGCTCAAGCGGGACGCCGAGACCTACCTGGGCGAGCCGGTGACCGACGCCGTCATCACGGTGCCGGCCTACTTCGAGGACGCGCAGCGCCAGGCCACCAAGGAGGCCGGCGAGATCGCGGGCCTCAACGTCCTGCGCATCGTCAACGAGCCGACCGCGGCCGCGCTGGCCTACGGCCTGGACAAGGGCGAGACCGAGCAGACGATCCTCGTCTTCGACCTCGGTGGCGGCACGTTCG
>JAOPWH010000209.1 GCA_025965795.1 Blastococcus sp.
CCGATGGCGCGGTGCACAAGACCAAGGAAGAGGCCGACCGGCTGGAGGAGGAGGGCAAGGACGAGCCGCCCACGTCCTGATCCGTTCCGGCGGTGACGCCCTGCAGGCGCGTCACCGCCGGAACCGGCCCCTCCCGGCACCGGGTGGGCCCCCGCCGAACCCGGCCCGGAAGACTCGACACCATGACCACCACCGCCACCCCGGCGCCCGACCTCCTGGACGCACTGCGCCGGGCCGGCGTCGCCGACGTCGACGACTCCGGACTGGCGCGAGCCCTCTACTCCACCGACGCCTCGCTCTACCGCGTGCTCCCGCGGGCGGTCGTCCGGCCCCGGCACGTCGACGAGATCGTGGCCACCCTCGAGGTCTGCCGAACCCTCGGCGTCCCATTGACCGCCCGGGGCGCGGGCACCTCCATCGCCGGTAACGCCGTGGGCACGGGGGTCGTCCTGGACACCTCGCGCCACCTGACCCGGATCGGCGACATCGACGCCGCCGCCGGCACCGCCGTGATCGAGCCAGGGGTGGTGCAGGCGTCGCTGCAGACGGCGGCCCGGCCGCACGGGCTGCGCTTCGGCCCCGACCCGAGCACCCACAACCGCTGCACCGTCGGCGGCATGATCGGCAACAACGCCTGCGGCTCGCGGGCGCTGGCCTACGGCCGCACGTCGGACAACGTGGTCGGTCTCGACGTCGTCACCGGTGCGGGCACCCGCCTGCACCTGAACGGCAGCCGGCTCTCGGTGGGCCCGCTCGACGAGCTGCGCAGCCTGGTCGACGCCAACCTGGCGACCGTCCGCACCGAGCTCGGCCGCTTCGGCCGGCAGGTCTCGGGCTACTCGCTGGAGCACCTGCTGCCCGAGCGGGGCTTCGACGTCGCCAGGATGCTGGTCGGCAGCGAGGGCACCCTGGCCCTCGTCCTCGGCGCCACGGTGCGGCTGGTCTCCGACGCGCCCTTCCGCGGCCTCGTGGTGCTCGGGTACCCGACGATGGCCGACGCCGCGGACGCGACGCCGGGCCTGCTGCCGCACTCCCCCACCGCGGTCGAGGGACTGGACTCGCGCATGGTCCAGCGGCTGCGCGACGTCCCAGCGGCCGTCGTGCCCGACCTCCCCCGCGGTTCTGGCTGGCTGGTGGTCGAGCTGACCGGCGACAGCGTGGCCGAGATCACCGCGACGGCCCGCCGGGTGGTCGCCGACGCGGGAGCGCTCGACGCCCTGGTGGTCACCGACGCGGCCGAGGCCGCCGCGATCTGGCGGATCCGGGAGGACGGCGCCGGCCTGGCCGGCCGCACCAGTGACGGCCGCCCCGCGCACGCCGGCTGGGAGGACGCCGCCGTTCCGCCGGAGCGCCTCGGCGACTACCTGCGCGACTTCGAGTCGCTGCTCGACCAGCACGGGCTGCAGTGCGTGCCGTACGGGCACTTCGGCGACGGGTGCGTGCACGGCCGGATCGACTTCTCCTTCGGCACCGGTGCCGACGGCGGCCGGGGGGCCTACCGGGCGTTCGTCCAGGACGCGGCCCGCCTGGTGGCCGGCTACGGCGGCTCGCTCTCGGGCGAGCACGGCGACGGGCGGGCGCGCAGCGAGCTGCTGCCCGCCATGTACTCCCCCGCGGCCATCTCCCTGTTCGAACAGGTCAAGGCCGTCTTCGACCCGGCCGACGTGCTCAATCCCGGCGTCCTCGTCCGGCCGGCCGCGCTGGACGCCGACCTCCGCGCGGCGGAGGCGCCGCGGCGACGGGAGGGCCTGGCGCTGGCCTACCGGCACGACGGCGGCGACTTCTCCGCGGCCGTGCACCGCTGCACCGGGGTCGGGAAGTGCCGGGCCGACCTGTCCGCCAGCGGCGGGGTCATGTGCCCGTCGTGGCCGGCCACCCGGGAGGAGAAGGACACCACCCGCGGCCGGGCGCGGGTGCTCCAGGAGATGCTCGCGCCGGGCGGGCCGGTGCACGACTGGCGCTCCCCGGAGGTGCACGACGCGCTCGACCTGTGCCTGTCCTGCAAGGGCTGCTCCCGTGACTGCCCGACCGGCGTCGACATGGCGAGCTACAAGGCCGAGGTGCTGCACCAGTCCTACCGCCGCCGGCTGCGCCCGCGTGCGCACTACACGCTCGGCCGGCTGCCCCGTTGGGCCGACCTCGCCGCGCGTGCACCGAAGGTGGTCAACGCGGTGCTCACCTCACGGCTCGGCGGACGGCTGACCAAGTGGTCCGCCGGGATGGACCAGCGCCGGAGCGTGCCACCGTTCGCCGCCCGCACCTTCCGTCAGCAGTGGGCAGCGCGTCCGCCGGTTGCCGACGGCACTCCTGTGGCGTTGTGGGTGGACTCCTTCACCGACCACTTCGCCCCGGACGTGGCCGACGCCGCGGTCCGGGTGCTCGAAGCGGCCGGGTACCGGGTCCAGGTGCCCGACGACACGGCCTGCTGCGGGCTCACCTGGATCACCACGGGTCAGCTCGACCGGGCACGCACGATCCTGACGCGCACGGTCGCGATGCTCGCCCCGCTGGTCGACGCCGGCATCCCGGTGGTGGGCATCGAGCCGTCGTGCACCGCGGTGCTGCGCGGGGACGCCGTGGAACTGGTCGGCGGCGACGACGCGGAGCGGGTCGCCCGCGGCACCCGCACGCTCGCCGAACTGCTCGCCGGCTGGGAACCGCCGTCCCTGGCCGGTGTGGAGGTCGTGGCCCAGCCGCACTGCCACCACGCCGCCGTCCTGGGCTGGGAGGCCGACGCCCGGATGCTCGAGCGGGCAGGGGCACGGGTGACGCGGCTGGGCGGTTGCTGCGGCCTGGCCGGGAACTGGGGCGTGGAGCGCGGGCACCACGACGTGTCGGTCGCGATCGCCGGCCAGCAGCTGCTGCCGGCCGTGCGCGACCTGGGCCCCGACGCCGTGGTGCTGGCCGACGGGTTCTCCTGCCGGACGCAGCTGGACCAGCTGGCCGGACGCCGCGGCATGCACCTCGCGGAGCTCCTGGCCTCCCGGCTGCCGTGACCGGCGGTGCCCTCAGGCCGCGGCGCCGTCCCGTCGGGTGCGGGCGGCCGATTGCACGTAGGGCGTGAGCGCCGCGGCGATCTGCGCGTAGCCGGCCGACGACGGGTGGAACCGGTCGGCGGAGAACATCGACGGATCCGCGCCGAAGGCGAGGCCGACCTCCTCGGCGATGTGGGCGACCGAGGCACCCGCGGCCTCCGCCACCGCTGCCTGCCGCTCCTGCAGGAGCGCGCAGGCCGCCCGTACGGCGGCCCGGAAGGCGGGTGGGACGAACGGCACCGACGACATGTCCGGCGCCGGGACGACGACGACGTCCGTGCCGGCGGCGCGGAGGGAGGCCACCGCCGCGCCGAGGTGGGCGGCGGCCTGGTCGGCCGGGACGAAGCGGGCCAGGTCGTTCGCCCCGATCACCACGATGGCGAGGTCGGCGGCCAGGGGCTCGGCGCGGACGACCTGCGCGGGAAGCTGGGCCGAGGCGGCGCCCGGAACGGCGAGGACGTGCAGATCGACGTCGAAGTCGTCCTCGGTCAGCGCGGCGGCGAGGCGGGCGCCGAGGGTGTCCTGGGTCCGGACGGCGCCGGTGCCGAAGGCGATGGAGTCACCGAGGACGACGACGCGGAGCGGGAAACGGGCCACGTCCGCTCAACGATCCAGGGTTCCCGCCTATGCCTTGCCCCCGCTGCGTGCTCCCGCTACCGGCACCGCCACACCGGCGGTCGCTTCTCGGCGAAGGCCGTCGAGCCCTCGCGGGCGTCCTCGGAGTCGAACACCGGGCGGATGATCTCCTCCTGCCGGGCCCAGACGTCGTCGGCCGGCCAACTCGGCGCCTCGAGCGCGATCCGCTTGGTCGCCGCCACGGCGAGGGGGCCGTTCGCGGCGATGACGGCCGCCACTTCCAGCGCTGTGTCCAGCGCGGCGCCGTCGTCGACCACCCGGTTGACCAGGCCCACTGCGGCCGCCCGCTCGGCGTCCAGGGGATCGCCGGTGAGCAGCATCTCCAGGGCGACGGCCCGCGGGATGCGCCGGGAGAGCAGGATCGCGCCACCGCCCGCGGCCACCAGCGACCGCTTCACCTCCGGCACGCCGAATCGGGCCGACCGTCCCGCCACGACGAGGTCGCAGGCGAGGACCAGCTCGAAACCGCCCGCCAGCGCCGGTCCCTCGACGGCGGCGACCATCGGCGTGCGCGGCGGGGTGACGGTGATGCCGCAGAGTCCACGGCCCGCGATCGCCGGGGACTCACCGCGGAGGAACGCCTTGAGGTCCATGCCGGCCGAGAAGAACCCACCGGCGCCGGTCAGGACACCCGCCCGCAGGTCGTCCGAGGCGTCCATCTCGTCGACGGCGGCGGCCACCCCCCGTGCCACCCCGGCGTCCAGCGCATTGCGCGCCTCGGGCCGGTTGATCGTGATGACCTGCACCGCGCCACGGCGCTCCACCAGGACCTCGTCGGACACCCGTCCCCCTCGACGGCGGTAGCGGCTGCTAGGCCTTCGGGCCGCCGGCCGCGTAGACCACCTGACCGGACACGAAGCCGGCGCCCTCGCTGACGAAGAACGACACCAGGTGCGCGATGTCCTCCGGCTGGCCGACGCGGGCGACCGGGATCTGCGACGCGGCGCCCTTGACGAAGTCCTCGAACGGAATGCCCATCCGCTCGGCCGTCGCCTTGGTCATCTCGGTCTGGATGAAGCCGGGGGCGATCGCGTTCGCCGTCACGCCGAACTTGCCCAGCTCGATGGCGAGCGTCTTGGTGAAGCCCTGCAGGCCGGCCTTCGCCGTCGAGTAGTTCACCTGGCCGCGGTTGCCGAGTGCCGAGGTGCTCGACAGGCTCACGATCCGGCCCCACTTGGCCTCGATCATGTGCTTCTGGACCGCGCGGGTCATGAGGAAGGCACCCCGGAGGTGCACGTTCATGACAATGTCCCAGTCGGCCTCGGTCATCTTGAAGAGCATGTTGTCGCGGGTCACACCGGCGTTGTTGATCAGCACGGTGGGGGCACCCAGCTCGGCGGCGACGCGCGCGACGGCCGCCTCGACCTGCTCGGTGTCGCTGACGTCCGCGCCGACCGCGAGCGCGCGCCCGCCGGCTGCCTCGATCGCCTCGACGGTGCCCTTGGCGGCTGCCTCGTCCAGGTCGAGGACGGCGACGGCGAAGCCGTCCTGGGCCAGGCGCAGGGCGGTGGCGGCACCGATGCCGCGGGCCGCTCCGGTCACGATGGCCACGCGGGCCGTTGCCTCGGTCATGTCGTTCCTCTTTCCCTCGGTGCCCGCCCTGCCGCGACGGTGCGCTCGTCGACCCGACACGCTACTGGCGGGTAGTCCCGCTGCGGTCACCCGGTCCGAGTGCGTGCACCGGCGCAGGTCAGGGCCAGATGGACGCCACGATGATGATCGCGACCGAGAGCTGGACGGCTGCGCTGACCAGGCTGGCCGGGTGGAAAACACCTTCCATGAGGTGCTCGCCCAGCTTGCCGGGGGTGATCAGGTCGAGGACGACGAACGCCACCGCCTGGAGCACGACCCCGAGCAGCCCGAACACCACGGTGTAGAGCAGCGCCTTGCCGAAGCCGCTGGTGGCGTTGGTCCAGATGCTGGCGAAGACGATCAGGCCCTGGCCGAGGAAACCGGCCGCAAGCGTCAGCGCGGCGTTGACCGACCGGTTCTCGTAGATGTGCCGGCCGAGATGGCCCGGGGTGAGCAGATCGAGGACGTAGAACCCCAGGACCAGCAGCGCGATGCCGACCCCGGTGTAGGCGACGGCGTAGCCGATGCTGGCCAGCACGATGGACCTCCTGGAACCGGGGAACGGAAGTGCAAGGTCTACCGCACGCGGGAACCCGGCGCACGCATGCGCACCGCCTCGCGCCGGATCTCGCTGGCCGAGGCGTTCCCGCAGGAACGCTGTCAAGCCGAGCGGCTTGACGGGTCAGAGGTGGTTCGCACCGACGTCGGAATCGCGTCCCCCGGCCACGACGATGGACGCCGCGGTCGAACCTCCGGGCGTGGCGCTCCCGGGCGGCGAGCCTTCCGCCACGGATCCCCCGCTCGCGGCGCGGCGCGGGTGGTGGAGCCGCCGCCCCGAGGCCATGGCGGCCCGGCGGGCGTGCATCCGCCGTCGTGCCCGCATCGTGCGGGGCGCCCGCGGCTCCTCCCGCAGGAGCGCGTCCAGCCAGTGCCCGCGCGGGTCGACGTCGACGAGCAGCGCCTTGACCAGCAGGGTGAGCGGGATCGCGAGCAGGGCACCGAGCGCGCCGAGCACCCAGCCCCAGAACAGCAGCGCGATGAAGGTGACCGTCATGGACAGGCCCACGGAGTCGCCCACGAACCGGGGCTGGATCAGCGTCTGCACCACGAAGTTGAGCAGGGAGTAGACGACCACGACGACGATCAGCTCACCCCAGCCGCCGGCCAGCAGTCCGAGCAGCGCGGGCGGGACGACGCCGAGGACGAAGCCGATGTTCGGCACGTAGTTGGTGATGAACGCCAGCAGGCCCCACAGCGGGGCGGCCGGCACCGCCAGCCACATCAGGGCGACCGTGTCGCCGACGGCGACGATGGCACCGAAGACCGTGCTGACCAGCAGGTAGCTACGGGTGCCGTGGGCGAACAGCGAGAACGCGACGGGCAGGTGTGGCCGTTCGGCACCGACGAGCGCGACCCGCTTCGCGAAGCCACTGGACTCGATGGCCATGAAGACCAGCGCCGACAGCAGCAGGACGAGCGTGCTCGCGGCGTCGGTGAGGCTGGCGAGCAGCCCGGTGGCCAGGCCCACCACCTGGCCGTAGTCGATCTGCGCGACGAGATCGGAGAACTGCCCGGACACCAGCCCGGCGTCGTTGAGATCGGCCACGACCCCGTTCAGCAGGAACTCCGCGCGTCCGGCGTACTCGGGCAGCAGCGCGGCGAGCTGCGCGACGGACACGACGAGCAGCGCCACGAAGGCCAGGAGCACGGTCCAGACGAGGACGAGCAGCACCGTCGTCGCCATCCAGCGGGGAACCCCGTGCCGGCGCAGCCAGCTCTGCACCGGGGCCAGGGCGACCACGACCACGAGCGCCAGGAGCACCGGGGCGACCAGCCACGCGACGGCGCGCAGCCCGGCCACGGCGACCGTTGCCGTCGCGGCACCGGCGAGGATCAGCAGCCAGCGCGGGATGCCACCGGCCGCGGCGTGCGCCTCGGGCACGGTTCCCGCCGGCTCGTGCGCCACGTCGAGCGTCTCACCCGCGCGTGGCGCGGCGGGCGCCTCCGGGTCCGGGCGGGGCAGGCGGCGCGGTCCCGTCGGGCCGGCGTCCGGGCGCTCAGGTTGCAGTGCCATGCCGCCTCCTGTACCGACTCCGCCGCTCCGCCGGCCTCCGATGAGCCCCGCATGCCGAGCGTGGCCCGCGTGCCTCAGCCTCCTCCATCGGCGCCAGCACTACCCGCGCAGGTGGTCGGCATGCCCACGGGTGCGGGCCCACACGGGGTGTCAGGAGCGCGCGTCCAGCAGCTCCGCCATGGCCCGGAGTTCGAAGAAGACCGCCGTCGACCGCGCGCTGGGCCCTCCCCCGTCCGGATCGGCACCCGCGTCGAGCAGCCGGGTGACCGCTTCCGCCGACTGCCGGAAGACCGCGGCGGCCAGCGCCGTCTGCCCGCGGTCGTTGGCGCGGGTGTGGTCGGCGCCCCGGTCCAGCAGGGCGCCCACGGTCTCTGGATGCCCGTGATAGGCGGCGAGGAGGAGCAGGGTGTCGCCCTTGTCGTTGGTGAGGTTCACCGGGACGCCGGCGTCGACGTAGGCGATCAGCTCCTCGGTGTGCCCGCCTCGGGCGAGGTCGAAGACCCGCCCGGCCAGCTCGATCACTCCTGGGTCGATCGGTGCTCCGCTCACTCCCCCAGCCTAGGAGGACACACCGACGACGGCCCTTCCGTGGTCAGAGCGGGAGCTCGAAGCCCACGTGGGAGGGGCGGAAGCCCAGTCGCTCGTAGAAGCGGTGCGCATCGGCCCTCGACGCGTCGGTGGTCAGCTGCACCAGCGCGCACCCCCGGCTCCGCGCCTCCTCGATCACCCAGCTCATCAGCGCCCCGCCGGTCCCCTTCCCCCGCTGGTCGGCGCGCACCCGCACTCCTGCGACCTGCGCCCGCAGCGCGCCGCGGCGGGACAGCCCCGGAAGGAGGGCCAGCTGCAGCGTCGCGACGATTCCGTTCCCGGCATCGGCGACGACCAGCATCTGGTCGGGGTCGGCGTCGATCAGTGCGAAGGCCGATCGGTACGGCTCCAGGTCGTCGGCGGCCGACTCCCGGGTGCGGCCGAGCGGGTCGTCGGCGAGCAGGGCGACGAGATCGGGGAGGTCCTCGCCGGTCGCCCGCCGCAGCCGCGTCCCCGCCGGAGCGCCGGGCAGGGCGACCGGGAGCGGGCTCACCTGGAGGCGACCCGGTCGGTCAGGGCGAGCACGTGCTCCCATGCGCCGGCGCACGCCTCGGCCCACTCGTCGAAGGCCCGGTCGAAGAAGGAGTGCGGCGCGCCGTCGTACACGACGGCGTCGACGTCGGCTCCGGCGGCGCGCATGGTGTCGGCCAGGGCCAACTGGTCCTCCACCGGCGTGGCCTTGTCGGCTCCGGCGATCAGCATCACCGTCGGCAGGTGCGCCCTGGATGCGGCGTCCCCGACCATCGAGGGACGGCCGTAGAAGCCCGCACAGCCGGCGAGGTCGAGCGTGCCCCCGGACTGCCGCCAGGAGTGGCTGCCGCCGAAGCAGAAGCCGACCGTGATCACGGGCAGGTCGGCGGAGGTGCGCCCGCGCAGGTACTCGACGGCCGCCGAGAGGTCGGCGTCGATCCCCTCCGGAGTGGTCTGCGGGATGTGGGCCTGCCAGTCGAAGTCCTCGTCCCGCGTCCCCGGGTCGCCGCACACCCCGGCCGTCCGCCCGAAGTAGTCGAAGGCCACCGCGACCGTGCCGGCTTCGGCGAACCGCTCGGCCAGCGCGACGTAGTACGGGTGCAGGCCGCGGACGTCCGGGAGGATCACGACTCCGACGCGGGCCTCGGCGGCCGGCGCGGCGTAGGCGGCGGAGAAGTCCGTGCCGTCAGCGGACGTGAGGGTGAGGACGCCACGCTCGGCGACGTCCCCCGTACGGGGGGGCGCGGGCGGGCGGCTGTCGTGGTCGTGGCACATGCACCGGTTCTACCGCCGGACCGGGTCGCCCGCCCGCCGGGCTCAGGTGCCGGCGGCGTCGCTCGCTGCCTCGGGGCGTCCACCGAAGACGGCGGCCGCCACCTCGCGCCGGATCTCGGCCAGCCAGGTGTGCTGCCGGTCGGCCTGGTCGATCAGCCGGTGAAGGAGTGCGCGGTCCACCCGGGGGTCGACCTCCGCGAGCGCGCGGAGCGTCTCGAAACCGGCGCGCTTGGCGAGCACCGCGGTCGCGATGAACTCGAACTCCACCAGGTCGCTGAGGGGAGAACGCGACAGCAGGCGGCCGTTGAGCTTGCCGCGGGAGATCTTCTCCGCGACCCAGGAACCGATCTGCTTGTACTGGCGCACCGGCAGAGACAGCGACGCCATCGTCGCGGCGAGCCCCGAGCGCTCCTCGCGCAGCTCGTCGAGGAGCTGTTCGAGGTGCTGCTCGTAGGACGTGCCGCGGTGCCGGCCGAGCATCCGGGTGACCAGCTCGATGCCGCCGGTGGCCGCCGCGAGGTGGTCGTTGCAGTAGATGCCCAGGAGATCCGGATTGCGGGCGGCACCTGCTGCGGACGACTCGGACACGGTGCCTCCAGGCGGAACGACGACGGGACGTCCGTCAGTCTCCCTGGGAACGCCCGGGCGCGCTCGGCATCGGTCCCGGGGTCAGCCGCCGAAGGCCTCGG
Organism: Blastococcus sp.; assembly: GCA_025965795.1. Taxonomy (GTDB): domain Bacteria; phylum Actinomycetota; class Actinomycetes; order Mycobacteriales; family Geodermatophilaceae; genus Blastococcus_B. The sequence continues at coordinate 9,840 of JAOPWH010000209.1, forward strand.
CGAACGCCCGCTCGAGTTCCGGAGTCGCCGCTCCGCTCAACCCGCAGCTGGTGACCGTGCCGTCGATCGCGCTGATCAGGTACCGGCCGCCCGTTCGGAAGTCCACGCCGTCCATGTTCTCGCGCACGGCGATCGTGACGCGGTCAGCGGTGCCCCCGCGGTACCAGTGGTCTACGTCGAGGGCGACCTGCCCGGGTTCCACCGTGGCGACCGTGCCGGCCAGGGCCACCGGCATCTGGGCGAGGACGTCGACGTCGAACACCTTGCAGGAGGCCGTCGCGTCAGGGGCCGGCAGCTCCAGGGCCAGCGTGCTCGACGGGTCCCCGGTGCTGGGAGCGTCCCGGTTCCAGAGGGCGGAGCCACCACCGACGAGTGCGATCAGGACCGCCGCGGCAGCGGCGAGGAGCAACGGCCGGCGACGACGCCGGGGGGCGAGCTCGTCCGGCGGGGCGGGGGGGTCGATGGTCTGCATGTGGTCGGTCTGCATGCGGTCGGTCTGCATGTGGTCGGCCTGCATGGCGCGCTCCATGAGTTCGGAAGCCCGAGGGCTCGTGACGGGGTCGACAGGGCTCCCGGCGGGTGCCGGGTCGATCCGGGACAGGCGGGTGCGCAGCACCTCGTCCGACATCTCGCCGTCCGACATCTCGCCGTCCGACATGGTCATCGCCCCGCACCGCCTTTCCGTCTCACCCCGGTATGTCCGGACCCGCCCTCGTCCTTTCGCGCCCCCAGTTGGTCCTTGAGCTTCTGCTTCGCACGGTGCAGCCGGATGCTCGCCGCGTTCGGGCTGATGTCGAGCGCGAGCGCCAGCTCACGGGGCGGCAACTGCTCCCACGCCCAGAGCCGGAGCAGCTCGCGATCGGCCTCGGGGAGCGCGTCGAGCGCCTCGGTCAGCCGGCCGTCGTCATCAGCGTCGGCGGTCGGCCGGGCCTCGTGTGCCAGGCGCTGCAGCACCCGCTCCTGGCGGGCCGCTCCCCGGCGGCTGTTGGCCAGGCACCCCCGGGCGACGCCGTAGGCGTAGGGCAGCGGCAGGTCGTCCGGCACGTCGTCGAGCCGCCGCCAGAGCACGAGCAGCACGTCGCCGAGCACGTCGTCGGCGGTCGACGGATCGGCCCGCCGGCGCAGATACCGCTGCACCGGCTGGTAGACGACGCCCACCAGGTCCTCGAACCGGCGGCGTCGCTGCACGTCGGGCCCGGCAGCGTTCACGTCTGCAGTCTGTCCGGCAGGCGCCCCGATCTTTCGGCGACGGGCTGCGGGATCAGCCGGTGGGCGTCGCGGTCGCCTCCGACGTGGACGTCGTCGTCGCCGGATCGGACGCGCTCGTGCTCGGGGAGGAGCTGGACGCGTCGCTGCCGGACGGCGCCGCGCCGTCCGTGGGTGTGGCCGAACCGGTCGGGCCGGTCGTGCCGGTCGTGCCGTCGCTCCCGGTGCCGTCGACGGTGCCGGTCGACGTCGCGGCACCGCTGACAGCGGTGCCGTCGGAGCTGCCGTCGGTGCTGCCCGCGTCGGTCCCGGTGCCGGCGTCGCCACCGGTGCCGGCCGAGTCCCCCTGCACCACCTGGAGGATCCGCTGCTCGTACTCGGTGAGCCGGTCCCGGAGCTCCGAGAGCGGGACGTCCTGGATGTGCTCGCCGAACGCGCGGAGCTCCTCCCAGATCGCCGCGAGGTCCCGTGCGCCCGCGTCGCTCAGCCGGCCCGGCACGGTGACCACCAGCTGGGTGGCCAGCGCGTAGGTGACGCACTCGACGCAGGCGTAGTTGACCGCGGCCGAGAGGTTCTGCGGCACGGCCACATCGACCGAGCCGACCATGAGCACCACCTGGAAGGCGACCGCCACGGTCCGGCAGCCGGTGCAGCTGGCCACGGCGTAGGCCTCGTTGCGGTTGAGCACGGTGTCCTCGTCGGCCCAGACGAGAGCGAACGCGACGTCGTAGACGACCGAGCCGTCCCCGGTGTTCACCGCGAGCGCCTGGTTGTCCCCGTCGCCGGGCGGCGCGGGACGGTCGAACGGGAAGACCCACGTCGGGGCCGCTCCGCCGGCGGCACCCTCCGCGGACCCGTCGGTGCCCGCGTCGCCCCTGCCGGCCGGCACCAGCACCATCGCGAGAGCCGGCGCGTGGGCGGTGGGCAGAGGACCGGCGTCCTCGGGCCAGACCGTCGCGGCCCTGCCCTGCGAGCCGTCGGCGAGGGCCCGGCTGCTGGCCGCCGGCACGGCGTCGAGGACGGTGCCGCCCTCCCACGCGCGCACCGGGCGGTAGCGATCGGCGGCCGGCCACCAGGCCCAGCCGAGCCCGGCCACGAGGGCGGCGGCGAGCAGCAGGGCCAGGGCCCGCCGGACCGGACGGCCGTCGGTGCGCCGCCACACCGTGGTGGCCGTCCGTCGCACGAGCCGGAGGACGACGTACCCGATCCCCAGAATCGGGACGACGACCGCGACCACACCGAGCGCGCGGCCGAGGACGCCCAGCACGTCACCGCTGCCGAAGGCGTCCGTCAGCAGGGCGGTCTGCTTCTGCAGGGACGCCCAGGCGGTGGCGAGCAGCCGCGGCAGCGACAGGACCATCAGCAGCATCGAGACGGCCATCAGCGGAACGACGACGAGGATCCAGCCGATGACGACGAGGCGGGCCCACGTCTTGAGCGCGGTCGCCTCCGGCTGGTGCCACCGCCCCGGCACCAGGCCGCGCAGGACCGGGCCGATCCGCTGGTAGAGGTCGGGAACACCGGTGAGGTCGGCGAGCACGTGGTAGCCGTCGAACCGCAGCATCGGCGCGAGCTGCCGGATCATCTGCAGGATCTGGGTGGCCACGATCAGCAGCACCGCGTGCCAGCCGGTGACCCACCAGACGGCGAAGGACAGCAGCACGACGACCGCGTTGAAGTAGAGCCCACCGAGGTCGGTGCGCACCCGTCCGGCACGGCCGAGGCGGTAGCTGTCGGTGACGTCGGTGTAGAAGGCCGGCCAGAACAGGTAGAAGCCGACGCCCATCGAGCCCGGCGTCGAGCCGCCGTAGCGCGCCGCGGCCGCGTGCCCGAACTCGTGGAAGCCGGCCGACAGCACGGTGACCCCGACGACGGCCAGGAAGACGGCCGGATTGCCGAACGCCTGCGCCGTCGCGGCGGCCAGCCCCTCGGAGAACAGCACCCAGCTCGCCACCGCCCCGAAGGCGAGGACGACAGGGACGACGACCAGCGGGGAGAACAGGACCGCGAAGGGCGTGGTGAGCCGTCGCGTGACGTCGGGATCGGTGACCGCGCGCCGCAGCCGGAGCGCCAGCAGCGGATCGGACCGGCGGACCTCCGGTTCGCTCCCGTCGGCCCGGCGCAGCAGCCCGAGCGGGCGCAGCGACGTGTCGACGAGCTGCACGACGTCATCGGGCCGCACCAGCCGGCCCGACGTCCGGCTCACCTCGTCGGCCACCTCGGCGACGGTCCGGCGATCGTCGACGGCGAGCATCACCTGCTGGAGCAGCGGCGTCAGCTGCACCACCTGGCCGTCGCCGCGCCGAGCGAGTGCCGGGGGCCGGCGGTAGCCCGAGCCCGGGATCTCCCCGAGCAGTTCCACGCCCTGTGCGCGGGAGAGCACGGCGGCGGCAGCCACGCCGTCCCCGGGCGCGCGGCCGGCCGGTGCCGGGCCGGCCGCGACGGGGATCGGGGTGGTGCGGGGATCGGTCATGTGCGTGCGGCCGGCGCAGCCGTCACTGGGTGATCGTGGACGTCTGGTCGGCGGTCGCGTTCGCGTCCGCGTTCACGTCCTGCGTGATGATGGCGTCCTGCTGCGAGATCGCGGTGGCGGTGGAGTCGATGGAGCCGACGTTCGCCGCGACGGAGGCGTCGATCGGGGCGGCGACGTTGGCGTTCGCGGCCACGGCGCCGTCGATCGGGGCGGCCAGGTTCAGATCGGCGGCCAGGTTCACGTCCACGTTGAGCAGGTTGCCGTCGAGCGCACCGCCGGTGGTCGTCGGCACGGCGCCGACGTCGGTGCCGCCGGAGGACGCCGCGGGTGCCGCGTCGGTACCGGCAGCGGTACCGGCGGCCTGGTCGATGGTGCTGTCCTGCGGGGCGTAGGCCACGGCCTCGCCGGTGATGCCCTGGTCGATGATCACGCCCTGGTCGGACAGCGCCTGCGCCGTCGAGCCGACCGACAGCACGTTGGCGCCCACCGAGGCGTCGATCGGGGCGGCGACGTTGGCGTTGGCCGCCACCGCGAGGTCGATCGGGGCCGCGGCGTCCAGCGCGAGGTCCAGGTCGGCGTTGAGGTCGAGCAGCGAGATGACCTCCTTGTCCGGCAGAGCCGCGCCGCTCTCGGCGGCGAGCTCCTCGGGCGAGAGCGGTCGCAGTGCGTCGTCCTGGCTCACAGATCCTCCTCGGTCGGGTTCCGGACGCCGGTTCCCGGCGTGGACGAGGAGAAACACGCTGGTGAGGAAGCCACCCGATCGGGCGAAACCGACCGAGCGGCGGGGTCAGTCGCGGAGCAGGATCGCGACACCCACGCAGGCCGCCGCCCAGAGCGCACTGGCGAGGGTGCCGACGATGAACCGCTCGGCGGCGGCGGGCGAACGCAGCTCGGCGTACCGGCCGAGCCCCTTGACGGCGAGCACCACGACGAGCCCCTCGGCGGAGCCCACGAGCAGCGTGGCGGAGACCGCCGCCCGTTCGAGCATGCCGATCCAGGCACCACCCCGGAGGATGTCGGAGTCCTGGGGGCCACCGGGGACGCCCACGGCAGCGGGGTCCGCCACCCGCAGCACGGCGGTGGCGACCGGTCCCCCGGCCGCCACGGCGGCCAGCACGCCGGCGAGGGCCCCCGTCTCCGTGAGCCGGTCGGAGGCGTTGCCGCCGGCCCAGGCGAGAGCCCCGGCGACGGCGAGGAGACCGGCGAGGGCGAGACCGCCCCAGGACGAGCGCAGCCGCTCCTCCCAGGCGGTCAGCGCCAGGCCACCGGCGGCGACGAGCCCGAGCAGGACGACGACGGCGACGTTCACCCGGCCGCCCGCGTCAGCAGCCGGGCGGCGGTGGGCCGCAGGTCGCGCTCGAGGTCCCAGAGGCCGGCGGCCAGCCGCTGGCCCACCGCCTGCCGGGTGATGCCCAGCGCAGCGGCCGCGTCGGCCTGGGTACGCCCGCTCCCGACCAGCGAGATGGCCTCCCAGGCCTGGTCGCTCCGGCGCTGGATGACCACCGCGAGCGCGGTGAGGACCGCCTGGGCGTCTCCGGCGTCGGCCGGCACGGCCCCCCGGACCGCCAGCCGGGCGGGCCGCTGCTTGGCTGCGTCGACGGCCCGGCGCGCGCTGAGGAAGGCCGGACCGGTGCCGGCACGCGTGCTCTGCGGCAGCGGGGACGCGACGGGCCCCGCCCCGATCCCGATGCTCCAGCCACCGATCCGGACCAGGTCGAGGACGACGTCGACGACCTCCTCGGCCCCGGCCAGCACGCCCTGGAACTCGTCCCCGGCGGTGCGCTCGAAGGCCAGGACGGTCGGCACCGTGCCGTTCAGTCGCGGGAGGATGTCGGCGACCCGGTCAGGACCCCGCCGGCTCGCTCGCTGGTCCACGGTCAACACGTACGGCACCCAGCAAGTCTGACAGCTTTCATTGCCAGATGCAAGGATCAGAGCTTGTCGACGACGCTCGGCGGGAATCCACCGGTGGCCACGGGCCCCCAGCTGGTCACCGTGATCCGCAGGAGCGACTTGCCCTGCCGTGTCATGGCGGCGCGGTACTCGTCCCAGTCGGGGTGCTCCCCGCTGATCGACCGGTAGTAGTCGACGAGTGGCTCGAGCGCCTCCGGCAGGTCGAGGACCTCGGCCTCGCCGTCGACCTGCACCCACGGCCCGTCCCAGTCGTCGGACAGGACACAGAGGGAGACGGCCGCCTCCCGCCGGGCGTTGGCCACCTTCGCGCGCTGCGGATACGTCGACACCACGATCCGCCCCTCGCCGTCGACCCCGCAGGTCACGGGTGACAACTGCACCCCGCCGTTCTGTCTGCGGGTGACCAGGACAGCCCGGTGTCGAGGGCGCAGGAACTCCAGCAGCGCGTTCCGGTCGATCCGGTCGGTGGTCGCGGTCTTCGGCATGGGAGGACGCTACGACGGAGGGCCGACGAAACGTCGTCCGCCGGTCCGGTCGATGCGTCTGTGCTGAGATCGACGCCATGAGGCTCCGCGTACCCGGCCGCTCCAACGACGCCGCCGCCGTCGATCGCGAGGGCCCCGCCTCGTCCAGGGAGGCCGCGGGCCAGCGGCGGGCCGAGGTGACGTCCGCGCCCGCCCCTCCGGAGGGCCGCGGCCCCAAGATCCAGCGCGCGGCGCGCAGCCTGGCGATCGCCTCGGCCCAGTTCCTGCTCGTCTCCGCCGCCGTCGTCGCGCTGTTCTGGGTGCTCGGCAGGCTCTGGTCGATCCTGCTGCCGATCGTGCTGGGGCTGCTGATCGCCACGGTGCTGTGGCCGGCGACCCGCTTCCTGCGCAAGCACCGGTGGCCGGCGGCCCTCGCCGCCTCGACGGTCCTGCTGGCGGCGGTCACGGCTTTCGTGGGAATCATCGTGGCGCTCGCGCCCTCGGTCGCCGACCAGGTCACCGAGCTCTCCGACGCCGCGACCAGCGCGCTGCAGGACGTCCAGGAGTGGTTGCAGGGCCCGCCCTTCAACTTCGGCGAGGACCAGATCGGCAGCGCCGTCGACTCGGTGATCAACTCCATCCAGGACAACGCCCAGAACATCGCGGGGTACGCGCTGACCGGGGTCTCCGTCGTCGGCAACAGCCTGCTCAACCTGGTCCTGGCCCTGGTGCTGGTCTTCTTCTTCCTGAAGGACGGACCCCGGTTCGTGCCCTGGCTGTCCGCGCAGACCGGTCCGCGCGCGGCGCGGCACGTGGCGGCGCTGTCCTACAAGTCCTGGGACACGCTGTCGGAGTTCATCCGCCAGCAGGCCCTGGTCGGCTTCATCGACGCCTTCTTCATCGGCCTGGGGCTGTGGATCCTCGGCGTGCCGCTGGTCATCCCGCTCGCGGTCCTGACGTTCTTCGGCGGGTTCGTGCCGATCATCGGTGCGTTCGTGGCCGGTGCCTTCGCGGTCCTCGTCGCGCTGGTCAGCAACGGGTTCACGACGGCGCTGATCGTGCTCGGCATCGTGCTGCTCGTGCAGCAGATCGAGGGCAACGTCCTGCAGCCGATCATCCAGGGCCGTGGCTTCAACCTGCACGCCGGCGTCGTGATCCTCGCCGTCACGGCCGGCAGCAGCCTGGCCGGCATCATCGGCGCCTTCCTCAGCGTGCCCATCGCCGCACTCATCGCCGTGATCTACCGGTACGTGCGCGACGAACTGGACGAACGCTCCCCCGAGGTGGCCGACGACGGCACGGTGGCCCGGATCACCGGCGACGACGAGGGTGCCGCGATCGTCCACGACCGGGTCGCCGCACCGTCGGACCCCGGATACGAGGGCCCGGCACACTGACCTGTTCCGGCAGGGGGACGATGGGAATGCCGGAGCGGTCGACGCGGCTGCACGGAAGAGCCGCATCCGACCGACCCACCACGTCAGGAGTCCGACCGTGCCCCAGCAACCGGAGGAGCTCGTCGAGCTGCTCCCCGAGGCGGAGACCTTCCTCGCCCGGGAGGCGGCGGTCGGCGACCCCGGGAACCGGCGCGGCCTGGTTCTCGTCCACGACCTCGCCGGCGACTTCGACGCCGCGCACGCGGGGGCACTGGCCGGTGCCCACCTGCTGGCGAGCCTGCCGCACGAGGTCATCGCCCGCTTCGACGTCGACAGCCTGGTGGACTACCGCGCCCACCGGCCGCGGATGACCTTCAGCGGCGACCGGTACGAGTCCTTCACCGCGCCGGAGATCCTGCTCTACGCGCTCGAGGACGACGGCGGCGAGGAGTTCCTGCTGCTGCACGGCGCCGAGCCCGACTACGCGTGGGAGCGGTTCGTCGCGGCGGTGGCACATCTGGTGAACCGGCTCGGGGTCACCTCGGTGGTGGCGCTGCAGGCGATCCCCATGCCCGTTCCGCACACGCGTCCGGTCACCGTCACCGCGCACGCCACGCGCCGCCAGCTCATCGAGCCCTATCCGGTCTACTGGGGCGAGATGCAGATCCCCGGCAGCGCCTCGGCCCTGCTCGAGCTGCGCCTGGGCGAAGCCGGCGTCGACGCACTCGGCGTGGCCGCACACGTGCCGCACTATCTGGCCCAGGCCACCTATCCGGCCGCCTCACTGACGCTGCTCGAGCACCTGGAGCGCCTGACCGGCCTGCACCTGCCCACGGAGGCGATGCGCGAGGCCGCGGAGTCCCACCGGACGGAGATCGACGAGCAGATCGCGCGGTCTCCCGAGAACACCGCCGTCGTGGCCGCACTGGAGCAGCAGTACGACTCGTTCACGTCCGCCCGCGAGGGAACGGACCTGCTCGGGGCCGCCGGTGAGGTGCCCAGCGCGGAGGAGATCGGCGCGGAGTTCGAGCGGTTCCTCGCCGACCAGGACCGCAAGCGCCCCCGCGACTGACCGCCCGTCCGGTCAGGAGGCCGGCCGGTCCTCCAGCGCGGCGGCGAAGAGCCGGCCGAGTTCCTGCCACACATCGTCGGCGGTCACCGGCGACCAGGTGAGCTCTGCACCCTGACCCTCCGTCGGACGCAGAGGCCCTGCGGGCCCGAGGTCGAGGACGCCCGGGTCCCCGGCGAAGCCGCCGGAGCCGAGCAGCCGCTCGTGGGTGTAGCCGCGCAGTTCGGGGGGCGGCGCGGGTGCGCGCGCGCTCACGTCGCGACCGCCTCGTAGGTGACCGTCACGCCGTCACCCAGGTCCAGCAGCGAGCCGGGCAGCACCAGCACCGGATCGCCGCGGTGCAGCATCTGGGGCTCGCCGCCGGGACGCACGAGCCAGGTGCCGTTGGACGACAGGTCGACGACCAGCACGTCCCAGCCCTCGACCCGGACCTCGACGTGCGTACGGGAGATGTCCTGCTGGGGGCTGACCACCCGCAGCAGGTGCGGCAGCCCGTCCTCGAGGAAGTGGTTCGCGGTGGGCGCCCGGCCGATCAGCACGGTCCGGTCCAGGACCGCCTGGGAGCCGTCGCTGACCCGGAGCCGGCCCAGGGCAGGTCTCGGCACCGGCACGGGGTCCGCGTCGGGCAGCGGAACGGCACAGGTGCGGCAGGACCGCTGTTGCGGCGGGTTGGGGTGCCCCTCCGGGCAGAGCAGGCCCCACACCTCGCCCGCGCCCGGCTCGGCCGAGGTGGCGGCGGGCGCCCGATGCGCTCCCCCGGCCGCCGCGGGCAGCTCCGACCGCATGATCGTGGCGCCGTCGTGGTCGGTGACCGCCGGGTGCACGGGCGACACCGGGGCAGGAACGACCGGGGCGGACGGCGCGGGCTCGTCGTCCGCCTCCGCCGGGCGGACGGCCGCCTCCTCGACACTGCGGTTCACCGTCTGCCCGAAGAGGTGGTCGTACCCCTCCTCGGGGTCCGGCCGCGCCGCAGGAGCCGGTGCCGCACTGACATCCGGAACCTCGTGGACGAGCACGCTCGCCGTCCGGGCCGGCGCCTCGGTCCAGTCGGGAGCGATCGTGTCCGGGGACGCCGGGGTGAGGTCCTCCCACGGTCCCGACGAGACGGCCGGTTCCCCGGGATCCGGTTCCGGTTCCGGCTCGGCCTCCGGCTCGGGCTCCGGTTCCGGTTCGGGCTCCGGCTCCGGCTCGGGCTCGGGCTCCGGCTCGGTCTCGGTCTCGGGCGTCGGTTCGGGCTCGGGCGTCGGTTCGGGCTCGGGCTCGGGCTCCGGCTCGGGCTCGGTCTCGGTCTCGGGCTCCGGCTCCGGCTCCGGCTCGGCCGCGGCGTGCGGCGGGGCCTCGGTGCGGGCCGGAACGGACACGCTGGAAGCCCGGACGACCCCTGACACCACCGGCAGCGGACGGCCGTCGTCCTCGGTGTCGGGTCCGAGGCGGAGACCGACCTGCTCCTCGGCCGCGACGGCGTGCTCGGCCCACGTGGTGACGGTGGCGCCGGTCAGCGAACGCCCGGAGGGCTCCAACTGCGCCCGGCCGCTGCCGCGGAGGACGACCCGGCGCCCGTGCAGCAGAGCGAACGGCCCGAGCGCGCGCAGCCCCTTGGCGACGAGCACCTCGAGGAGTGCGTCGAGATCGGCGCCGTCGCGCACCAGCGCCCAGAGCTCGTAGACCCGGTCGGAACCGACGTCGCCCGGCAGGAGCAGCACGCAGTCACTGCCCACCAGAGCCGTCGCGGTGCCGCTCGTGTAGGTCGGCTCGTCGCTCACGAGGCTCCGGACGCCGGACGCGGCAGGGTGTCCTGCAGTGCGGACCCGCCGTCGCGCACCCGGGCGTCGATCACCACGACGGTCACGTTGTCGCGGCCTCCGCCGTCCAGCGCCATGGCCACCAGCGCGTCCGCCGCCTGCTGGGGATCCGGATGTGCCAGCAGGACGTCGGCCATCTGAGCGTCCTCGACCTCACCGGTCAGTCCGTCGCTGCACAGCACCAGCCTGCCCCCGTCGAGCACGGGCAACAGCCAGTAGTCGGGCTCGACGGCCTCCGGGGTGCCGACGGCGCGGGTGATGACGTGCCGTTGCGGGTGACGCCTCGCGCCGGCGGCGTCGAGGACGCCCCGGTCCAGCAGCTCCTGGACCACCGAGTGGTCGACGCTGACCTGCTCGAGCCGGCCCTCGGACAGCTGATAGGTGCGGGAGTCGCCGAGGTTGGCGACGAGCCAGTACGGGGCACCTTGGTGCTCCACGCCGATCGCGGCGGTGACGGTGGTGCCGGCTCCCCCGTCGGCGAGGGCGCGGATGCGGACGTTGGCCTGCTGGAGGACCTCGCTCACGTCGGCGGCCTCGACGGCGACGGCGGCCAGCCGGCTCATCTCCTCGACGAGGATGGCGCTGGCCTGGTCGCCCGCCGCATGGCCACCCATGCCGTCGGCGACCACGTACACGTGCGGGCAGACCAGCAGGCTGTCCTCGTTGACCCGCCGGTGATGGCCCAGGTCCGTGGCGGAGCCCACCGACACCTCGACGAGACCGCCGAAAGTGGGTACCGCAGCTCCGGGCACGAGCCCCCCTTCCGATGGCAGCGGCCCTCCCCGTGGCTGCGGCGAGCGGAACTCTAGGACATCGATATCCGGTCTGTCACAGATGTGGGGCGGACGGTGAAGCTGCGCACTCGCGGGGTTCAGGCTTGGCGCAGCGACCTCAGAGGGTGCGACCCGGCCGCACGCGCGCCACGGTCAACGCGGCAGCGCCCAGGAATCCGACCACGGCGAAGAAGTAGAAGCCCCAGGGAAACGCCAACCCGGCGGCGAACAGGGCACCGGTGATGACCGGCCCGACGATCGCACCCACCCGCCCCGCACCGGCCGACCAGCCCAGCGCGGTGGCCCGCACCTGGGGCGGGTGGTTGGCGCTGACGAAGGCATAGACGAGCACCTGCGCGCTGAACACGAAGCAGCCGGTCAGGAACACCATGACGTAGATGCCCCCGATCGGGAGCCGGATCGACAGCAGCGCGAGGAAGAGAGCGGCGGCGGCGAACCAGGCGATTCCGGCCGCGCGGGCACCGATCCGGTCGGCGACCGCGCCCGCCACGAGCAGGCCGACCACGGCACCGACGTTGAGCACCAGCAGGAACGCGAGGGCGGCGCCGAGCTCGTAGTCCGCCTCCTTCATGATCGTGGGCAGCCAGCTGTTGAGCCCGTAGACCAGCAGCAGGCCCATGAACGAGGTGACCGCGACGACCACGGTGTTGCGCACGTACGCCGACGTGAACAGCGTCCCGAGAGTTGCCCCGGCCGTCTCGCCGGCGTGTGCGGCCACCGGTGCGTCGGGGGCCTCCAGCTCCAGGCCGTAGCGTTCGGCGACGACCTCGGCCTCGGCCCGGCGGCCGTGTGCGACGAGGTAGGCGGCCGACTCGGGCAGCGACCGCAGCATGAGCGGCACCAGGACCAGGGCGGGCAGCGAGCCCAGCACGAACATCCATCGCCAGCCGAGCTCCGGGATCACCACGATCGCCAGCGCGGCGGTGGCGACCGCACCCACGTGGTAGCCGGTCATCACCGTCGTCGTCGCCCGGCCGCTGCGCCCGCTGCGGCTGAACTCGTTGACCATCGCGATCGCGGTGGGCAGACAGCCGCCCAGACCCAGTCCGGCGAGGAATCGGAGCACCCCGAAGACGCCCTCGTTGGGCGCGAACGCACAGAGCAGGGTGAACACCGAGAAGGAGATCACCGCGCCGATCAGCGCCTTGCGCCGGCCCAGGAGGTCGGTCAGGGTTCCGACAGCCAGGGCGCCGATCATCATGCCGACCAGCCCGATCGTGATGACGAACGTCGTGCCGGCCGCGCTCAGTGCGAACTCCTCCGGCTTCTTCAGGACCGGGACGACCGTGCCCACGACGACCAGGTCGAAGCCGTCCATCAGGACGGCGACCCAGCACAGCGGGGCGACCCAGCCGGCCGCCCGGGCCACAGTGCCGGTACCGGTGTCGCTGCCGGCCGAGGATGTTGTCACGGGAGCACCGTAGAACCGCGTCGACTGCCGACGCGCGCCGGGCCTGTCGCCCCGAGCAGTCCCCGGAGGGGTCCGAGGGTGTGCTGACCTCGGGGCGCGTTCCACGCCAGGGCCCGGTACGGCCGGCCGCGGTGTCGCCGGAGGACGACAGAGTGCGCGGCGGGCCGCGACCGGAGCTACGGGC
>JAOPWH010000239.1 GCA_025965795.1 Blastococcus sp.
AGCGGCCGGACGGCCACCTGACCGCGACTGTCGCCGGCGACCTTGAGCTCGGAGCTGACCTCGGCGAGGAGGTCGGCGAGTTCGACGTCGAGGGCGTCGCAGATGGAGGCCAGCAACTCCGAGGAGGCTTCCTTCTGTCCCCGCTCGACCTCGGAGAGATAACCCAGGCTGACCCGAGCAGCGCCCGAGACGTCACGCAGCGTCCGGCGCTGGCGCAGCCGGTGGCCACGGAGGGTGTTCCCGAGCTGCGTACGCAGCAGCGTCATGGCCGTCTCCTGTCCTGCGAGCGGGAAAGCGGCGGCACCCTCTGCGGGCGCCGTGCGCTCACGGTACGCGGCGCCGGCCGGCAGGGCCGTCCGTTGCGCGGCGCGTCCGCTGATGGCGTAACACCCGCCGGGGGGCCGGCGTTCCCGATCGGCCACGGCGGGAAGTGCGGATCAGGGCAGTGCCCACAGCAGCCGGTCCATCGCCGCGGCGACGGCTCCGGCGCGGACGGCGGCCCGGTCCCCGGCGAGGTCCAGCCGATGGACGGCGGTCTCCCCGCGACCGCAGATGCCGAGATACACCCGCCCGGGACCGTGTCCGTCGACCGGATCGGGGCCGGCGACCCCCGTGAGCCCGATGCCCCACGTGGCGGCGCACCGACCGCGGACGCCCTCGGCCAGCGCGGCCGCGGTCTCCGGGCTCACCGGCCCGTACGCCGCCAGCAGGTCGGCCGACACCCCCGCCAGCACCGCCTTCAGTTCGGTGGCGTAGACGACGACTCCCCCGCGCAGGGTCGCACTGGCGCCCGGCACCGAGGCGAGCGTCGCGCAGAACAGCCCGGCCGTCAGCGACTCGGCGGCGGCGACGGTCTGACCCCGCTCCAGGAGCGCCCGGTGCAGGCGCTGGGCGAGCGGATCGATGTCGGGAAGTGGCACCGGTCCATCCTCGTCCCGGAACCGCGCGGACGCTCCTTCCTCGACGGCGACCGGCTCACTACAGTGCGAAACCGTCATCCCCAGGGGGAAGCCGACTCCCACCCGGGAGGCACGGGATGCACGGTGACACCGCGCTGCTGCACAACTCCACACTGCCCTCCGAACCACTGCCCTCCGAACCACTGCCCTCCGAGCCACTGCCCTCCGAGCCACTGCCCGACACCCTCGTGCAGGTCCTCGGGGGCCTGTCCCTGACCTGCGGAGCCGGCACGGTCGCCGTGCCTCCCGGCAGCCGCCGGTTGCTCGCCTATCTGGCCCTGCACCCCGCAGGCGTGGACCGCCGGTCGGCCGCGGGGGTCCTCTGGCCCACCGTGACCGAAGGGCGTGCCGCCGGCAATCTGCGGTCGGCGCTCTGGCGGCTCCAGCAGGTCGGCAGCCCCCTGGTGCGCACCGACCGTTCGGCGTTGTGCCTGGTCGACGACGTACGCGTCGACCTGCGGGCCATGGACGCATGGGCGGGCCGGGTGCTCGCGGGAACTGCCACGGGCGCCGATCTGGCGGTCGACCCCGGCGCGATCGCCGACGTCGAGCTGCTGCCCGGCTGGTACGACGACTGGGTGCTGGCCACCGGTGCGCGACTGCGCCTGCGACTGCTGCACGCCCTGGACGCGCTGAGCCGGCTGCTGCGCCTGGCCGGGCGCCCCAGGGAGGCGGTGGAGGCCGTGCACGTCGCGGTGCTCGCCGAGCCGCTGCGGGAGAGCGGGCAGCGCGCCTTGATCGAGGCGCACCAGGCGGCCGGGGACTGGGTCGCGGCCCGCCGTCAGTACGACGTCTTCCGGGGGCTCCTGCGCCGGGAGATCGGCGTGGAACCCAGCCCCGAGCTGACCGCGGTGGCGACCGGCCCACGGCAGCCCCTCGCGATCCCCGCCGGCCGCCCCCCGCGCGAGACGGCGGCGACGGGCTACTGACCGGCGGCCGGCGTCAGGCGGCGGTGTCGGTGCGGGTACCGGAGGGACCCGCGGCGCGGCGGGCCGCGGCCGCCTTCATCGCGCGGGCGGAGGTGCGGCGCAGCGTCAGCGCCCGGTAGACGTAGTCGACGCCGGAGAGCACGGTCAGCACCACGGCGACGGCCATCACCCACCATCGCGCGCTCGCCAGCAGCCCGGTGAGCGGGAGGATGTACAGCGCGATGGCCAGCGACTGCACGACGGTCTTCGCCTTTCCGCCGCGGCTGGCGGCGATCACGCCGTGCCGGATGACCCAGAAGCGCAGGACGGTGACGCCGATCTCGCGGACCAGGATCACCACCGTCACCCACCACGGGAGCAGGTCGAGGACCGACAGCCCGATCAGCGCGGTGCCGGTGAGCGCCTTGTCGGCGATCGGGTCGGCCAGCTTGCCGAACTCGGTGATCTGCCCGGTGCGGCGGGCGATCATCCCGTCGTAGCGGTCGGTGAGGATGGCCAGCCCGAAAGCGACCGCCGCCCACCAGCGGCCGGCTTCGTCGAGCCCGTCGTCCTGGAGCAGCAGCACCGCGAACACCGGGACCACGGCCATCCGCAGGACGGTGAGCGCGTTCGGCAGGTTGACCAGTTTCGCCGTCTGCGGCGGAGTGGCAGCCGGGTCCGCGGCGTCCACGACGGTCACACCCCGGCCGGCGACACGGCCACCGCGGGCACGAGGGCACGGGCGACCAGGTCCACGCCCTCGGTGCCGATGACTTCTGCTCCGAGCAGCTGACCGGCCACCGCGTCGGCCGGCACACCGGCGACCGTCGTCGTCCCGTCGGCGTCGGGGTCCTGGTGCGCGGCGTGACCCAGCCACGTCCCCGGTCCCGCCTCGGCCGAGAGGTCCTCGGTGAGCAGGACCTGCACGCGGTCGCCGATGCGGTCCTCGGCGCGCTGGGCGGTGAGCTCCTCGACCAGGTCGGTGATCCGCCGGACCCGGGCGTCGATCTCCGCCTGGTCGAGCTTGCCGGTCAGCCGCATCGCCTCGGTGCCCTCCTCGTCGGAGTAACCGAAGACACCGACCGCGTCCAGACGGCCCTCGGTCAGGAAGCGCTCGAGCTCGGCGACGTCGTCCTCGGTCTCGCCGGGGAACCCGAGGATGACGTTGGTCCGGAACCCGGCGCCCGGCGCCAGGCTACGGGCGCGCTCGATGATCCGCAGGAAGTCCTCGGTGCCACCGAACCGGCGCATCCGGCGCAGCAGGGTGGGCGAGGAGTGCTGGAAGGAGAGGTCGAAGTACGGGGCGATGACGGCACCGGCGTCGCCACCGCCGGCGATCACCTCGAGGAGACCGGGACGCAGTTCGGCCGGCTGCAGGTAGGCCACGCGGACGCGCACGATGCCCTCCACCGCGGCGAGCTCTGGCAGCAGCTTCTCCAGCGAGCGCAGGTCGCCGAGATCCTTGCCGTAGGACGTCGAGTTCTCGCTGACCAGCACCAGCTCGGTGACGCCTTGCGAGGCCAGCCACTGGGCCTCGCCGAGCACCTCGGCCGGCGGCCGCGAGACGAACGCCCCGCGGAAGGTGGGAATCGCGCAGAACGAACAGCGCCGGTCGCAGCCCGACGCCAGCTTCAGGGCCGCGGTCGGGCCGGAGGCCAGCCGTTTGCGGCGCAGCCAGTCGTGTCCGGGAATGGCAGGAGCATCGACGGCCGCCGAGGCGGCGGTGCGCTGGACGGGGCTGATCGGCAGCAGGGTGCGCCGGTCGCGCGGGGTGTGCGGAACCAGCGGCCGGCCGGTGAGGACGTCGTCGAGCCGGTCGCCGATCGCGGCGTAGTCGTCGAAGCCGAGCACCGTCGCCTCGGGCAGCGCGCCGGCCAGCTCCGAGCCGTAGCGCTCGGCCATGCAGCCCACCGCGACGACGGAGGCGCCGGAGTCGGTCGCGGCGAGGATGGCGTCGACCGAGTCCTTCTTGGCCGTCTCGATGAAGCCGCAGGTGTTGACCAGCACGGCGTCGGCACCGTCGGCGTCGTCCACCAGGTCGTACCCGTCGGCCGCGAGCCGTCCGGCGAGCTCCTCGGAGTCGACCTCGTTGCGCGCGCACCCGAGAGTGACGACGGCGACGGTACGACGCTTCGGCGTGGCGTCAGGGGCGGAACGATCGAGAGCGTGCCCGTCGGCACCGTGCCCCTCGGACGTGCGGGCAGGTCGGGGCACAGCTGTCACCGGCCCATCCTAGAGGAAGGACCCCGGTGCCCCCCGCTACTCGCAAGCTGGCAGCGGGACCCTGCACGGGAGCCGCGTTTCAGGCGTCGGCGATCGTCCCGCCGCGGAGGCTGAACAGCGTGTTCTCGAGCTCGTCGGGCTTGATCAGGACGTCGCGGGCCTTCGAGCCCTCCGTGGGCCCGACGATGCCGC
>JAOPWH010000254.1 GCA_025965795.1 Blastococcus sp.
ACGACCGAGAGCCCGACCCGCTGGCGCTGCTCACCTTCGCCGACGCCCTGCCCCCGACCAGCTTTGCGCTCGGCAACTTCGGATGGGCGCCGACCGTGCAGCTGCACGTGCACGTCCGTGCGCTGCCGGCACCCGGCTGGTGCCTGGTCGAGGCGCGATCGAGCGAGATGGCGGGGGGCTGGGTCGACGAGGACTACCGGATCTGGGACTCCACCGGCCGGCTCGTCGCGCAGAGCCGCCAGCTCGCCCGCGCTCCACGATGAGGGAGTGAGCCAGGCCGGCCGACCGGGTGTGGTCAGGCGTGCGGCAGGTCGACGTCGCCGGTCAGATAGCGCTGCACCGTCGGACCGATCGCCGCCACGATGGATTCCGGCGAGGCCGAGGCCAGCGGCTCCAGGCGCAGGACGTACCGGGCCATCACCATGCCGATCAGCTGCGAGGCGACCAGCGAGGCCCGGGCCGCCCGGACGTCGGGGTCGAAGCCGAGCGTCGCCACGACCTTGCGCAGCACCCTCGACACCAGGAACTCGCGCAGCAGCTTCGCCGTCCACTCGTTGTTCACCGCGGAGCGGAGAAGAGCCAGTCCACCGGGCCGGGCGGGCCCGTCCCAGACGCGCAGGGCCATGCGGACGACCGCGGCGCCCAGTTGGTCCTGTGGCACCGCGAGGATCTCGGGCACCAGCTCGGCGGGGTCGGCCGGCGCCTCGACCGCGGCCAGGAAGAGCGCGTCCTTGCTGCCGAAGTAGTGGTGCACGAGCGCGGGGTCGACGCCGGCGGACGAGGCGATCGCGCGGATGGTCGCGCCGTCGAAGCCGCGCTCGGCGAACGCGGTGCGCGCCGCAGCGAGCACCGCCTCCCGGGTGTCCTGGTTGCCGGGGCGCCGGCCCGGGCGCCGGCCGGGGACTGTGCTCAGCTGGTCCTCCTCCGCAGCGTCGCCGCCGCGAGCGCGAGGGCGAGAAGTGCCGCGCCGGCGACGATCCCGATGTCGGTCCACATCGTGCCCGTCGCCGCGGCGGACCGCCCGACCTCCTGCAGGGCCTCGACCGCGTACGTGAGCGGCAGGACGTTGCTGATCGCCTGCAGCCAGCCGGCCATCTGGTCGACCGGGACGAGCAGCCCGCAGAGGAAGAACTGCGGCAGCACGATCACCGGCATGAACTGCACGGCCTGGAACTCGGTGCGCGCGAACGCGCTGGCCAGCAACCCGAGTGCGACCCCGAGGACGGCGTCGGCGACGGCGATCAGCACCACCAGCGTGATCGACCCCGCCACCTCCAGGCCGTAGACCGTCGTCGCGATGCCCACCGTGACCAGCGCCTGCAGCGCCGCGGCCAGTCCGAAGGCGAGCCCGTAGCCCAACAGGAGGTCGAGCCGGGCCAGGGGAGTGGTGAGCAGGCGTTCGAGGGTGCCCGAGGTGCGCTCGCGCAGCATCGCGATGCTGGTCACGAGGAACATGACGACGAACGGGAAGATGCCGAGCATGGTCAGACCCACCCGGTCGAAGATGCTGGGCTGGCCCGGGATCGTCGGGAGGTCCTTCCACAGCAGGTAGAGCAGGCCCAGCAGCACGCTCGGCAGCACCAGCATCATCGCGATGGTGCGGTGGTCGTGCCGGAGCTGACGGAGCACCCGCCCGGCGGTGGCCGCGGTCAGCCGCGGGCTCACGTGAGCGGGCCGTGTGCGTTCCAGGGTGGTGCTCGCGGCGCTCATGCCGCGACCTCCTCGCGGGCGCGGACCAGGTTGAGGAACGCCTCTTCCAGGTCCTGGGACCGTCCGTCGGTGCGCAGCTGCGCCGGCGTGGAGTCGGCGAGCAGCTCGCCGTCGCGGAGCAGGAGAAGCCGGTCGCAGCGACCTGCCTCGTCCATCACGTGGCTGGAGATGATCAGCGTCGTCCCCGCCTCGGCGAGCGCGTGGAAGCGCCCCCAGAGCTCGACCCGGAGCACGGGGTCGAGGCCCACGGTCGGCTCGTCGAGCACCAGGACCTCGGGGCACCCCACCAGGGCGCAGGCCAGCGAGGCGCGGCCCCGCTGCCCGCCGGACAGGTCACCCACCAACTGGCCGGCGTGATCGCTGAGTCCGACGTCGGCGATCGCGGCGTCGGCCTCGCGGGCGCTCATGCCGTACAGCGCGGCGAAGTACCGCGCGTTCTCCCGCACGCTCAGGTCGTCGTAGACGCTCGGCGCCTGGGTGACGTAGCCGACCCGGGCGCGCAGGGCGGGGGTGCCGGCCGGCGCGCCCAGGACGGTCACCTCCCCGGAGCGCACCCGCTGGACGCCGACGAGGGCGCGCATCAGCGTGGTCTTCCCGCTGCCGCTCGGCCCCAGCAGTCCGGTCACCTGACCCGGCGGGACGGCGAAGCTCAGCCCGTGCAGCACCCGGCGACGACCGCGGTCGACGACGAGCCCGGAGACGGTGACGGCGGCTTCCATGGCGACCTCCGAAACTCAACAACTGATGAACTCAACGCTAGATGAGTTCGGAGAGATGTCAACGGAGTCCATGGTCCCGGTCCCGTGGCGACGACGTCGCCGATGTCGTCGCTCCGGGACGGCGGAAGGACGCGGAAGGCCCACCGGGCAGAATCGCGCCGTGCCCGCTCCTGAACTGATCACCGACCCGGACGATCCGCGGGTGGCCGACTTCCGCAATCTCAAGGCCGGCGACCGGCCCGAAGGGGCGCCACGCTGGTCGGGGCCGGTGATCGTCGAGGGTGTTCCGGCGGTACAGCGCCTGCTCGCCTCCACCTACCGGGTGCGGGCTGTGTTCGGCGTCCCGGGCCGGGTGGCTGCGCTCGACCTGCCGGACGACGTCGCGGCGTACGAGGCCGACAAGTGGGTGCTGTCGGAGGTCATCGGCTTCCGGCTGACCCGCGGGGTGATCGCGTCTGCCGACCGCCGCCCGCCCGCCGATCTGCACGAGCTGCTCACCGGCCCCGATCCCGCGGCCCCGCGGCGGCTGGCGGTGCTGGAGGCGCTCAACGATGCGGAGAACCTGGGCTCGATCGCCCGGTCGGCGCTCGCGCTGGGGATCGACGGTCTGCTCCTGGACCCGCGCTGCGCCGACCCGTTCTACCGCCGGTCGGTCCGGGTCTCGATGGGGCACATCCTGGCGCTGCCGTTCGCCATCCTGTCCGACTGGCCGGCCGACCTGGCCACGGTGCACGACGCGGGCTATCTGACGGTGGCGCTGACCCCGGCGGCCGACGCCGTCGACCTCACGTCGGTCGATCCGGCGGCGCACCCGCGCACGGCGGTCCTGCTGGGCGCGGAGGGACCGGGCCTCAGTCCGGAGGCGCAGCAGGCCGCGCGGGTGCGCGCGCGGATCCCGATGCGCCCGGACGTCGACTCGCTCGGCGTGGCAGCCGCAGCGGCGATCGCCTTCGCGACCCTCCGTCAGGCCCCCGCCGCGGGCCTGCGAGCGGTGGGAGCAGGGGGGCCCTGTGGCTAGCCGCGGAGGGAGAAGCGAGCCAGCATCGCGCGGGCGTCCTCGGCGTGCGCCGGGTTGCACATCACGTCGTACCGGTTGGCGCTGATCTTGC
Organism: Blastococcus sp.; assembly: GCA_025965795.1. GTDB lineage: Bacteria > Actinomycetota > Actinomycetes > Mycobacteriales > Geodermatophilaceae > Blastococcus_B. The sequence goes on from JAOPWH010000254.1 coordinate 3,539, forward strand.
TCGTGCTGGTGAAGTCGCGGCGGCCGCGGGTGGCGGCGTAACCCATCCAGCCGAACAGGGCGCCGAACACCAGCCCGATGAGCAGGCCGGTCAGCACCGCGCCGATCCACGCGCTGCCGTCGGAGGAGAAGATGCCGAGGAGCAGACCGACGAACAGACCCCACCAGGCGCCGCCGGCGGCTCCGGCGGCGATCGCCCGGCCGGTGGTCAACCGGCCGGTCACGGTCTCGACCATCCGCAGGTCGGTTCCGATGATGGTCACGTTCTCCACCGGGAACTTCTCGTCGGAGAGGTAGTCGACGGCGGCTTGCGCCTGCTCGTAGCTGTCGTAGGAGCCGACCTGCACGCCACCCAGGGGCATGGATACCGATGCTGACATGCCCTGATCAACTCGCCGGCCGATCAGGCTGTTCCCGCTGTCAGACGAGGCTGTCGGCCCACGCACGGTGCAGATCGGCGAATCGCCCGGTGCCGGCCACCAGGTCGGCGGGGGAGCCGTCCTCGACGATCCGGCCGGCCTCCATGACCAGGACCCGGTCGGCGATCTCCACCGTCGAGAGCCGGTGCGCGATGATCACCGCCGTACGGTCGGCGAGCAGGGTCTGCAGCGCGCGCTGGACGAGCCGCTCACTGGGGACGTCGAGGGAGCTGGTCGCCTCGTCGAGGATCAGCAGCGCCGGGTCGGCGAGGAACGCGCGGGCGAAGCTGACCAGTTGCCGCTGTCCGGCCGACAGCCGTCCACCGCGCTTGCTGACGTCGGTGTCGTAGCCCTCGGGCAGGGCGGTGATGAACTCGTGCGCCCCGATCGCCCGCGCGGCCGCCTCGATCTGGTCCCGGCCGGCCCCCGGCCGGCCGAAGGAGATGTTGTCGGCGACGCTGCCGGAGAACAGGAAGCTCTCCTGCGTCACCATGACCACCGCCCGGCGGAGATCGGCGTCGGTCAACCGGTCCAGCGGCACGCCGTCGAGCCGCACCGCGCCACCGGTCGGGTCGTAGAAGCGGGCAGCCAGGCGGGCGAGCGTCGACTTGCCCGCCCCGGTGGCGCCGACCAGCGCGACCGTCTCGCCCGCGGGGATCCGCAGGTCCAGGTGCGGCAGCACGACGGAGCCGGTGTAGCCGAAGCGCACCGCGTCGAACACCAGCTCACCGCGCGGCTCCGGTAGCGGCGTCGGATCGGCCGGCTCGGCCACCAGTGGCCGCTCCTCCAGCACGCCGGAGAGCTTCTCCAGAGCCGCCGTCGCCGACTGGTAGGAGTTGTAGAACATCGCGACGTCCTGCAGCGGGTCGAAGAACCGCCGCAGGTAGAGCAGGAACGACACCAGCGTGCCGACGGCCAGGGCGCCGTCCATCACGCGCAGCGCGCCGTAGCCGAGGACGGCGACCGTGACCAGGTTCCCGATGAGCGTGACCGCCGGGACGAACACGGCGATGAGCCAGAACGCCCGGTCGTGTGCCTTCCGGTTGTCCTCGTTCAGCGCGGCGTACAGCTCGTCGTTGCGGGGCTCGCGCCGGAACGCCTGCACCGCCCGGATCCCGCCGAAGGTCTCGGTGAACTGCACGATCAGCGCTGCGATCGTCTCGCGGGTGCGCCGGTAGGCGGCCGTGGAGTTCCGCTGGAACCAACGGGCGACCCAGAACAGCGCCGGGAAGCCCAGCAGCGCCACCAGGCCGAGCGGCGGGTCGAGGGCGACCAGCACGATCCCGATGGTGAGCACGCTGAACAGGGCGGTGACCAGGTTGTCCAGGCCCTCGTCGAGCAGTTCCGCGAGCGCCTCGACATCGCTGGTCAGCCGGCTGATCGTCTTCCCGGACGTGTAGCGCTCGTGGAACGACAGCGGTAGCCGCTGGACGTGGGTGAACACGCGGCGCCGCAGGGTCAGCAGCATGATCTGCCCGACCCGGCCGGACCAGGTGAGGAACACGAACCGAAGCACGGTGTCCACCGCGGCCGCGCCCAGCATCGCGACGGTGATCCACACCAGCGGCCGGACGTTCCCGTCGATCAGCGCCGGAACCGCGACGTCGATGCCGACGCCGATCAGGAACGGCCCGGCCAGCCAGGCGATGTTCTGCACCGTGATGGTGGCCAGCAGCCCCCACAGGGCGCGGTGGTGCGGCGCGAGCAGCTCGCCCAGCAGCCGCCGGGAACGGTCCCGCAGGAACACCCCCGCCCCGGTCGACAGCTCGTCGGTGTCCTCGGTCGCGACCCCGCGCCAGTTCTCCGCGGCGTCCGACGCCGGCCCGGTGGCCGGTGACGACGCGCTCAAGACGCCACCTCGGCGAACTCGGCGTCGCGGAGCTCGGAGTCCTGGGCGAGCAGATCGCGGTACTCCGGCACCTCGGCCAGGAGGTCGCTGTGCCGGCCGACGGCGGTGATGCGGCCGCCGGCCAGCAGAGCGACCCGGTCGGCGAGGAGAACCGTCGAGGCGCGATGCGCGACGACGAGCGCCGTGGTCTGGGCCAGCACGTTCCGCAGCGCCTTCTCGACGAGGGCCTCGGTGTGCACGTCGAGCGCGGAGAGGGGGTCGTCGAGGATCAGGACCGAGGGCCGGCCCAGGACCGCGCGGGCCAGGGCGAGCCGCTGACGCTGACCGCCGGACAGCGACAGGCCCTGCTCGCCGATGCGGGTCGCGAGGCCCCACGGCAGGTCGTGCACGAACTCCGCCTGCGCCACCCGGAGCGCCTCCTCGACGTCCGCGTCGCCCGCGTCGGGTCGCCCGAGGGCGAGGTTCTCCCGGACGCTCATCGAGAACAGCGTCGCGTCCTCGAAAGCAGTGGCCACGACGCTGCGGACCTGCGCCAGCGGCAGGTCGCGGACGTCGACGCCGTCCAAGGTCACCCGTCCTGCCGTGACGTCGTAGAGCCGCCCGACCAGGGCGGTGAGCGTGGTCTTGCCCGAACCGGTGGCCCCCACCAGCGCCACCGTCTCGCCTGGTGCGACGTCCAGGTCGATGCCGTGGAGGACGGGCGAGGCAGAGCCCGGGTAGGTGAACCCGGCCGCTTCGAACCGCAGCCGGGCCGGGGAGGCGACCGCCGCGGGCCGGACGCCGGGCCGGTCGGTGACGGTGATCGGCTCGTCGAGCAGCTCGCCGATGCGGTCGCAGGCGCTGGCGGTCTCCTGCGCGAACGCGAAGAGGAACCCGAGGGAGAGGATCGGCCAGAGCAGCACGGTGAAGAGCGCGACGAACCCGATCAGCCCGCCGACGGTGAGCGCGCCGGTGTTCACCGCGATCGCGCCGCCGACGAGGATCACCGCCAGCGTGACCTGCGGGTGCAGCTCGAAGATGCACCACAGCAGCGCGAGGGTGCGGATCTTCTTCAGCTCCATGTGCCGCAGCGCCCTGGCCTTGGCGTCGTACCGGTCGAAGACCATCCCGCTGCGCCCGAGCGACTTCACCACGCGGATGCCCTGGACCGCCTCCTCGACGTCGGTGGTCAGCTCGCCCTGCTGGTCCTGGACCGCGCGGGACTGGATGTTGTACCGGCGCTCCCAGCGCAGGCCCAGGAACGTGAGCGGCACCGTGGTGAGCAGGACGGCCAGGCCCAGCGGCCAGTAGGTGAGCATCAGCAGCACCAGGACGACGACGCAGGTGATCAGGTTGACGGCGAGGAACACCGCGGCGAAGCCCACGAAGCGCCGCACCGTGGAGACGTCGGTGGTCGCGCGGGACAACAGCTGGCCGGAGCCCCAGCGGTCGTGGAAGGCGACGGGAAGCCGCTGCAGGCGCTGGTACATCGCGTCCCGCAGATCCCGCTCGATCCGCAGCGAGCTGCGGTTCATGGCCCAGCGGCGCAGGAAGAACAGTGCCGCCTCCGCGACGCCGAAGAGCAGTGCCAGGGCCAGCAGCGGGATCAGCCCGCGCCGGTCGCCGTCGGCGATCGGACCGTCCACCACGGCGACCGTCAGCAACGGGACGGCCAGCTGGGCCAGCGTCGCGAACAGTGCCGCGGTGAAGGTGACGACGACCAGCCCGCGATAGGGGCGGGCGAAGGGCCAGAGGCGCAGCAGTGCCGAGAGCCGGCCCCGGTCGTCGATCGGGGCGGCGTGCGGGGCGTTGTCCATGTCGCCGACGAGGTTAGGCGCAGGTAGTGACCGGAGCGAACGAGTTTCGCTTCCCGGGCCCATGCTCCCGGGGGCCGTCGGAGGGCTGCCGTTCCCCTCGCGTCGCCGTGCCGGAGCGCCCGGCCGCGACCGGGGCCGGCGTCAGGCGACCGCAGCCAGGATGGCGGGCCCGACCGTGCTGCCGGGACGGAAGGCGAGGAAGTTGAAGCCGTGGACGATGTCGGTCTTGATCGGCGTCACGTCGTCCAGCTCGCCGATCTCGACCGGCCCGTTCCTGGTGCAGGCGTAGACCCGGAAGCCGAGAACCTCGAGCACCGCCCGTGTCGAGGTGTGCTCGGGATCGCTGCCGTGGTCCTCGTAGATCAGCACCACGTCGCGGTTGCCCAGGGTGTCCTCGCCGCCGGCGAGCGCGGCGGACTCGGCGCCCTCGACGTCGAGCTTGATCAGCAGCGGCCGCTGGTCCGGCCAGTAGCGGCCCACCACGCGGTCGATGGTCGTGGTGGGAACGCGGGTCGTGTACTGCCCCTCGGCCGCGGCCCGTGGGCCGTGCAGCACGCGAGAGCCGGCGTGCCACTGCGGGTGACTGGCCATGGTGAGGTCCACGTCGGGCTCGGACCACAGCGCCGCCTGCTCGCACACGAAGCGGTCGGCGTTGAGCCGGGCGTTCTCCCGAAGCCGGTCGAAGATGGCCGGCACGGGCTCGACGGCGACCACGCGCCCGGGCTCGTCGCACTCGTGGCTGGCGACGACGCTCCAGTAGCCGAGGTTCGCGCCGCCGTCGAGGAACGCGCAGCCGGCCCGCATGGCCGCGGCGAAGTACGGTTCGAGCTCGGGTTCGTAGTGGTACGTCGGGTCGAGCAGCTTGACCGCGTACCCGTCGCCCAGCGGCACGAGGAAGCGGCCGTGGCCGGTCTCGACGACAGCGTCGTTGTCCGGCCCGAACAGGCGGGCCAGCCGCCAGGTCACCCGGTGCGCGCCGCGTTGGCCGAGCGGACGGGCGGCCAGGACCACCGCCCGGAGGATCCCGAGCTGCACCTGCGCCGGCACGCCACCACGGACGTCGTGCACGCGCCGCCACAGGCGGGGGATGTGCTGGAAGCGGTCCCGCAGGGTCCCGAGGCGCTCAGAAAACGGTTGAGGCACGGACGTGGGCCTCCAGGATCGACGTTCGAACGACAACGGCTGCGCCACCCTACGGGCGATCCGCTACTCCTCGCCCGATCGGGACCCGCCCGGCGGCTCACGCCGCCCACCGCGACGCTCTATCGGTGCCGACGGACTCCGAAGACGATGTCCTCCCACGCCGGGATGCGCACCCGCGGGTCGTCGGAGTCGGAATCCCCGTCGGGGCGGGCCAGCACCACGGTGTCGTGCTCGGCCACCTCGTCGAGCAGCGACTCCACCGACCGGTCGCCGTCGGCGAAGCCATTGGTCGGGTGGACGTCCCGGACGTGCTCGTCGTCGGGGGACAGGCCCGGCGGGAAGCCGGCGGGAATGCCCGCGGGGACACCCGCCGGAACGCCGGTGGCGAGGTCGGTGGGGAGGTCGCCGCCCAGGGCCTCCGGCGGCAGGACGTCGGTGCTGTGCCCGTCGACCTCCGGGTCGTAGGGGTCGTCGTTCTCGGGGCCGCGCGCCGTCTCGTCGGACCGCTTGTTGTCGCGCAGGACGCTGACCGGCCGTGCGCGGTGGCTCGGCGCCGTGGCCAGCCCGAGCGGCACGTCCGGGACGACGCGCACGAGCCGGGTGCCCTCGGCGAAGTCGGTCGTCGCCGCGTCGTAGGGGGTGACGATCCGCGCCGGCATGTCGAAGGTCCACCGCGTGGTGCCCGACTTGTCGCCCGCCCGCCACGCCCCGGTGACCAGCCACGCGCCGTCGTCGTTGCGGTGGGCGTCCCACTGGACGGCCTCGACGTCGCTGTCCAGGAGTCGCAGCCGGTCGCTCATGAAGCGCTGCAGGGTCGTGTTGGGGGAGCCCTCCGAGAGCCGGACCCGCGCCTCCTGCGCCTGCTCGGCCACCCGGGCGCGCTCCTGGAGCACGGGATGGGCGAAGCGCATGATCCGCTCGACGCGCGTCCCGGAAGCGGCAGCCACCTGCTCGGGCGTCTCGCCGGCCCGGATGCGGGACTGGATGACCCGCGGCGGTAGCTCGGTGCCGAGGTCGACGTCGATCTGGGTCAGGCGACGGGAGTCACCCCGGGCCGCGGCACGTACGCGGTCGTCGATCGGGAGCTCGAACGTCTCGCCGTCGGTGGCGTTCTCGCCGTCCACCGCAAGGAGAAAGCTCTTCCCGTCGTCGGAGAGCGCCACGAGGCGCAGTGTGCGCATGGCCGACCTCCCTGCAACGTGCGCGGACCGATCCCCACGAGAGACCGGAGCCCGAGGCTATCGGCGGGCCGCGGGGCCGTCCGGCAGGCGGCCCGGCGTGGCGCGCGCGGACACCGCGCGGCCGTTCCCTCTCCCGGGGGGTTCGGAACCCACTGCCGGGCGCCGATGAGGAGCAATGTCACACCCCCGAAACGCGTGCTGGGCACAGTGGTACGCGTTGCAGGCCAGGAGTGCACGACGCCCGGCCGCACGACCCGCGGCCGGAACCACCAGAGGAGGTGCGATGACCGTCCCGCTGACCGACCGGTCCCTCGCGCCGCATGCCCCGGTGCAGCCCGCCCGGCTCCCGGCGTACCGGACCGACCCGCTGTCCGTGTCCGTGCTGAAGGCGGTCAGGGAGATCGCCGGCGCAGCCGGCGCCTGGTGCCCCGCACTCTCGCCGGACGGGAGCCGGGTCGCCTACGTCACCGACCGGTCCGGCATCCCCCGGCTGGAAGTGGCCGGTGTCAGGGCCCCCGAACTGCCCGCCGTGCTCTCCCTTCCCGCCGAGGAGGTCGTGTCGGTCGCCTGGTCCCCGGACGGCGCCTGGCTGGCGTACCTGGTCAGCCCCGGCGGTTCGATCTGTGCCGAGCTGCACGCCGTGCGTGCCGACGGAACCGACCACCGGATGCTCGCCGGGGAGGACCCGCGGGCCACCGTCTTCGCCGGTGGGTGGACCGGACCTGGCCACTACGTGTGCTCCATCGCGGCCGGCGACGGCCCCGACGCCGATGTCGTGCTGGTCGACGTCCTGGCCGGGACCCGGTCGACCCTGGCCACCGGCGGTTTCCTCTCGGCCACCTCGGTGTCCGCCGACGAGCGCTTCGTGCTGGCCCGGCGCGGTCCGCGGGGCTACCGGCACATCGTCGTCATCGACGTGGCCACCGGGGTCCAGCGCCGGGTACTGGCGCTGGACGCGCGCGGAGGCCTCGCCTCCGAGGACGGCCGGTTCGGCCCTGACGGGACCTCGATCCATCTCCGGGCGTCGTTGCCCGGCCTCCCCGGCACCGACCGTGCCGGACTCGTGCTCGTTCCGCTCTCCGCCGACGGCGAACCGGGAGAGGGCCGAACCGTGCTCTACCGCCCCGACGCCGATCTCGATGGCTACGCCGTCCTGGGGAACGGCACGGTGCTGGCGGTCTGGACGGTCGACGGAGTCACCGAGCTCTGCCTGCACTCCCTCGCGGACGGAACCCTCATCCGGGCCATTCCGCTGCCGGAGCCGGTCATGCCGGGCTGGTCGCTGGCGGCCGACGGCGCGACCATGGTCGCCGAGCTGACCGGTCCGCGGTCCCCGCGCGCGCTGTGGACGGTTCCCCTGACGACGGACGCGGCCCCGACCGCGCTGGCCACGGGGCTCGGCCGGCCCGATCCGGCGCTGCTCGTCGAGCCGGTGCGCCACGACTACGCGGCGCCCGACGGTGTGCCGCTCTCCGGCTGGCTCTACACCCCGCGCGGGGTCTCCCGCGCCAACCGCACGGTGGTCAGCTTCCACGGTGGACCAGAGGGGCAGGAGCGGCCGGCGTACTCGCCGGTCGCGCAGAGCCTGGTGGCCGCCGGTTTCACCGTGTTCGCCCCCAACGTGCGGGGTTCGGGTGGATTCGGGCGGGCCTTCATGTGCGCCGACGACGGGCCGTTCCGCGAGGCGTCGTTCGCCGACGTCCGGACGACGGTCGAGGCGCTGGTCTCGGCCGGGATCGCCGAGCCGGGCCGGATCGGGTCGCACGGCTGGTCCTACGGGGGTTACCTGACGCTCGTGGCACTCACCCGCTGGCCCGACCTGTTCGCAGCGGGGGCCACGCTGGCCGGCATGAGCGACCTGCGGACGTTCTTCGCCGGTACCGAGCCGTGGATGGCGGCCGCCTCGGTCACGGAGTACGGCGACCCGGTCGCCGATCGCGACATGCTGGCCGGGATCTCGCCGATGACCTCCATCGCGCGGCTCACGTCGCCGGTGCTGCTCGCCCACGGCGACCGCGACACCAACGTCCCGGTCGCGGAGTCGGTCCAGGCACACCAGGCGCTCCAGGCGGCAGGTGCGACCAGTGAACTGCTGCTCCTCCCGGGCGAGGGCCACACGGTCGTCGGGCGGGAGCATCTCGTCGAGCTCAGCGCCCAGGTGGCCGCCTGGTTCGATCGCTGGCTGTGAGCGCGGACCTCTTCGCCGGCTATCCCGCAGCGCACGCCGACGAGGCGATCGACCCGGACGGCCGGCTGACCGGCGCGTACGCCCCGCTCGGGCCGATGCTCGCGCGGCTCGGTCCGGCCGGCCTGGCCGCCGGTGCCACCGCGCTGGCCAGCGAACGGCGGACGCGTGGGGTCGCCGTCGCGGGGTGGGCCGACGGTCGTCAGCAACTGCACCCCTTCCCCCTGGACCCGCTGCCCCGCGTCATCCCCCTGGCGGAGTGGACGCGGGTGGCCGCCGGTGTGGAGCAGCGGCACCGTGCGCTCAACGCGTTCCTCGCCGACGCCTACCGCGCGGCCGGCCGACGGCGCGGTGACCCCGACCGTGCCCCCGACATCGTCCGGGCCGGAGAGCTCCCCGAGTGGGCGGTCGCGCACAGCCCGGGCCACAACCCGCACGCGGTGGGGATGGCCTGGCCGGGTCAGCCGCGCGCGGCCCTGGCAGCGACCGACCTCCTGCGGTCGGCGAGCGGGACGTGGCTGGCGGTGAAGGACAGCCTTCAGGTGCCGTCCGGTCTGGGCTACGCACTCGCCAACCGCGACAGCGCCCGTGCCGCGATGCCCGAGCTGTTCCCCGCGGGCGGACCGGCTCACGTGGATCCCTGGGATGCCGTGCCGCTGCTGCGCGCCGGCCTGGCCGCGGCGGCTCCGCCGTCCTGTGCCGGCCCGCCGCGGATCGCCGTGCTCAGCGCCGGCGAGACCGACAGCGCGTGGTTCGAGCACCGGCTGCTGGCCGACGCGCTCGGTGTGCCCCTCGTCCGGGCAGCCGACGTCTGGCCGCGGATCGACGGCGGTGTCGAGGTACTGGCGGACGGGATGCGGTTCGGGATCGACGTCCTCTACCGGCGGTTCGACGACGGTGCCCTCGGGGCCTACCGCACGCCGATCGGTCAGCCGGTCGACGTGCTGCTGACCGAGGCGGTGCGGGCCGGGTTGCTGGGACTGGCCAACGTGCCCGGCAACGCGGTCGCCGACGACGCCGCGGCCTACGCCTGGGTGCCGGCGATGATCTCCTTCTACCTCGGCGAGGAGCCGCTGCTGGGCTCGGTGCCCACCTGGGTGCTCGCCGACCCCGGTCAGTGGGCGCAGGTCCGCGACCGGTTGCACGAGCTCGTCCTGAAGCCGGTCGCCGGGTACGGCGGCCGCGGCGCGGTGTTCGGCCCGTCCTGCTCGGCGGCGGAGCTGGCCCAGATGCAGGCGGAGGTGGCGGCCGCGCCGCACCGTTTCGTCGCGCAGGAGCTGGTCGACTTCTCCACCGCGCCGACGCTCGTCGAGGGCGGGCTGCAGCCGCGGCACGTGGACCTGCGGGTGTTCTCGGTGGCCGGTCCGACCCCGCGTGCCCTGCCGGCCCCGTTGACCCGGGTGGCACTGGGGCAGGGCTCCCTGGTCACCAGCGCCGACCGCGGGGGCGCCAGCAAGGACACCTGGCTGCTCGGCTGAGCCGCCGTGCTCAGTCGACCGTCGTGCTGGAGCAGCCGTTGCCGGCGGGCCCCGAGGACCTCCCCGGTCGTCTTGCTGCGGACGGCGTGCATGCCGGCGACCTGGCCGCGCTCCAGGAGCAGACCGGGCGGCCAGGAGGCCGCGAGGGTCGCCGGCGCGCGCCGTCGGTGCGCCCGGACGGGGAACCGGGAACCACACTCGCCTCCGGCGAGCCGCAGACGGCGCCCGGCAGGGGCCCGGCGCGAGCTCGCGAGCGGTGGGGGGCAGGGGGTCCTATGTCAGAGTCGCTCGACCACGTAGTCGATGCAGGCGGTCAGCGCGGTGACGTCGTCGGGGTCGACGGCGGGGAACATACCGACCCGCAGCTGGTTGCGACCGAGCTTCCGGTAGGGCTCGACGTCCAGGATGCCGTTGGCCCGCAGCACCTTCGCCAGCGCCGTGGCATCGACCGGGTCGGCGAAGTCGATGGTGCCCACGACGAGCGAGCGCTGGTCGGCCTCGGCGACGAACGGGGTCGCGTACTCCGACTTCTCCGCCCAGCCGTAGAGCCGGTCGGAGGAGCTGCGGGTGCGCTCGACGGCGCCGGAGAGCCCCCCGAGCGAGAGCAGCCAGTCGATCTGGTCGGCCAGGAGGAACAGCGTGGCCACGGCGGGGGTGTTGTAGGTCTGGTCCTTGGACGAGTTGTCGACGGCGATGGACAGGTCGAGGAACCCGGGGATCCACCGGCCCGACGCCTTGATCTCCGCGACCCGGGCGAGCGCGTCGGCCGACATCAGTGCCACCCACAGTCCGCCGTCGGCAGCGAAGCTCTTCTGGGGGGCGAAGTAGTACACGTCGGTCTGCGAGACGTCGACCGGCAGGCCGCCGGCGCCGCTGGTGGCGTCGATGAGGACCAGGGCGTCCGGCGTCCCGGCCGGCCGCTGGACCGGGGCCATGACGCCGGTGGAGGTCTCGTTGTGTGCCCAGGCGTAGGCGTCCACGCCGTCCTCGGCCGTCGGCAGGGCCAGTGAGCCCGGGGCTGCCTTCGCGATCACCGGGTCGTCGAGGAACGGTGCCTCCGCCACACCCGAGGCGAACTTCGCGGAGAACTCGCCATAGGTGCCGTGCGCGCTGCGCAGCCGGATCAGCCCGCAGATCGCCGCGTCCCAGAACGCCGACGTCCCCCCGTTGCCGAGCACGACCTCGTAGCCGTCCGGCAGGTCGAACAGCTGGGTCAGCCCCTGACGGATCCGGCGGACCAGACCCTTGACCGCCGGCTGACGGTGGGAGGTGCCCATGATCGCCGCGCCGTCGGTGGCGAGCGCCCGGAGCGCCTCGGGCCGGACCTTGGACGGGCCGCAGCCGAACCGGCCGTCCGCGGGCAGGAGCTCGGCGGGGACGGTGATGCTCATCCGGGAAGTGCCTCTCAGAGCGCGCGTGGCCCCGTCCCGGGTCCCGCCCTGGGCCTGCGAAGGGTGGGGAGGACGGGGTCCTTCTACTTGGTCGTGATGGTGTCCCAGCCCTCGACCTCGTCGGGCTTGCGCGGGTCGGGACCGATGTAGCGGGCCGACGGGCGCACGAGACGGCCGGTCTTCTTCTGCTCGAGGA
>JAOPWH010000154.1 GCA_025965795.1 Blastococcus sp.
CGCGCTTCGTCGTCGAGGTCGTGACGGCGGTCGTCGAGGCGGTCGGCGCCGGCCGCGTCGGGCTGCGCATCTCGCCCGAGCACAACATCCAGGACGTGTTCGAGACCGACCGGGACGACGTGCTGGCGACCTACGGCTCGCTGCTGGACCAGCTGCGCCCGCTCGGGCTGGCCTACCTGTCGGTGCTGCACGAGGAGCCGGCCGGTGAGCTGGTGCAGGAGCTGCGGCAGCGGTTCGGTGGGCACCTGATCGCCAACAGCGGCTTCGGCAGGATCACGACCCGGGACGAGGCGATCGCGCTGATCGAGGCGTCGCACGCCGACGCCGTGGCCGTGGGCCGCCCCGTCATCGCCAACCCCGACCTGGTCGAGCGGTGGGCCGGTGAGCACCCGGAGAACGAGCCGAACGCCGCGACCTTCTACGGCCCGGGCGCCGAGGGCTACACCGACTACCCGACCCTCAAGGCCGGCTGACCTTTCCGACCGACGCACGCCGAGGGCCCTCTCGATCCGATCGAGAGGGCCCTCAGCGCGTCCTGATCCTGGTCACGAGCGCGCCTATCGTCGGCCCATGGCCTGGACCGAGCGCGACATCCCCGACCTGACCGATCGGACGGCGGTGGTGACCGGCGCGAACGGTGGGCTCGGCCTCCAGACGGCGCTCGCACTGGCCGGCGCCGGCGCGCACGTGGTGATGGCCGCCCGTGACCCCGCGAAGACGGCCACGGCGGAGGCGCGGATCCGGGAGCGGTATCCCTCGGCGTCGCTGGAGGTCGTGCCGCTGGACCTGGGCGATCTGTCCGTGGTGTCAGCTGCTGCTTCGACGATCCTGGCCGCGCATGAGCACGTCGATCTCCTGGTGAACAACGCCGGGGTGATGGCGATGCCGCCGCGGACGACGGTCGACGGTTTCGAGATGCAGCTCGGCGTCGACCATCTGGGGCACTGGGCCTTCACGGCGCAGGTGCTGCCGGCGCTGCTGAAGGCGCCCGCCGCGCGGGTGGTGACGGTGACGAGCACCGCGCGCCACCGGGCGCTGCGGGCACTGGACCCGGCCGACCCGCACCTGCGCGAGAACTACGGCGCATGGACGGCGTACGCGCAGGCGAAGATGGCCAACTTCCACTTCGGGCTGGGGCTGCAGCGGCGGTTCGCTCGCGCCGGGGTCGCGGCGCAGAGCCTGATCGCGCACCCGGGGCTGTCCCACACCGACCTGCAGGCGCGGTCGGTCCGCGAGGGTGGCGCCGGCTGGACGGGGGCGTTCTTCGAGGCGCTGACCGCGCGTACGGGCATGACGCCGTTCGAGGGCGCTCGGCCGCAGCTGCGGGCCGCGACGGATCCACAGGCGAAGGGTGGGGAGCTCTACGCGCCGCGGTTCGGCTCCAACGGCCCGGCGGTGCGGCGACCGATTCTGCGCCGATGGGACCTGCAGAAGCAGATCGACGTCCTGTGGCAGGTCTCCGAGCGCGAGACCGGGATCCCACTGACCGTCTGAGGCACTGCGACTCAGGAGCTGGTGGAGCGGGAACGGAGGCTGACGCCGCCACGGTGCGTCGACGACCTCGATCCGCTCCACCCACCTGACCGACCAGGAGCCGCGTCGTCCCGGCGCGACCAGCCGTACCGGCGCGCCGTGCCCGTCCGAGACGGGCTGCCCGGCGGCGGACGTCGCCGGGAGGAGGGACGACGCGTCGCGGAGTGGGAGCCGGTAGCCGCAGGTCAGACGTTGCGACGGCCGAGGCGGTAGCCCACCAGGACGCCGATGAGCGTCAGGAGGGCGCCGCCGGCGGCGCCGAGCAGGAGGGTCTGCGTGTCGCCGGACGTTCCCGCGGGAACGCCTGCCTGGCCGGTGAACGTGCGGCCCGCCGCGGCCGGAGTGGCACCGACCACCAGGGACGCGTCGCTGGCTGCCGCAGCCGACGGGGCTGCGCTGATCGGCACCACGGCACCGGTGAGCTCGTCGTCGATCGCCTTGAAGAACTGGCCGGCCATCCGCTTGGCGACGCCGGAGATCATCCGCTGGCCCACACCCGCGACTGCTCCACCGACCACGGCATCGGCGGAGTAGGTCAGCGCCGTCCCCTCGCCGTTGGGCTCGAGGTTGATCGTCACCGTCGCCCGCACGTTGCCCGGCCCACCGGCACCCGACGCGTGCATCACGTACGACGTCGGCCGCTGCTGGTCGGAGATGCGGACCTCCCCCGCGTACGTGCCGCGGATCGCGCCGACGCCCACCGTCACGTTCATCTTGTATTGGTCGTCGCCGACCTGCTCGAGCGTCTCGCAGCCCGGGATGGTCCGCGCCAGCACCGCAGGATCGGTGATCACCGCCCAGACCTCGTCGGGCGAGCCGTGCAGCACCGCAGAGCCGTCGAGGTTCATGCCATCGCTCCTGTTCCGGACCGGCGGCGGTGCGCCTCGGTCAGTTCCGTGTCGTCGTTGCGCATCAGGTCGTACAGCTCGGTGGGGGAGATGGGCATGGCAGCGATCCGACGTCCCACCGCGTCCTCGATCGCCGACGCGATCGCCGCCGTCCCCGGGATGACCCCGGCCTCACCGGCGCCCTTGATGCCCAGCGGGTTCAGTGGCGACGGCGTCTGCTGGTGGTCGATGTCGATGTCGGGCACCTCGGAGGCGTACGGCATCAGGAAGTCCATGAACGAGGCGTTCTGCAGCTGCCCGTCCTTGTCGTAGGCCATCCGCTCGTACAGCGCCCCGGCCACCCCCTGCGCGACGCCGCCGTGCACCTGGCCCTCGACGATCATCGGGTTCACCACGTTGCCGCAGTCGTGCACCACCGCGTACTTCACGACGTCGATCTCCCACGTCTGCGTGTCGATCTCGACAACCGCCGCGTGCGCACCGGACGCGAACGTCGACCGGATCGGCGAGTAGTAGTCGCGGTGCTCCAGCCCCGGAGCATCGCCCTCGGCCACCGGCGGCCTGGTGTCGTCGTGCGTCGTGAACTGGGTCGCCTGCTTCGCGGCCTCGTCGAACGCGTACCGCAGGGGGTTGGACAGCACGGCGACCGTCCGAAGCGGGATCGACGTGCCCGGCACCCCCTTCACCTGCACCAGGCCCTCGTCGATCTCGAGGTCGCCGGGGTCCACCTCGAGCACGTCTGCCGCGATCCGCAGCGCCTTCTCCCGCACACCCCGCGCGGCGAGCGCGATCGCGTTGCCGCTCATCACCGCGGCCCGCGAGGCGAACGTCCCGACGGCGTACGGGAAGCGCCGGGTGTCGCCGGTGGTCACCTCGACGTCCTCGATCGGCACCCCGAGCTCCGACGCGACGATCTGCGCGAAGGACGTCTCGTGCCCCTGGCCCTGCGACGTCAGCCCCGTCGCGACCAGCACCTTGCCGCTGCCGAGCACCTGCACGTGCCCGCCCTCGTACGGCCCGGGTCCGGTGCCCTCCACGTACAGCGCCATCCCGATGCCGAGGAGCTTTCCGCGCGCGGCGGCCTGGGCCCGCAGGTCTTCGACGGAGGACCAGTCCACCAACGCCCGAAGCTTGTCCAGCAGGCCCGGGTAGTCGCCCGAGTCGTAGATGACCGGCCGGCCGTCCTGGAACGTCAGGTGCTGGTCGTAAGGGAACTGCGAAGGTTGGATGAGGTTCCGCTCGCGCACGACGGCCCGGTCCAGGTCGAGCGCGTCGGCGATGCGGTCCATCGTCCGCTCCATCGCGTAGCAGGCCTGGGGCCGGCCGGCGCCGCGGTACGGCGTCACGATGACGGTGTTCGTGTAGACGCTCTCCACGATCACCCGGTACACCGGGATCACGTACGGCCCGACCAGCTGGGTCGCGGTGATGATCGGCACGATGATCCCGTAGGGCGTGTACGCGCCGTGGTCGTGCCAGACGTGGACGTCGAGAGCGGTGATCCGGCCGTCGTCGTCGTAACCGACGGTGACGTCCTGCCGCTGCTGGCGTTCGTGCGCCGAGGAGATGAAGTGCTCGCGGCGGTCCTCGGACCACTTCACTTCCTGGCCGAGCGCGATGGCGGCCATCGGCACCAGCAGCTCCTCGGGCCACGGGTGCACGATCTTCACGCCGAAGCCGCCGCCCACGTCGGGCGCGACCACCTCGACCTTCTCCAGCGAGAGCTCGAGCTTCGCCGCGATCGCCGCCCGCACCGAGGTCGACGCCTGCGTGCTCGAGTAGACGCGCAGCGACCGGTCGTCGGCGTCCCACCGCGCGTGCACGCCCTTGCCCTCCATGGGCATGCTCGCGCTGCGCTCGATGTACTGGGTGAAGCTCAGCGTGTGCGGCGATGCGGCCAGCGCCGGTTCGACGTCGCCGGTCTCCTGGTGGTGCCGGGCGCCGACGTTGTCGGGGATCTCGTCGTGCACGGCGTGCGCCGCCTCGCGGGCGGCATCGACGCCGACGACGACCGGCAGTTCCTCGTAGCTGACGACGATCCGCTCGGCGGCGTCCTCGGCGATGTACCGGTCGGTCGCCACCACCATGACCACCGCCTCGCCGACGTGATTCACCTCGCCGTTGGCCAGCGGATGACCGGTGCGCGCGGCGGTCAGCTGGGGGTGGGGGATGAGCACGGGCAGCGGCTCCGCCATCGCGCCGTGCAGGTCCTCGTAGGTGTAGATCGCCACGAGACCTTCGACGTCCAGAGCGCCCTCGACGTCGATGTCGGTGATCCGGGCGTGCGCGTGCGGCGACCGCACGAAGGCGGCGGCGAGCGCGGAGTGGCCGATGTCGTCGAGGTAGCGCCCCTTGCCGACGATCAGCCGGGCGTCCTCGCGCCGGCGGACCGGCTCACCGAACAGCTTCGTCGTCATCCGGCGTCCCGCATGGTGGCGGCGGCGTGGTGCACGGCCTTCTTGATGTTGGCGTAGCCCGTGCAGCGGCAGAGGTTGCCGCCGACCATGTCGTCGACCTCCTCCTCGGTGAGCTCGACGGTGTTGTCCCGCTTCTCCAGCCCGGCCGCGATGGTGATCAGGAACCCCGGCGTGCAGAAGCCGCACTGCAGGGCGTGGCACTCGCGGAAGGCCTCCTGCACCGGGTGCAGCACCTGCCCGCCCCGGTTGTCGTCGCGGGCCAGGCCCTCGACCGTGGTCACCGATCGCCCGTCCACCTGGACGGCGAGCATCAGGCACGAGCGCACCGGATCGCCGTCGACCAGCACCGTGCACGCCCCGCAGACGCCGTGTTCGCAGCCGACGTGCGTGCCGGTCAGCCCGAGGTCGTGGCGCAGCGCGTCCGACAGCAGCCGGCGCACCGGCACGGTTGCTTCACGTGGAACACCGTTCACCGTGACGGTGACCGTGCGCTCGATGTCGACATTCGTCATGCAGCAGTTCTCCCCACTGCTTCCGCAGCAGCGGAAACGAGCGTGCGTTCGGTGAGGACGCCGACCAGCAGGCGCCGGTAGTCGGCGCTCGCATGGATGTCGGTGTCGGGATCGACCAGTGTGCGCGCCAGCGCCCCGGCGGCGGCCCAGTCGGCGGATTCCGCCGGCTGGCCGATGACCGCGTCGGTCAGGTCGTGCACCTCGGGCGTCAGGCCTACCGAGACGTAGGCGGCGCGGACCGAGGCGACCCGGCCGCCGGCGTCCAGCGTGACGACGACGCCGGCGCCGCAGACCGCGTAGTCGCCCTTGCGTCGGGCGATCTCGGCGAAGGCGGTCCCCGAGCGCGGCGGCAGTGCAGGGAAGAAGGCGGAGGTGACCACCGCGGGACCGGAGATCGAGGTCTCCAGCGGTCCGACGAAGAAGTCGCGCCACCCGACGGTCTGCCGGCCGGACGGCATGGCGACCGTGACGTGGCCGTCGGTGAGGGCGAGGACCGACGTCATCTCGCCCGAGGGGTCGGCGTGCGCGATGGAGCCGACCGTGGTGCCCCGGTTGCGAATGGCCGGGTGGGCGACGTTCGCCGTCGCCCGGGCCAGCAGCGGCTGGACCCGGGCGGCGGCGGCGTCGTGCAGCAGTGCGTTGTGCCGGACGAGAGCTCCCACCGTCACGCCGTCGCCGGTGGCCTCGACGGCGTCGAGGCCGGGCACCTTGTTGATGTCCACCAGCGTGGCCGGCGCCGCGAGCCGCATCGAGAGCAGGGGGAGCAGCGACTGGCCACCGGCGAGCACCTTGGCGCCCTCCTGGCCGAGGACCGCGAGGACCTCCTCGAGGGTGCCGGGGTCTGCGTAATGGAAGGGAGCTGGTTTCACCGGTTGAGCGTGCCCTCTCCAGGGGTGCGGGACCCGGTGACACCCGGGCGGCCGTACTGGTCCATCGATGCCGGATCGGCCTCACCATCCCCGCGGTGGGCGCCACCCCCGCGGCCTTCGAGGGGGTTCTCCTCGGTCAACTGGGACGCCTTCATCTCGGCCGGAGCGATCGCGCGGGCCACGTGCCAGCCGACGACGGCGACGATCGCACCGAACGCGATGCCGGTCAGCGAGAAGGTGTCGGTGATCTTCATGCTCACGTTGCCGATGGCGATGACGATCCCGGCGGCCAGCGGCACCAGGTTGATCGGGTTCGCGAAATCGACCCGGTTCTCCTTCCAGATCTTCGCGCCGAGCAGGCCGATCATCCCGTAGAGGACGACGGTGATCCCGCCGAGCACTCCACCGGGGACGATGTTGACGAGGGCGCCGAACTTCGGGCAGAGCCCGAGCAGGATCGCCACGACCGCGGCCACGTAGTACGCGGCTGTCGAGTAGACCCGGGTGGCGGCCATGACACCGATGTTCTCGGCGTACGTCGTCGTGGGGGAACCGCCGACCGAGGTGGCGACGACGGTGGCGATGCCGTCGGCCGCGATGGCCCGACCGAGCACCGGGTCGAGGTCCCGCTTCGTCATCGCGGAGACGGCCTTGACGTGCCCGGCGTTCTCCGCGATGAGGGCGATGATCGCCGGCAGCACCAGCAGCGAGAAGTTGAGCGAGAAGCTCGGCGCGGTGAAGTTCGGCAGCCCGAACCAGTCGGCGTCGCCCACGGTGGCGAAGTTGATCCGGTCGTGCGTGGTCGCCTCGGTCGCACCGCCCAGCACCGAGGTGATCGGGCCGGCCGTCACGTCCAGCAGTACCGACAGCAGGTAGCCGAACACCAGACCCAGGAGGATGGCGATACGGGCGAGGAAGCCCCGCAGCGCCAGCGACGCCACGATGACGAACGACATCGTCGCCAGGGCGACCCACTGGTCCTGCGGCCAGTAGACGTTGGCCACCACCGGCGCGAGGTTGAAGCCGATGAGCATGACCACGGCGCCGGTCACGGCCGGCGGGAGGACGTTGTTGACGACGCGGGCGCCCATGAAGTGGATCACCACACCGACGAGGGCCAGCACGACGCCGGACACCAGGATGGCGCCCACGACGTCGCCCGAGTCACCGCCCTGGGCGCGTACGGCCACGACCCCACCGACGAACGAGGCGCTGGTGCCCAGGTAGCTGGGCACCTTCCCGTTCACGATGAGCAGGAAGATGATGGTCGCGAACCCGCTCATCATGATCGCGAGGTTGGGGTCCAACCCCATGATCAGGGGGAAGACGAAGGTGGCGCCGAACATGGCGACCACGTGCTGAGCGCCGATGCCGACCGTCCGCGGCCACGACAACCGCTCGTCAGGTGCCACCGCCTCGCCCAACGGCGGGGTCTTGCCGTCCCCGTAGAGCTTCCAGCTGAACGCCATCTGACGCCTCCTCGACGTGCACTTCCGACCCGACTCGGTGCCGGCC
>JAOPWH010000285.1 GCA_025965795.1 Blastococcus sp.
GCGTCTGCACCGACGACACCGGGACGCCGAGCTCCTCGGCCACGTTGTTGGTGAAGCGCGCGGTGTCGAGCATGCCGGCCTGGCCCATGACCCGGTTCTTCGGGAAGCCGGTGGCCAGCTGCGCCAGGGCGGTCATCTCGTCGAGCGGGTTGGAGACCACGATGACGACGGCGTCGGGCGAGGTCTGCGCGATGTTCTCCGCGACCTGCCGCACGATCTTGGCGTTGGTCTCGATGAGATCCATGCGGCTCATGCCGGGCTTGCGCGGAAGGCCGGCGGTGACGACGACGACGTCGGAGTTCTCCGTGCCCTCGTACGAGCCGCCGCCCACGCCGACGACCTTGGTCTCGAAGCCCTCGACCGGCCGCGACTGGTTCATGTCCAGCGCGATGCCCTCGGGCTTGCCCTCGACGATGTCGGTGAGCACGACCGTCTCGAAGATGTCGTACTCCGCGAGCCGGAGAGCGGTGGTGGAGCCGTAGAAACCGGCACCGACGACCGTGACCTTGCCGTTCCTGGACTTCTCTGCCATGGCGGCCAACTTATCTCCGCCGGGCCGAACCCGCCCCAGCGGGTCAGACGCCGGGGATCGAGAGAGCGATCACGGTGAGCGCCAGACCCATGCCGCCGAGCAGCACGACGTCGACCGGCCGGCTGCGGACGGCGAGGAAACCGAGCCGGCGCACCGGCAGGAGCAGCCGCAGCAGCGCCGCCCCGACGAGGGCGAGGCCCATGACGACCAGCCCCCGCCGCCAGTGCTCGAAGGTGACCAGCAGCAGTCCGATGCCCACTGTGACCAGGACGGCCAGCAGGGGCAGCTGACGGATCAGGCCCGCGAGGAAGGGCCGGCGCACGTAGAGCGGCGGGCGGGCGGTCATGGCCGGCAGCATCAGGCGGTGAGGGCGTCGAGCGCCGCGGCCTGCTCGGCGGCGAGCACCACGTTCTGCAGGAGCATCGCCCGGGTCATCGGGCCCACGCCCCCCGGGTTCGGCGCGACGTGGCCGGCCACCTCGCGCACGTCCAGGGCGACGTCCCCGGCGATCTTGCCGTCGACCCGGCTCACGCCCACATCGAGCACGGCGGCGCCCGGCTTCACGATCGCCGCGGTGACCAGCCCCGGCACGCCGGCGGCCGCGACGACGATGTCGGCGTTCCGCACGTGCGCGGCCAGGTCCCGGGTCCCGGTGTGGCACAGGGTCACGGTGGCGTTCTCGCTGCGCCGCGTCAGCAGCAGCCCGAGCGGGCGGCCCACGGTGATCCCGCGGCCGATGACGACGACCTCCGCGCCGGCGATCGGCACGTCGTGACGCCGCAGCAGCTCCACGATCCCGACGGGCGTGCACGGGAGGGCCCCCGGGACGTTCAGCACCAGGCGGCCGAGGTTGACGGGGTGCAGCCCGTCGGCGTCCTTGGCCGGGTCCATCGCCTCCAGCACCGTGGCCTCGTCGATCTGAGGTGGCAGGGGCAGCTGGACGATGTAACCGGTGCACCCGGGATCGGCGTTCAGCTCGGCGACAACGGCCAGCACGTCGGCCTCGCTCGCGGTCGCCGGGAGCTCCCGCTGGATGCTCGCGATGCCGACCTGTGCGCAGTCGGAGTGCTTGGCGTTGACGTACCAGCGGCTGCCCGGGTCGTCACCCACGAGCAGCGTGCCGAGCCCGGGCCGGTGCCCGGCCGCGGTCAGAGCCGCCACGCGTGCGGTGAGTTCCGTGCGGATCGCCGAGGCGGTCGCCTTGCCGTCCAGGATCGTCGCGGGCACGAGCGACAGTCTGCCCGAAGGCTCCCGCGGCGCGTGCCGCCGTCCTACGCTCCGAGCCTGCGGCGTCTCCCCACGCTGCCCTGTCGAAGGGATGCACATGAGCGAGGGCGCGGACAGCACGCCGGCCACGACCGAGGAACCGTTGCCGCACGCGACCGGCGCGACCGCCTACGGAGCCGCCACGGCGCCTGTCCCCAGCGCCCCACCGGTCCCGACGGACACGCCGGACACGCCGGACACGGATGCGACGGCCTCGACCGCGCCCGAGTACTCCGCCGGCCCGGTCGGCTTCCGTCGCGCGGACACCGCCGCGGGACTCCTCCTGGTGCTGGCCGGGCTCGCGGCCGGGATCAGCCTGCTGCTCCCCTGGCTGGCCGACCGTGACGACAGCGGTCTCGAGCTCGTGTGGCGCGGGTTCGACGAGATCGGCAACCTGGGCGACTCCGGCTTCTGGCAGCCGCTCACCGTCGTCCTGGGTGGGGGGGTGCTGCTGGTCCTGGGGCTGTTGATGCTGGTGCCGGCGCGCTCGCACCGCTTCCTGGGCACCCTCGCGCTCCTGGTGACCGCCCTGGCCGCGGCCGGGGTGCTCGTGCCGCTCGCCCAGGACCAGTGGCGGTTCGGCGGGTTCTCGGTCGGGTTCTGGTTCGCCATCGCCGTCCCCGTGCTCGGCCTGCTCGGCAGCCTCAAGGCGCTGCTCACCGGCCCGACGTACGGCACGCACACGCCTGCCCACCGCGGCTGAGAGCGGCTCAGTCGGCCACGAGGGCCCCGTGGGCGCGGGCGAACTGCACGGCCTGCACCAGGTCCAGCCGCACACCGGTGAGCTCGAACGCCCGCCAGTTCACCGCGTCCATGGAGGCTCCGCGCAGGTCCGCGCCTCGCAGCTTGACGCCCTGCAGCCGGGCGCGGTCGAGGTCGGCCCCGGTCAGGTCGGACTCCCGCAGGTCGGCGTCGGTGAAGTCGGCCTCCCGGAAACGCTGACCCGACAGGTCCAGCCCGGACAGGTCGGCTCCGCGGAGGGCGGCGTAGCTCCAGTCGCACTCGATCGAGGTCATCGGCCGCAGCTGCGCGCCGGGGAACTGCGAGCCGGTCAGCTTGCAGCCGTCCCAGGTGACGTCGAAGAGCTTCGCGCGGTCGAACCGGCAGGAGAGGAACGCCGTCCCGAGATGACGGGAGCCGCTCATCCGGACGCCGGTGAGGACGCAGGAGTCGAACACGCACCGCCGGGTGACCAGTTCCTCGAGGCCGGCGTCGTCGAACCGGCACCGGGTGAAGGTCACCCCGTCCAGCTCGGCACCCCACCAGTCGACGCGGGCGTAGTCCTCGCCCTCGACCTCCGCGCCGTTCTCCGGCGGGCCGACGTGGGGGCGACCGCGCATCAGTGCGCGAAGTGGCGGGTGCCGGTCAGGTACAGCGGCACACCCGCCGCGGCCGCGGCCGCGACGACCTCCTCGTCGCGCACCGACCCGCCCGGCTGCACCACCGCGCGCACGCCGGCGTCGAGGAGCACCTGGAGTCCGTCGGCGAACGGGAAGAACGCGTCGGAGGCGGCAACCGAGCCGCCGGCCCGCTCGCCCGCCCGCGTCACGGCGAGCCGGGCGGCGTCCACCCGGTTGACCTGACCCATGCCGACTCCGACGGTCGCCCGGTCGTGCGCCAGGAGGATCGCGTTGCTCTTCACCGCCCGCACCGAGCGCCAGGCGAAGACGAGGTCGTCCAGGCCGGCGGCGTCCAGCGGTTCACCGGTCGCCAGGGTCCACGTGGTCGGATCGTCGCCAGGGGCGTCGAGGCGGTCCTTGACCTGCAGCAGCAGCCCGCCGCTCACCGGGCGGAGCTCGGCGCCGGGCCCGGGCACGTGCGGCAGCCGGAGCAACCGGATGTTCTTCTTCCCGGTCAGGACGGCGACGGCGTCGTCGGTGAAGGACGGCGCCACGACGACCTCGGTGAACACCTCCGCGACCTGCTCGGCCATCGTCAGGTCGACCTCGCGGTTCGCCGCGATCACCCCGCCGAAGGCCGAGACCGGGTCGCAGGCGTGCGCCTTGCGGTGGGCGGAGGCGATGTCGGCGCCGACGGCGATCCCGCAGGGGTTGGCGTGCTTGATGATCGCCACGCAGGGATCGGCGTGGTCGTGCGCGGCCCGCCAGGCGGCATCGGTGTCGAGGTAGTTGTTGTAGGACATCTCCTTGCCGTGCAGCTGCTCGGCGTGCGCCAGCCCCGGCGTCACACCCCGGTACAGCGCGGCGCCCTGGTGCGGGTTCTCCCCGTAGCGCAGGACGGCGGACCGCTCCCAGCTCGCCCCGACCCAGGACGGGAAGACGGTGTCGGTGTCCGGGGCGAGGACGCTGCCCATCCACGAGGCGACCGCGATGTCATAGCTCGCGGTGTGCCGGAACGCCGCGGCCGCGAGCTGCTGCCGCTCGGCCAGGGTGAAGCCGCCGGCGGCGACGGCGGTGAGGACGTCGCCGTAGCGTGCCGGATCCACGACGACGGCGACCGACGGGTGGTTCTTCGCCGCGGCGCGGACCATCGCGGGCCCGCCGATGTCGATCTGCTCGACGCACTCGTCGGGGTTCGCCCCCGACGCCACCGTCTCGGTGAACGGATAGAGGTTGACGACCACGAGGTCGAACGGTGCGATGCCGAGCTCGTCGAGCTGAGCGACGTGCTCGGGCTTGCGGCGGTCGGCGAGGATGCCGGCGTGCACCGCGGGGTGCAGCGTCTTCACGCGGCCGTCGAGGCACTCGGGGAAGCCGGTCACCTGCTCGACGGGGGTGACCGGGATGCCGGCCTCGGCGATGCGGCGCGCGGTCGCGCCGGTGCTGACCAGTTCGACGCCTGCGGCGGCCAGGCCGGCGGCCAGCGCCTCGATGCCGGCCTTGTCGTACACGCCCAGGAGGGCGCGGCGGATCGTGATGCGGTCGCTCATGTCAGGGAGTCCCTTCTCAGGACGGCGGGAACGAACTGCGCCACCGTCTCCACCAGGAGCTCGCGCTCCACGGCCTTGATCCGTTCGTGCAACCGGGCCTCGTCGTCCCCGGGCCGGACCCGGACCTCGCGCTGGGCGAGCACCGGCCCGGTGTCCAGACCGGCGTCCACGACGTGCACGGAGGCCCCGGTGACGGACACCCCCGCGGCAAGGGCGTCGCGCACCGCATGGGCCCCGGGAAAAGCCGGGAGGAGCGCCGGATGTGTGTTGATCAACCGGCCGCCGAACATCCCGAGCACGGCGGGACCCACCAGCTTCATGAACCCGGCGGACACCACCAGGTCGGGCTCGAAGGCTGCCAGCTCGGCCGCGAGGGCGAGGTCCCACGCCGCGCGGTCCGGGTGATCGCGGAGAGCGCACACGAACGTCGGCAGGCCGCGTCGGCGGGCGTGCTCCAGACCGTCGGCCGGGCGGTCGCCACCCACGGCGACGACGGCCGCGGGATAGGCCGGATCGTCGGTCGCTTCGAGCAGGGCCGCGCACAACGACCCGGTTCCCGAGAGCAGGACGACGACCCGGGCCCGCTGGGACGGCACGGCTGCGGGCACGCATGGACCCTATAAGGACCGCTCAGACCAAGGAGCGCCAGCGGGTCACGGTGGCGGCCACGGCGGCGGCGATCGCGCTCTGCGCGGCCACGGCGATGCCCGTGGCGATCGCCGGGGCGCCGACCTCGGCCAGTCCGCCGTCCCCGAGCGTGCCGCCGGCGATCCACACCAGCGCGCCGCTGGCGACCCCGAGCAGCCCGCCGGTGACGATCCCGGTCAGCCCGGCCACCACCGAGCCGCCGTCCGTGGCGGTGAACCAGCGGCCGACCGTCGTTCCGGCGACGAGCCCCGCGATCGCCGGCACCGCCTGCGAGGCGAAGGCGATGAGCGGCACCGCCTGGGTGTCCGGCAGGGCGGCGAGCAGCGGGAGCGCGGGCACCGGGCTGAGCGTCACCCCGTGCACCGAGACGAGCGTGCCGGTGCCGACGAGGAAGCCCGGCCCGGCGGCCAGGCCGAGCACCGCAGCGGCGGCGTTGGGCAGCAGCAGTGCGCCGAGTGCGACGAGGCCGACCGCTCCCGCCGCCGCGCCGCCCATCGACCGCGACAGGGCGGCGTAGCCCCCGGTGTCGGAGGCGAGCGCCACGGCCACCACAGCAGTGCAGAGGGCCACGGTGGTCAGCAGCCCGGCGAGGACACCTCGCAGGACCGGCCGGGCCGGGCCGGGGAGCCGCTCGAGCGCGGCGTCGAGGAGACCGGACTCGCGGGCCAGCCCCCAGCCGACCGCCGCGGCGGCCAGCACGGCGGAGCCCGCGGCCGTCCGGACGACGCCCACGGACGCATCCCGCGTGTCGACCACGACCGCGATCAGCAGGGCGAGCAGCACGTGCACGGCGACGGCAGTGCCGGCCACCCGGCCGGCGGTCCGCGCGGATGCCACGTCGTGGGCACGGGTGACGCCGCGGGCAGCCTGGGACAGCCCCCAGGCGATGCCCAGGGTGAGCAGCAGTGGCGCGAGGACGAGAGGACCGGAGGCGAGATCCAGCTCCCCGCCCTGGGCGAGCAGCCAGAGACGACCGGCCAGGGCGATGGACCCGTCGGCGGGGAGGCCGCCGGCCGGATCGAGGGTCTGCACGACGACGACCGCGAGGCCCAGACCGACGAGTCCGGCGACGGTGACCGCCACGGTGGCCGCCACGGTGAGCCAGATCAGGGGCAGGGTGCGCCGGCCGCCGTCGTCCGGCCCTCGCCAGGGCAGGCGGGACAGCAGCGAGACCACGTCCCCACTCTCGCAAGGCCGTGCACCGGTTCGCCGGTGCACGCGCCGAGGGTGATCCGAAACGCAGTCGGCGGGAGCCGGGCGACCCCCGCCGACCGCGGATCAGCTCAGCTGCCGACGGGAGGGTGACCCTCGCCGGAGGCGGTGGACCCACCGGCCGCGGGCGGCGCCGGGGGGGCGCTCGGCGGTGGTGCGTACTGCTGCGGCGGCGGGGGTGGAGCGGCGTGGTGCCCACCTGCGTGCGGAGCCGGCGCCGTGTGCGGAGCGGGCGGGGCGTACTGCTGTGGCGGCGCCGAGCCGTATCCGGGCTGCGGAGGTGCCGGGTGCAGTCCCGAGGTCCCCTGCTGCTGACCGAACTCCGGCGCCTGCTGGTTGGCCCACTGCGCGGCGTTCGCCAGCCCACCGGGCAGAGCGGGGCGGTTGCGCAGCTCCGGCAGCAGCGCGAGGACGGCGAACAGCAGGATGGCGGTCGCCGTCAGGAACCCGAGCAGCGCCCAGAAGGAGAAGTCGCCGTCGAAGCTACGGATCCACGCGAACAGGGTGAGCAGCCAGGCCAGGGCGGCCAGGCCGACCGTGACCCACGAGCGCGGGAAGCCCAGCTTCAGGTCGACGAAGGCCGGGAGCAGCGTCCACACGGCCGCCAGCAGGAGCAGCAGGAACGCCGTCGTCACGTTGCCGAAGTTCCAGCCACTCAGGCTGAATGCTCCGAAGATGTCCGCGCCGATCGAGTACCAGGGGAAGAAGGCCAGGATGAAGAAGACCAGCGTGCCGCCGGCGATGACGTAGTCGGCCATCTTCAGCTTCTTGGCGTCGAAGGAGAAGCCTCCACCCGTCCCCGCCGGCTGACCGAAGGGGTTCTGCCCGGCCGGGGGCTGCCCGTACCCGGGCGGAGGGGGTCCCTGCGGGAAGCCCGGCGGCGGGCCGTATCCCGGAGGCGGTTGCTGCCCGTAGGGCGGCTGGCCGTGGGACGGCTGCTGCCCGTAGGCAGGCGGCTGCCCGTACCCGGGCGGGCCCGGGGGCTGCTGGCCGTAGCCGGGCGGCGGCTGGGTCGGGGGCTGGCCGTGGCCGGGCTGCTGCCCGTGCTCCGGCGACTGACCGCCCATGGGCGGCTGCGGAGGCTGACTGGCGGTCATCGCAGGGCTCTCCTCGGAAGCGACGGGTGATGCGCTGCGCATCGTCGCGGTCGCCGACACCGGGGCGCAACCGTCATGCGCCCGCTGTCGCCCGACCGTGACGCAGCGACATCCGAACGCACGACTGCCCGGCGGAGGTCACCGGGCAGTCGCACGCGCGGACATCAGCCTCCGACGATCTCCCGCATGAGCTTCGCCGTCTCCGACGGGGTCTTGCCGACGCGCACACCGGCGGCCTCGAGGGCCTCCTTCTTGGCCTGCGCGGTGCCGGACGAACCGGAGACGATCGCCCCGGCGTGACCCATCGTCTTGCCCTCGGGGGCGGTGAAGCCGGCCACGTAGCCGACGACCGGCTTGGTGACGTTGGCCTTGATGAAGTCGGCGGCCCGCTCCTCGGCGTCGCCACCGATCTCGCCGATCATCACGATGGCCTCGGTCTCCGGGTCATCCTGGAAGGCCTGCAGGCAGTCGATGTGCGTGGTGCCGATGACCGGGTCGCCACCGATGCCGACCGCGGTGGAGAAGCCGATGTCGCGCAGCTCGTACATCATCTGGTAGGTCAGCGTCCCGGACTTGCTGACCAGCCCGATCTTGCCGGCCTGGGTGATGTTGGCCGGGATGATGCCGG
>JAOPWH010000309.1 GCA_025965795.1 Blastococcus sp.
TGCGTCGTGCCGGCAGCCGCGACCGCACCGTCGGCGCCCACCGTCGCGGCCGTCGCGGGAGCGGACTCCGCGACCGGGGACGCGGCCGCGCTGCCGGTCGGCTCGCAGGTCGCCCGCCAGGTCGCCGTCCTCCGGGGCGGACCCGACGGCGCCCACACGATGACTCTGGTGCTCACCCCCGACAGTGTGGGGCCGGTCGAGGTGCAGGTGACCGTGACCAAGGGCTCGGTCGACCTGACCCTCCGCGGTGCCCACGAGCACGGGCGCGCCGCACTGCTGGACTCGCTGCCCGACCTGCGCCGTGACCTGGAGACGGCGGGCCTCACCTGCTCCCGGCTCGAGGTGGACCGGGACACCGGCGGCGCGTGGCTCAGCCAGCACTCCGCGCAGGATCAGCCGCAGACCTCCGGGGAGCGCGCCGGGCAGCAGGACCGCGGCGATAGGTCACGACCGTGGCTACGCCCTGCCGATACCACCGGGAGCGGGCCCACCCCGCCGTCCCGCCGATCCACGTCGTCCGGCGTGGACATGCTCGTCTGAACAGGAGCTGATCCCACGATGCCGGACGCAGTGCGCTACGCGGCTGCCGCGACGCAGCCCCAGGCCACCACCACGGTCACGCGGAAGGACCAGGGGAGCCAGAAGGACATGTTCCTCAAGCTCCTCGTGGCCCAGATGAAGTACCAGGACCCCTCCAACCCGGCGAGCAGCAGCGAGCTCATGGCGCAGAACGCGACCTTCACCCAGGTGGAGAAGCTGGAGGAGATCGCCTCGCAGAACGCCTCACTGCTGGCCCTCCAACGCTCGAGCAGCGCCGGCGCCCTGGTCGGTCGCACGGTCAGCTACACCGACGACGAGGGCGCGACGAAGACCGGCCTGGTCACCTCCGTGCGCCTCGGCACCGACTCCACCGAGGCCTCGGCCATGGTCGGCGGCGTCGCCGTCGCCATGGGCCGCATCACCGAGGTCGCACAGACCCCCGCTTCCTGAGCCGTTCCCACCCCAGACTCCGCACGCCCGACCCGCCCCCGAAGGAGCTCCTTCCGTGCTTCGTTCCATGTTCTCGGCCATCTCCGGCCTGCGCGCCCACCAGACCAAGATGGACGTCACCGGCAACAACATCGCCAACGTCAACACCGTGGGCTACAAGGGCTCGCAGACCGTCTTCCAGGACACGCTGTCCCAGGTCATCCGCGCCGGCGGGGCACCGGCCGCCGACCGCGGTGGCAGCAACCCCGCGCAGATCGGGCTCGGGACCAAGGTCGCGGCCGTCACCACCAACTGGACCCAGGGCGCGACGCAGTCCACCGGTCGCGCGACCGACTTCATGATCGAGGGCGACGGCTTCTTCGTCACCCGCGGCGGCACCGAGCAGCTCTACACCCGGGCAGGCTCGTTCGACTTCGACGGCGCCGGCAAGCTGGTCACGCCGGACGGCTCGATCCTGCAGGGCTGGATGCCCAACGCCGCGGGCGTCGTCGACCCGAACGGCCCGATCACCGACCTCAAGGTCCCCTACGGTCAGATGGTCAACCCCAAGGCCACCTCGACCGGCACCGTCAAGGGCAACCTGCCGTCCGACGCCATCGTCGGCACCGTCGTCCAGACGAACACGCAGATGTACGACGCCCAGGGCGTCGCACAGAACGTCGCCTACACGTTCACCAAGACGGCCACGAACGACTGGGACATGGACGTGGTCGCCAACGGCATCACGCTGGTCAACGACGCGACGGTCAGCTTCAACTCCTCCGGTGCGCTCACCGCCCCGGCGGGCGGCGCGCTGGCCACCTTCAACCCCAACACCGTGAACGCCGCTGCCTTCCCGAGCTGGAACAGCGCGGTCGCACTGGACCTCCAGGGCCTCAGCCAGTTCGGCGGCACGAGCGACGTCACCGCGCCGGACCAGAACGGCTACGAGCTCGGCTCGCTGCAGTCCTTCCAGCTCGCCAACGACGGCACGATCACCGGCGTCTACTCCAACGGACTCCGCCAGCCGCTGGGCAAGCTGGCCCTCGCCTCGTTCAACAACCCCAGCGGCCTGGAGAAGGCCGGCAGCTCGTCCTTCCGGGTGGGTGACAACTCCGGCGTGGCGCTGATCGGCCAGGCCGGCCAGGGCGGTCGCGGCGTGCTCAACTCCGGCGCGCTGGAGATGTCCAACGTCGACCTCGCCGAGGAGTTCACCGGGCTGATCGTCGCGCAGCGCGGTTTCCAGGCCAACAGCCGCGTGATCACCGCCTCCGACGAGATCCTCCAGGACCTGGTCAACCTGAAGCGCTGATGAACGCACGGCCCGGTCACTCCCAGCGCCGTGACCGGGCCGTTCGGCTCAAGGCAGACACGCCGAGAGCCGATGACAAGAGTGCGATTCCCGCTCCCCCGAGCCGTTCCCGCCCTGTCGGGCCCCCATCGAGCAAGAGGACCTCCCGTGATCCGTGTGACGCGCCTGAACGGAGAGCGGTTCGCGCTCAACCCCGACCTCATCGAGCGGGTCGAGGCCCACCCGGACACGGTGGTCTTCCTCGTCGACGGCACCAAGTACGTGGTCACGGAGAGCGTGGACGAGGTCCTGCGGGAGATCCGCGAGTATCGCGCCGGCATCCTCGCCACCTCCTACGAGATGGACCGCGGGGAGTACCGCCCCGCCGAGCCCTCCCCCGCCGGCGTCTCCTCCGTCGTTCCGTTCCCGAGCCGAGAGGAGCGCTGATCCATGGATCCGGCCACTCTGATCGGCATCGTCCTGGCGCTGGGCTCGCTCCTGGCGATGATGATCATGGAGGGCTCCAGCCCCCTGGCGATCGTCCTGCTGCCGCCCCTCATCCTCGTCTTCGGCGGCACCTTCGGTGCGGCGATCGCCGGCTCGGCGATGGCCGACGTGAAGAAGATCGGCGGCTGGTTCAAGCTCGCCCTCCTGCCCACCAAGGTGCCGCCGGTCAGTGACCGGATCGCCACCCTGGTCAGCCTCGCCGAGAAGGCCCGCAAGGAGGGCCTGCTGGCCCTCGAGGCCCAGGTCAAGGACATCGATGACCCGTTCCTCAAGCGCGGGCTGCAGATGGGCATCGACGGCACCGATCCCGAAGAGCTGCGCACCGTCCTCGAGGGCGAGATCACCGCCAAGAAGGCCGAGGACAAGGTCGCCGCCAAGTTCTTCACCGCCATGGGCGGCTACGCGCCGACCATCGGCATCATCGGCACCGTGGTGGGCCTGATCCACGTGCTGGAGAACCTGTCCAGCCCGGAGAGCCTGGGCCCGCTCATCGCGAGCGCCTTCGTCGCGACCCTGTGGGGCGTCCTGTCGGCGAACCTGTTCTGGCTGCCCATGGGCGCCAAGATCACGCGGATCAGCGACCTGCAGGCGGCGCAGATGGAGCTGCTGGTCGAGGGCATCACCGAGATCCAGGCCGGCACCAGCCCGCGCGCCGTTCGCCAGAAGCTGACCGCCCTCGTGCCGCCCAGTGAGGTCGCACGGGAGGCGGCATGAGCACCGCTCCGCATCCCGGCCGCAAGCGGCACAAGAAGCACGTGGAGGAAGAGCACGAGAACCACGAGCGGTGGCTGGTGTCCTACGCCGACATGGTCACCCTGCTGATGTGTCTGTTCATCGTGCTGTTCGCGATGAGCCAGGTGGACAAGGCGAAGTTCGCCGCCCTGTCCGCCGGCCTGTCGGCGAGCTTCGGCGCGCCGATCACCGCCCTGCCGGGCACCACGCCCGAGGGGTCGGTCCTCGATGCGCTGCCCGCCGCGGTGGACATCGCCGCCGGGATCGCGCCCGGGGACAAGGCCGAGCAGTCCGAGGTGGACAAGGCAGCCGCGCAGGCCGCCCTGGACCGAGCCAAGCGGGTCGCCGCCGAGGCCCGGACCGCCTACGACGACCTGGCGGCGGTCCAGCACCGGATCGACGCCGCCCTGACCGCCGCCGGGTTCGCCGACGCCGCCCGCTACGAGATCGACGAGCGCGGCCTGGTCGTGCACATCGTCGCCGACGCGGTGCTCTTCGACGCCGAGCAGGCGGTCCTCCGTCCCGAGGGCCGCAAGATCCTGGACGCCGTCGCACCCACGCTGACCGGTCTGCCGAACGTGCTCCGTGTCGAGGGCCACGCCAACCACCTCCCGGTCACCCCGGGCGGCCCGTGGCCGTCGAACTGGGAGCTGTCGAGCTATCGCGCCTCCACCGTGCTGCGCCATCTGGCCGGCGACGGGGTGCCGGAGGTCCGGATGTCCGCGACGGGCTACTCGTCGACCCGCCCGCTCGTGCCGATCACGGATCCGACCGCGATCTCGGTGAACCGACGCGTCGACATCGTCATCCTGTCCACCGCCTCGGCAGAGGCCAACGCGCTGCTGCCGGGCATCGATGCCGCCCACCGAGGAGTAACGCCATGAGCAAGGACAAGTCCGTCGAGACCGACGGCGACGCCGCCAAGGGCGGCAAGAAGAAGCTGATCCTCATCCTGGCCGTGGTGCTGCTGGCCGCGGCGGGCGCCGCCTACTTCTTCCTGCTCGCCCCCGGTAAGGCGGCAGCCGAGGAGCCGGTGCCCGGCGAGGTGGTGGCGCTCGAACCGGTCGCCGTGAACCTGGCCGGAGGCGGCTACCTCAAGATCGGGATCGCCCTGCAGCTGACCGAGGGGGTCGGCGGCGAGGGCGCCGCACCCGACGGCAGCAAGGCGCTGGACCTGATCATCGGGACGTTCTCGCAGGCGCAGCCGGCCGACGTGACCGGGGCCCGCGACGCCCTCAAGGAGGCACTCGAGGAGAAGATCGTCGAGGCCTACGACGGCGACGTCATGGGGATCTACTACACCGAGTACGTCACCCAGTAGTCGAAGGACCCCGTTCCACCCGGTCGCAGGCTCGGGCCGGTGCCCTGGACGAGGCCACTGCGCGACGTCGTAGCACGACCGCACCATCCGTCACACCCTGCCCACTGACCGGCGGCGCATCCGCGCCGCCGGTCAGGGTCGGCCCCTCGTCCGCCGATGAGGACGTCGTGACAGCACCCGAGACAGGCCCGGAGCCCGGCGAGGCGGGCCCGCTGTCCCCCGAGTCGTTCCCCGCGGCAGCTCCCGGGGACGACGCCCAGGCAGCCGCGCCCGGCGCCCCGGCCACCGCGAAACCCGGCATCCCGGCTGCCTTCGTGCCGCCGAGCGTGCCGACCGGCGTGGGCCGCAGCCGGCGCGGCGAGGCCCGCACCTACGACTTCCGCCGGCCGACCAAGCTCTCCCGTGAGCACGTCCGGGTCCTGCAGATCGCCCAGGAGGCGTTCGCGCGCCAGGCGACGACGATCCTCACGACCTTCCTGCGCGCAGGCGCACGCATGGAGCTCGTGGGCATCGAGCAGTTCTCCTACGACGACTACCTGGCCACCCTCCCCAACCAGGTGTTCATCTCCACGTTCACCATCGAGCCCCTGGCGGGCAAGGGCATGCTGGCCTATCCGCTGGACATCGCCATGGCCACCGTCGACCACATGCTCGGTGGCTCCGGCCGGGCCGAGCAGCCCAACCGGCCGATGACGGCGATGGAGAGCACCATCACCAACCACCTGCTCACGCGGCTGCTCGACGAGTTCGCACGGTCGTTCGCGACCATCACCGAACTCCAGCCGGCCCTGAACGGCTTCGAGTACAACCCGCAGCTCGCGCAGGCCGCCTCGGGGTCCGACACCGTCATGGTCGCGACGTTCTCCATGGCGGTCGGCAGTCGCGAGGGCGAGGCGACGCTGGTGCTGCCCTTCTCCTCGTTCGCCCAGGCGCTGAACAACGCGGCCTCCCCGCAGCTGTCGGAGACCGCTCTGGCAAAGCGCAAACGAGCCGCCGAAGCGCTCACCGCACGCCTCAACCTCGTACCGGTCGACGTCAGCGTCCGCTTCGCGCCGCTCTCGGTCTCCTCGGCCGACCTGCTCTCCCTCGCCGTCGGTGACGTCCTGCTGCTTCGGCACCCCCCGGACAGCCCCCTCGAGGTCACCACCAACGACGTGACGTTCGCCTACGCGATCGCCAGCAACCACCGTCGCCGACTGGCCGCAGCCATCGTCCCGACCCCGTACGCCGCGAAGGACACCGCATGAGCGCCCCCCGCACCGACTCGTCCCAGGACTCCCAGACCGTCACGGAGGTGGTCGCCGCGGCGGCCCGTGCCGCGGCTGCGCTCGTGCCCTCCACGGTTGAGCTCGTTCCCGGAGCCCCGGTCAGCGACCCGGACTCGGTGCCGCTTCCCCCGGGGGCCGCGTCGGCCGTCGCCGCCGGGCTGTCCGGCGAGGTCAGCGGCGACATCGTCCTGGTCGTCTCCGCCGACGTCGTCGAGGCCCTGAAGAACTCCCCCGTGGGCAGGCTGGACGTCGCCGCCGCGCTGCGCCCGGCCCTCGAGGCCGCCGCGGCCACCCTGGGCCGGGTCCGCATCGCCTCCGAGCGGATCGAGGAGCCGGTCGCCGCGCTCGACGGCCTGCGCGACAAGGGCATGTTCGTCGCGGTGCCCCTGCTGGCGAACGGCGAGCACCAGGCGACCTTCGCCCTCCAGGTGACCCTGCCCGCGACGCGCACCCAGCGCGGCAGCCTCGACCTCCTCCGCCACGTCGCGATGGAGGTGACCGTCGAGATCGGCCGCACCCGGATGACCGTGCAGGAGCTGCTCTCCCTGCACCCCGGCGAGGTGGTGGAGCTCGACCGTGCCGCCAGCGCGCCGGCCGACCTGCTGGTCAACGGAACGCTCATCGCGCGCGGCGAGGTCGTCGTCGTGGACGAGGACTTCGGGCTGCGGATCAGCGAGATCGTGACCGACGCCGCCGCCGAGCTGGGGGCTGCACCCGCATGACCTGGATGATCATCCGCCTGATCCTGTCCCTGGCGTTCATCGCCGCAGTGCTGCTGTTCGCCGCCCGCCTGGCCAAGAAGCGAGGTCTCGGGCAGGGCAACGGCCTCATCGAGATCGTCGCCCGCCAGCGCATGGGCCGGTCGAGCACGCTCAACGTGGTCCGCATCGCCGACGTCGTCCTCGTCGTCGGTGCCACCGAGGAGCAGGTCACCCTGCTCGCCGAGGTGGACGCCGCGGCGGTCGAGGCCGCGCTGGCCGAGCGGCGTCCGGTCCGGCTCGGTGCCGTCGACGCTGACGGACCCGGGTCGTCCTCGGTCGTGGCCGCCCGTCCCACCAGCGGCGCGCTCGCCGGATCGGTCTTCGACAAGGACGGTTGGGGCAGCCTCGTGCACCAGCTGCGCGAGCGCACGGTCCGGCGCTCATGACGGCGCCCGCTCGCGCCCTGGCGCGGCCGGTTTCCCCCTCGTCCCGCCGCCGCGCGGCACTCGTCCTGGTGCTGTCGCTGCTCTGCACGGTGGCGGCGATCCTGCTCGCCGGACCGGCGTCAGCCGCGCCCGGCGACCCGGTCGCACCCGTCGCGCCCGTCGCGCCGGTGGCACCCGTCGTGCCCGGCGCCGGCACGGTGGACATCTCCATCGGCGACGGCTCGCCGAGCAGCTCGATCACGCTGATCCTGGCGATCACCGTCCTCTCGATCGCGCCGTCGGTGCTGCTGCTCTGCACCTCGTTCACCAAGATCATCGTGGTGCTGGCCCTGACCCGGAACGCGCTCGGACTGCCGTCGTCGCCCCCGAACCAGGTGCTGACCGGGATCGCGCTGTTCCTCACCCTCTTCGTGATGGGACCGGTCTTCTCCGACATCAACGACCTCGCCGTACAGCCGTACATGGACGGCAAGGCAACCGTCTCGCAGGCCTACGAGGCCGGCGTGGTCCCGCTGCGCGGCTTCCTGCTCGAGAACACCCGGGAGGACGAGCTGAAGTTGATGATCGGCCTCTCCGGCGAGGACGCCCCCGCCGACAAGGCCGAGGTCAGCATGACGACGCTGATCCCGGCGTTCGTGCTGTCGGAGCTCAAGAGCGCGTTCATCATCGGGCTCGTCGTCTTCATCCCCTTCCTGGTGCTGGACATGCTGGTCAGCGCCTCGTTGATGGCGATGGGCATGATGATGGTCCCGCCGACCATCGTGTCGCTGCCGTTCAAGTTGCTGCTGTTCGTGGTCGTCGACGGCTGGGCGCTGATCACCACAGCCCTGGTCGGCTCGTACGGGGGTAGTGGCTGATGAGTGACGCCGACGTCACCGAGATCGCGGCGCAGACGATGATGGTGGCGGCCAAGGTCGCCGCCCCCGTGCTGATCACCGCCCTGCTGGTCGGCTTCCTGATCTCGCTCTTCCAGGCGGCGACCCAGATCCAGGAACCGACGTTGTCCTTCGTGCCGAAGATGATCGCCGTCGCGATCGCGCTGCTGGTCACGGGCAACTGGGTGCTCTCGGAGCTGGTCAGCTTCACCCAGACGCTCTTCGACCAGCTGCCGCGGCTGCTCGATCGGACCTGACCCCGATGGACCTCTCGGTCCCGACCGTCACGCTGGCGGCCCTCCTGCTCGGGACGGCGCGCGCGACCGGGTTCGTGCTGCTGGCGCCGCCGTTCAACTCCAAGACGATCCCGGCGCCGGTCAAGGGGGCGTTCGCGCTCGCCCTCTCCCTGCTGCTGTCGACCCAGATCGCCCCCACGCTGCCCGAGATCACCGGCGGGTACCTGGCCGTCACCGCGATCACCGAGGTCGTCATCGGGGCGGCGCTCGGCTTCGTCGTCCAGGTGCTCTTCACCGCCGTGCAGATGGCCGGTGACCTGATCGACATCACCGGCGGCTTCTCTCTGCAGCCGGCCTACGACCCGCTGGCCATGACGCAGAACTCCTCGGTGGGGCGGCTGCACTACCTGCTGGCCATGACGCTGCTGTTCACCAGCGGCGGGCACCTGCTGATCGTCAAGGGCTTCGCGACGTCGTACACGGGGCTGCCCGTCGGCGGGAACGTGCCCACCGACCAGCTGGCGGCGGTGATCATGACCGCCTTCTCGATGATGTTCCTCGCCGCGCTGCAGATCGCCGGGCCGATGGTGGCAGTGCTGCTGCTCTCCGACGTCGCCCTCGCCCTGCTGAGCCGCGCGGCGCCCGCGCTGAACATCTTCTCCTTCGGCTTCCCGGTGAAGATCCTGCTCACCCTGACGATGCTCGGGCTCACCTTCCCGCTGCTGCCACCGGCGCTCGACGCCCTGATGGAGCACGCCGTCCGCGCGATGGTCTCCCTCCGGAGCGGCTGATGGCCGCAGACGGTCCCGGTGGTGAGAAGACCGAGAAGCCGACTCCCCAGCGCCTGAAGAAGGCGCGCAAGGAAGGGCAGATCCCGCGTACCCAGGAACTGGGCACGTGGCTGGGCGTCGCGACGGCGAGCGTCCTGCTGCCCATGCTGGTCGGCAACACCTTCGAAGCGGTGCAGAAGCTGTTCGTCCAGATCAACTCGGTGGCCTCGCACCCGGAGCCCGAAGCGATCTCGGTGCTCATGGGCCAGGCGCTGACCGCCTTCATGACCACCGTGCTGCCGCTGGGCCTCGGGATGATGCTCGTCGGCACCGCGGCGGCCGCCGCGCAGGGCGGTGTCACCTTCGCCACGAAGTCGATGAAGCCGACCATGAAGAAGCTCAACCCCTTTCCCGGGATCAAGCGCATGTTCGGCACCCAGGGTCTCTGGGAGACGATCAAGGCGCTGATCAAGACGGCCGCGCTCGGCACGGTCGTGATCGTCACCAGCGACCGGGCGCAGACGCTGGTCTCCTCGGCGGGCGCGCTGCCGCTGTCCGCGGTCGCGTCCACCTTCACCGACTCGGCCATCCTCATGTTCCGCGTCGTGGCCGTCACCGGGCTCGTCATCGCCGTCCTCGACTACGTGGTCGTGCGGATGAGGACGATGAAGAAGCTGAAGATGAGCAAGTACGAGATCACCCAGGAGAACAAGCAGGCCGAGGGTGACCCGCACGTGAAGGCGCACCGTCGCGCGACCGCGATGGCGATGTCCCGCAACCGCATGATGAGCGACGTCAAAGACGCCGACGTCCTGCTGGTCAACCCGACGCACGTCGCCGTGGCCCTGAA
Organism: Blastococcus sp.; assembly: GCA_025965795.1. Lineage (GTDB taxonomy): Bacteria > Actinomycetota > Actinomycetes > Mycobacteriales > Geodermatophilaceae > Blastococcus_B. The sequence goes on from JAOPWH010000309.1 coordinate 9,967, forward strand.
GTACGACCCCACGAAGGGTGCCCCGCGGGTGGTGGCGAAGGGCGCCGGCGAGGTGGCCGCCAAGCTGCGCAAGCTCGCCGAGGAGAACCGCGTGCCGATGGTGCAGGACATCCCGCTGGCCCGTGCCCTGCACGCGTCGTGCGACCTGGGTCAGGAGGTGCCGGCCCAGCTGTTCACCGCCGTCGCCCGCGTGCTCGCTTTCGTCATGCACATGGGGGCCCGCGGCGTGAAGGGCGGGTTCCACCGGCCGGGCTTCGAGCCGCCGGAGACCGACGGTCTGCCCAAGGCCGGCCGCAAGCGCCCCGCCGCCACCGCAGCCGCCGCCTGATGTTGATCAGGCCACCTGAGCACCAGGGGTCGGCCAGGACATACGGGCGGTGCGGTGAACCAGGTACCGGGGGCGCCGGCGGGTGCCGATGAGAAGGACGTGATCCGTCGCCTGCTCGCCACCCCTGGGACGGGCGCGTGAAGGGCATGAGCAAGGTGGCCGTGCCCATCGGCGTGGTCGCCATCGTCCTGATGCTGGTCGTGCCGCTGCCGGCCGCCGTCATCGACCTGCTGCTCGGCCTCAACATCACCGTGTCGCTGCTGATCCTGCTGGTCTCGATGCAGATCAGGAAGCCGCTCGACTTCGCCGTCTTCCCGTCGCTGATCCTCGTCGCGACGCTGTTCCGGCTGTCGCTGAACGTCTCCTCCACCCGGCTGGTGCTCACCGACGGCTACGCCGGCAAGGTCATCGAGGCCTTCGGGCACTTCGTGATCGGCGGCTCGCTGGTCGTCGGCCTGGTGATCTTCGTGATCCTCACGATCATCCAGTTCGTCGTCATCACCAACGGTGCGGGGCGTGTGGCCGAGGTCGGCGCCCGCTTCACCCTCGACGCCATGCCCGGTAAGCAGATGGCGATCGACGCCGACCTCAACGCCGGACTCATCAACGAGTCGCAGGCCCGCAAACGCCGGCACGAGGTCACCGCCGAGGCCGACTTCTACGGCTCGATGGACGGTGCGTCGAAGTTCGTCAAGGGCGACGCGATCGCCGGCATCATCGTGACGCTGATCAACCTCATCGGCGGGTTCGCGATCGGGGTCCTGCAGCGCGGCATGGCCCCCGCCGACGCCGTCGCCACGTTCTCCCTGCTCACCGTGGGCGACGGCCTGGTCTCGCAGATCCCGGCCCTGCTGCTCTCGACCGCGACCGGCATCATCGTCACCCGGTCGGCCACCGAGGGCGACATGGGCACCGACCTGATCGCCCAGCTCGGCCGCTTCAAGCAGCCGATCCGCATCGCCGGCGGCGCGGCCATCGCGATGTGCATCATTCCCGGCCTGCCGAAGCTGCCGTTCCTGATCATCGGCTCGGGCTTCCTGATCATGGCGTCCCGCATGTCGGAGACGCCGGAGATCGACGAGGAAGCCGAGGCCGCGGCCGCCGCCGCCGACAACGAGCCGAAGCCCGACTCGCCGGAGGCCATCGCCGAGAAGATGCGGGTCGACCCGCTGGAGCTCGAGGTCGCCTTCGACCTCGTGGACCTGGTCGACAGCACGCGGGGCGGAGACCTGCTGGACCGCGTGAAGGCGCTGCGCCGGAAGGTCGCCATGGAGACCGGGCTGGTCATCCCGCTGGTGCGTACCCGGGACAACCTGGACCTGCCGGGCTCGCAGTACGTCATCTGGCTCAACGGTGTCCCGGCCGCGAAGGGCATCTCGCCGGCGGGCACCGTCCTGGCGATCGGCGACAACCTCGAGGGCATCCCCGGCAAGGCCACCCGGGAGCCCGTCTTCGGGCTCGCGGCCAAGTGGGTGCCGATTGAGCTGCAGCGTCAGGCGGAGATGGCCGGCGCCACCGTCGTCGACCGGTCGTCGGTCATCACGACCCATCTCGCCGAGGTCGTCCGGCAGAACGCGTCCGACCTGCTCGGCCGTGAGGACGTGCGGCTCCTGGTCGAGATGGTGCGCCGCACGCACCCCATCGTGGTCGAGGAACTGACCCCCACCCTGCTCACCCTGGGGGAGGTGCAACGCGTGTTGCACGCGTTGCTCGAAGAGGGTGTGTCGATCCGGGACCTGGTGCGCATCTTCGAGGCACTCTCTGTACGTGCGAAGCAGTCGAGCGATCTGGACGGCCTCGTCGAGGCTGCCCGGAACGCGCTCGGCCCGGCGATCAGCCACCCGTACGTGACGCCCGACGAGCGGCTGCACGTGTTCACCCTCGACCCTGCGTTCGAGCAGCGGCTCCTGGAGTCGGTGCGGCAGAGCGACATGGGTGCGGTGCTCGCCCTGGACGCCGGCGCCGTCGACGCGCTGGTGCACGGCTGCAGCGGCCTGCTCGAGGAGGCCGAGCGGTCCGGGCTGTCGCCGGTCCTGGTGTGCTCGCCGCAGATCCGCGCTGCCCTCGCCCGACTGATGCGTCAGGTACTCCCCCGGCTTCCGGTGATCTCCTACGCCGAGGTGTCCCGGACAGCGCAGATCGAATCGCTGGGAGTTGTGAGCGGTGCCGTTGCGATCCGTTGAGGCCGCCTCGCGAGACGACGCGATCGCGGCCGCGCGCGAGCAGTTCGGCCCGACGGCCCGTGTGGTCGGCGTGCGCCGCGTCCGTTCGGGCGGCGTCCTGGGCTTCTTCGCCACCGAGCGCTACGTCGCCGAGGTCGCTCCCGACACCGCGGGCCGGCCGATGGTCCCGGTTCCGGCGTCCGGTCGCTCGTCCGCGGGCTCGGATGCCCACCTCGCTCCCATGACCTCCTCGCCCCTGGCGTCCGCGTCGCCGGCGCGTGCGCGCACCACCGCGCCCGCCCGCAACGGCGCCGCCGCGTACGCCGCCGTCTCGGGTTCGGGGCCGGCCGACCGGC
>JAOPWH010000044.1 GCA_025965795.1 Blastococcus sp.
GAGGCGAACTTGGGATCGTCATCGACGAGGGCGCGCTCGATCTGCTCCAGCAGACGCTGCTCGTGCTCGGAGAGCGGCACGTCGACCTCCAGGTGGGCGGAGCCTTGGCCGTCGGAGGGCTTCCCCCGACGGTGTCTCCGAGGATACGAGCCGTTTGCAGGCAGCGAAAGGCGACGGTGCGGCGCGCCGCTCGGATCGTCGGGTGATCACTCCTCCGGGTGGCCGCCGAGCGCGTTCCTGCGCCCGCCGCTGGGGGAACGGCGACGGGTCTTCCCGCTGGTCGAGGCCGTCTCGCGGCCGGGCCGACCGTCGTGGTGCAGCAGCGTGGCCGGGCGGACGGCGCCGGCACCGAAGCGGCGGGCGGCACGGTCCGCGGCGAGCTCGGCGTCCCGCCGGCCGAATTCCCGCGCGCCCAGCTCCAACTGCTGCGCCGCCGAGCCGGCTTCGATCAGACGCTCGGCCCGCACCCCGACCAGCCGGATTCGGGCGCGGTCGAGACCCAGCGCGTCGTAGAGGGCCCGCGCCGTGTCGTAGAGCTCCTGCCCCACGTCGGTCGGAACATCCAGGGTGCGGCTGCGGGTGATCGTGGCGAAGTCGGCGAACCGGACCTTGATGCTCACGGTTCGGGCGAGCCATCCGCCCGAGCGCAGCCGGCCCGCCGTTCGTTCCGACAGCCGGAGCAGCTCGCGGTGGATGACCGCGGGGTCGTCGACGTCGGTGCCGAAGGTCTCCTCGTGGCCGGTGGACTTCTCCGGCTCCTCCGGCACCACCCGGCGCGGGTCCCGCCCCCAGGACAGCTCGTGCAGGTGTGTGCCCGCGGCGGAGCCCAGCGCCCGCTGCAGCGTCTTCGCCGGCACGTGCGCGAGGTCGCCGACGGTGCGCAGCCCTAGCCGCAGCAGGGTCTCCTCGGTCTTCGGTCCCACCCCCCACAGCGCGCCGACCGGCAACGGGTGCAGGAAGTCCATGACCTCGGGCGGGCGGACGACGCGCAGCCCGTCGGGCTTGGCGGAGGTGGAGGCGAGCTTGGCCACGAACTTGGTGCCGGCCACCCCGACCGAGCAGGTGATGCCCTGCTCGTCGAAGACCCGGGCGCGGAGGTACTCGCCGATCTCCGCCGCGTCGCCGAGCCGTCGTCCGGCGCCGGAGACGTCGAGGAACGCCTCGTCCAGGCTCAGTGGCTCGACCAGCGGGGTGATCGAGCGGAACAGCGCCATGACCGAACGGGAGACCTCGGCGTAGAGCGCCAGGTCGCCCGGCAGCACCGTGGCCGTCGGGCACAGCCGCAGCGCCCGGGCGGTCGGCATCGCCGCGTGCACGCCGTAGCGGCGGGCCTCGTAGGTGGCCGAGGTGACCACCCCGCGGTTGCCCGCCCCGCCGACGATGACCGGCGTGCCGGCCAGTTCCGGATGCCGGCGAACCTCGACGCTGGCGAAGAAGGCGTCCATGTCGATGTGCAGGACAGTGCAGCCCTTCGCCCGCCCGGCCGCACCCACGCCGACCCCTTTCGCCATGTCGAACATGTGTTCGACGAGTCAGACCCTAGTGGCTCCGGGCCCGGAAGGCCTTCTCGGCGCGCGGCCCGCGGCCGGGATGGCCATCATCGGCAGCACGCCGGGCGAACCGGCACCGACCGATCGGAGGACCGACATGGCGCTCGACGACGACATGACCGCCCCACCCGAGGAGCCCGACTCCGGAACGCCCGCCGACCGGGCCGAGGGAAGCATCCGCGAGGGCGACTACCTGGGCGGCGAGGAGGCGGACGACCGGGGAGGGCACGTCGGGGCTGACGGTGGCGCCGACGGTGGCAACGATTCCGACACCGAGTCCGAGGACGACCCCCGCCTCGCCTGACGCCGAGCACTCCCCTGCCGTGCCCCTCCGCATCGCGCGGGGGAACCGGGGTGGGCATGATCGTTCATGGTGGGCTGCGCAGTCGAGGTCGCGGACAGCGACCGGCGCGACGACCGGATCGGAGATGCAATGGCGCTCGACGACGACGACATGACCAGCACGGAGGGACCGGCTGACGGCGGAGCCTCGGGGACCGAGGGCACGCACGACGGCGGCGCCGACGGAGGCGCGGACAGCGGTGCCGACGGAGGCGCCGACGGAGGCGCCGACGGAGGCGCGGGTGCCGGCGGTACCGATGGCGGCGCGGGCGACAGCGGTGCCGACGGTGGCGCGGACAGCGGTGCCGACGGTGGCGCGGATGCCGGCGCGGACGGTTCGGCCTGACCGAGAACACGACGTCCCAGGACCGGGCGGAGCAGCAGCTCCGTCCGGCCCTGCGGCGCTGCACGGCGCTCGATCCCCAGGTCTTCGCCGACGAGTACTGGTCGCGGCGGCCGTTGCTCAGCCGCGCTCAGGACATCGAGAGCGGGGCCCCCGCCCGGTCCTTCGCCGATCTGCTCGATCTCCCGGCGGTCGACGAGCTGCTGTCCCGCCGGGGCCTGCGCACGCCCTTCCTCCGGATCGCCAAGGAGGGCGTGGTCGTCGACCCCAAGCGCTTCACCGGCTCGGGCGGTGCCGGCGCGGAGATCGCCGACCAGGTCTCCTCCGAGGCGGTGCTGCGGCTGTTCGCCGACGGCAGCACCGTCGTCCTGCAGGGCCTGCACCGGTTGTGGCCGCCGCTGATCGAGTTCGCCGATCAGCTCGCCGCCGACCTCGGACATCCCACCCAGGTCAACGCGTACATCACCCCGCCGTCCTCGCGCGGGTTCAGCCCGCACTACGACGTGCATGACGTCTTCGTGCTGCAGGTGGCCGGCGAGAAGCACTGGCGCATCTACTCCCCCGTCCTGGCCGATCCGCTGCGCACCCAGCCCTGGACCGACCGGGCCGCCGAGGTGGCCGCGGCCGCGGAGCAGGAGCCGGTCATCGACACCGTCCTCCGGCCCGGCGACGTGCTCTATCTGCCCCGCGGGTTCCTCCATTCGGCCACCGCGCTCGGCGAGATCAGCGCGCACCTCACCGTCGGGATCCATCCGGTGACCCGCTGGGCGGCCGCCGAGTCGGCGCTGGACCTGGTCCGGACGCTCGCCGCCGACGATCCGGCGATGCGCGGGTCCCTGCCGCTCGGCCTCGACCTCTCCGACCCCGGCGCCGTCCGGGACGAGGTGACGGCGGTGCTCGAGGGTCTGCGTAGCTGGCTCGGCCGACTCGACCCGGCCGATGTCGCGGACCGGCTGAGGGCGAGCGCCTGGGCGCAGGTCCGCCCGGCACCGGTCGCCCCGCTGGCCCAGTCCGCCGCGGCGGCCGCCCTGACCACCGGCACCGTCCTGCGGCTGCGCGAGCGACTCCGCTGTGCCCTGCGGAACGCCCCGGACGGTGGCGTGCGTCTCCTCGGTGGACGACGGACCCACACCTTCCCCGAGGCCGCGCGGCCCGCGCTCGAGGCCTTGCTGGCCGCCGGTGAGCTCAAGGTGGGCGACCTGCCCGGACTCGACGACGGCGAACGGCTCACCCTCGCCCGACGGCTGGTCACCGAGGGGATCGGCACGGTTCCCGACGCCGGGGGCGCCGCGGACGGCCGGGCGTGACTCCCGATCCAGCGTCCCGCCCCGAAGGTTCCGCCCGTCCGCTCGGCCGGCTCGATGACAGCCGCTGCTCCGTCCGGGCACTGACCCGCGGCGACTCCGTCGTCGCCACCGCCTCACCCGCCCAGCGGTGGCTGCTGATCGAGCAGCCCGGTCCGTGGGGCCGGGACGCGCTGCGCGAGTCGCGGTTCGACGCGGAGGTGGCGCCGCTCCTGGCCCAGCGGTCGCGGCGGGAGAACGTGCGGCTGCTGCTGGTCCGCCGACCGGGCGAGCGACTGGCCGACTCCGGTCGCCGCTGGGCCTACGGCGACAGCCGCCCCGGGCACGAGGGGTTGTGGTGGTCGGTGCGGACGTCGGACGCCGATCTGCTCACCGCCCCCTGGGACGGATCGACCGGGGAACCGACGTCGCGCCCCACCTACCTGGTGTGCACCCACGGCGGACACGACGCGTGCTGCGCACTGCGTGGCCGCCCGCTGGCCCGGGCCTTGCCGGCCCAGGGACCGGCCGACGTCTGGGAGTGCAGCCATCTCGGCGGGGACCGCTTCGCCGCCAACGTGGTCGTGCTCCCGTACGGCTTCTACTACGGGCAGGTTCCCGGCGACGGCGCCGAGCTGGTACGCGCCCACGACCGCGGCGAAGTGGCCCTGCCGTGGTTGCGCGGGCGGGCCGGCGTCCCGGCGCCGGGACAGGCCGCCCAGCACTCCGCGCGCGAGCAACTCGGTCTGCTGGGCATCGACGACCTGCCCGTGACGTCGGTGGTGCAGCAGACGCCCCCCGGCGCGGAGGTGGAGCGCTGGGTGGTGACGCTCGCCGGCCCGGACGGCGACCTGGTCAGCACCGTGGAGAGCCGGCCCTCGACGGCTGCCGCCCACCTCACCTGCCGGGCCACGCACCCGGCGCACTCCCGCACCTGGCACGTCTCGCTGGACCGGTCGACGGACTAGGCGAGGGCCCGTCCGCGGGCCAGCAGGAGCGGGATCGCCAGCTCGGTGGCCGTGAGCGAGCCGTGATAGGCGGTCAGCCGGCTGGGGCCGGGGTCGCGGCGCGTCGCGGTGAACGCCCAGGTACCGCGGGCGAGCGCGACCACGTCGCCGATGCGCTCGCCGAGGGCGCCGTCCACGTCGCCGAACACGCCGCTGGCCACGGCCTCCTCGCGGCTCGCCACCCAGGCCCGCTCGCCGAGCACCGCGCGCCATCGGTCCAGCACGTCCGCGGCGGCGCCGGGCTCGGCGTGCACATAGCGGGCGCGCGGCTCCCCGGTCAGGAGGCGGACGCCGTCGTCGAGCCCGGAGTCGTCGTCGTCGAGATCGAGCCGGGTCTCCGGCGGGACGTCGAGCATGCCGTGGTCGGCGGTGACGAGGAGCCCGGCGTCGTCCGGGAGCCCGTCGACCAGCTGCTCGACGACCCGGTCCATCAGGATCAGCTGCGCCCGCCAGCTCGCCGAGTCCACGCCCCGGACGTGTCCGGTGAGGTCGAGCTCCGGGAGGTAGCCGTAGACCAGGGCGTGCGGGGTGGCGGCCAGCGACCGGAGCATCAGCGCGACGAGGTCGCCGTGGCTGACCGCACCGGTGTAGGTGGCGCCGCGGTAGACCGCGCGGGTGAGCCCCGACCCGGCGTAGGCGTACGGGCCGACGGCGGTGGCAGGGATCCCGGCGTCGGCGGTCAGCTCGAAGACCGTTCGCCGCGCCTGCCAGACGTCGGGGTCGGGATCGTCGCCCCACTGCACGTGGTTGAGGGTGCGGTCCTCGTCCCCGGGGATCCTGGTGACGAAGCCGAGGATGCCGTGGCTGCCGGGTGGCAGCCCGGTGCCGAGGGTGGCGAGGCTGACCGGCGTGGTGCTCGGGCAGGGGGCGGAGAGGTCTCCGACCGGCGAGCTGAGCGCGGCCAGCGTCGGCGCCAGATCGGCGTGCGCGCGCAGGAGGTCGGCGCCGAGGCCGTCGATCAGCAGGACGGCGACGCGGCGGGCGCCCTCGAGGGCCGCGGTCAGCCCCAGGGGGTCGGCCGGCAAGGTGTTCCGCTCGATACGAACACCGAGTGCGGCCGCCGCGCCGGGCAGCACGTCGGCGAGGGTGGCCTCCCCGTAGCGCGGTCGCAGGAGATCAGGCGGAAGGACCGCGCCGACGCCCGGCCGGCTCACCGGCGGGCGGCCAGCAGGTGCAGGCCGGTGGCGACGTCCCGGTAGGGCGAGGTCTCGGCCAGGGCGAGCTCGAGGGCTCGGACGGCGGCCGGATCGGCCCCGGACGACGCGTCGAGCTGGTCGGCGACGACCGCCACCCCTCGCCACGTGCCGGGCTGCAGACCGGCGCCCTCGACGAGGTCGAGCAGGTCGGACGGGCCGAAGCGGCGACGGTCGGGGCGGGCCCGGCCCGGGGCCGGGTCGCGGTCGGCCAGGAGTTCCAGCGCCTCCACCGGGTGCCCGCCGAGGGCGCGGGCGAGGACGGCTCCGGCACGGTTGGCGGTCGCGACGCTCACCTGGCCCCCCGGGCGGAGTGCCCGGGCGATCTCGCGGAGGGTGACCGCCGGGTCGTCGACCACCTCCAGCACGAAGTGGCAGAGAGCAAGGTCGTACCCGTCGCCGTCCTCGGGCGGGAGGACCGCGTGCAACAGGTCACCGTCACCCTGGACCCCCCGGACGCGGTCGCCCACGCCGGCGTTGTCCGCCCGGCGGCGCAGCGTGGACAGGGCGTCGGCGCTGGGGTCCACCACCGTGACGTCGTGCCCCAGCTGGGCGAGGGGGACGGCGAACATGCCGCTGCCGCCGCCGACGTCGAGCACGCGCAGCGGGGTGCCGGCGCCGACCAGCGGGTCGAGGGCGGCCCAGACCGCGGCGGTCCGGGCGGGCAGCTGCTCCGCGGTGGGCGCGGAAGAGGACG